>SLLR01000100.1 GCA_007134025.1 Desulfuromonadaceae bacterium | reverse complement strand
CGCCGACCACCAGACAGCGGATATCGGCCCCTCTGGATTCGGCGATGAACTCCTGAATCAGAATCTGCGCCTTGAGCCCCCGAAAAGCTTCGATGACGCTTTCGGCGGCCTTCTGGGTTTCCGCCAGCACCACCCCGATCCCCTGGGTGCCTTCCAGCAGCTTCACCACCAGGGGAGCCCCACCGACCTGGCCGATCAGGTCGCGGGTAAAGTGGGTCGAGTGGGCGAAGCCGGTCACCGGCAGGCCAACGCCCTTGCGGGACAGCAGCTGCAGGCTGCGCAGTTTGTCCCGGGAGCGGCTGATGGCGACGGATTCGTTGATGCTGTAGACGTTCATCATCTCGAACTGCCGCACCACCGCGGTGCCGTAAAAGGTGATGGAGGCGCCGATACGGGGAATCACCGCATCAAACCCGGTCAGTTGCTCGCCCTTGAAATGCAGGGTCGGCCGGTCGGGGGCGATGGTCATGTAACAGAGCAGCGGATCGATGACCTGGACCTGGTGGCCGCGCATGGCGGCCGATTCATATAGACGGCGGGTCGAATAGAGGTCGGGATTCCGGGACAGGATGGCGATTTTCATTTGCCCCCCTCCCGGTTGTAGGCAGCGGCCAGGCCGCGACCGCCGAGGAACGAGGCCGCGGGATCGACCAGCAGCTTGCCGGCCATGGCCGAACGGCCCAGCAACATGCGAAACTGCATGCGATCCCGTCTGGTCAGGGTGATTTCGATGGGCCACCGGCAACCCAGGAAAGCCACGGTGGTCTCCACCACATAGCGCACTTCCCTATGCCCGCCGCTGTCCCTGACGCTGCGCCGGTCGATGACCGGAGCCTGGCAGAGCCGCACAACATCCTGCCGGTGCTGCAGGGGGTGCAGCCCGAACCGGACGTACTGGCGACCTTCCAACTCAAAAGGCTCAATGAACCAGGTGTGCAGGGAGGAGGTCCGCGCTCCTGTATCCAGTTTTACCTTGATGGCCGGGACGTCCCATTCGGGCAGCGCCAGCCATTCCCGCCAGCCAACAGTTTTTTTCATGTTGTCTTCCTTAAATAAGCCTGAGCCGGCCCTATCCGTCCTTTGCGTGACCAGACAGCCTGCTATATGAAGCAATTTCGGAGCGATTGCAATCCTTTTTCTGCTGACTGTTGCGATCTGGATAAAATGAGAGCGCAATGACCAAAGCAGCGCCTCCGCCTTTACTTTCGCCACCGCCTTCACTATATTGGCGAAAACCCGCCAATTCGATTCCAAGGAGATACCCCGATGAAAAAAATGTCCTTGCTGTGGCCGTTGCTGCTGCTCGGTCTGCTGTCCCTGAACGGCTGTGGCTACAATCGCATTCAGCAGAACGAGGAAGCGGTCTTCGCCGCCTGGGCCGATGTGGAGGCGACTTACCAACGACGGGCGGATTTAATTCCCAATCTGGTGGAGACGGTCAGGGCGTATGCGGCCCATGAGCGGGAAACCCTGGAGGCGGTTACCGAAGCCCGGGCCCGGGTGGGGCAGGTCAATATCGCCCCCGGCCAGCTTGGCGACGCGGCCAGCATGGCCCGGTTCCAGGAGGCCCAGCAGGGCATGTCAGGGGCTCTGTCCCGGCTGCTGGTAGTGGCCGAGCAGTATCCCGACCTGAAAGCCAACCAGAATTTTCGTGACCTTCAGCACCAGCTGGAAGGTACGGAAAACCGCATCAACGTGGCCCGGCAGCGCTACAACCAGGCGGTGCAGACCTTCAACAGCTCGATCCGGACCTTTCCCGGCAACCTGACCAACCGGTTTCTGCTGCAACTGGAACGCAAAGAGCCTTTTCGAGCGGCGGCCGGCGCCGAGCAGGCGCCCCGGGTGACCTTCTGAGATGAAACGACTCGTCGGCATCGCGCTGTGTTTGTGGCTTGGCCTGGCCTGCCCCGCCATCGCCCTGGAGATTCCCCGCGCCGAGGGCTATGTGACGGATCGGGCCAATCTTATCAGTCCCGCCACCCGACAACAGCTGGAACGCTCGCTGCGGGCTTTTGAGGACAGCGATTCGACCCAGATCGTGGTTCTTACCATTCCTTCCCTGCAGGGTCATCCCGTAGAACTCTATGCTCTGCGGGTCGCCGAGAGCTGGGGCATCGGCCAACAGGGCCGGGACAACGGCGCCCTGCTGCTGGTGTCCCGGGACGACCGGGCCCTGCGCATCGAAGTCGGCTACGGCCTGGAAAGTGTCCTCACCGACCTGCTGGCCGGACGGATCATCGACAACGAAATCGCGCCCCATTTTCAACGGGGTGATTTCGACGGCGGCATTGTCGCCGGAGTGGAGGCCATGATCCAGGCCGTGCGTGGCGAATACCAGGGCCGCCCCCGCCAGGACGCCGAGCGCCGACGCAACCCTCTTGGCTTGCTGTTTATCCTGTTCTTTTTCGGCCCGGCGCTGCTGCGCCTGTTTATTCCTCATTCCCGGAGCGGTCGCAGCCGCGGCATCTGGTTTGGTGGCGGCGGATTCGGCGGGGGTGGCTTTGGTGGTGGTGGCTTTGGCGGAGGTGGAGGATTCAGCGGCGGTGGCGGCGGATTCGGTGGCGGCGGTGCCTCCGGCCGCTGGTGATTGACTCCGGTGGCTTTTTCTCCGACTGAACGGAGACGGCCTGGTGTGACCGCGAAACCGATCACGTTTTTTTGCAACATCAAAGGACATCCGGCATGGCGATAAAATCCGGCGATTTCTTTTCCACAGAGGAAAAACAGCGTATTGAACAGGCGGTGCGGGAGGTGGAGAAAACCACCCGCGGCGAGATTGTGCCGATGCTGGCGGCGGCGGCCGGCGACTACCCCCGGGCCGAAATCATCGGCGGCGGCTGTTTCGCCCTGGCGATCGCCGCCCTGTTCAGCTGGTGGTGGTGGGAAGCTTCCCTGTGGGCCTTCCTGCCGGCTTTTTTGCTGCTCTACCTGCCCTGCAAGCTGCTGATCAGCAGCTTTCCGGCCCTTAAGCGGCAATTTATCTCCGAAGCGGAGATGGCCGCCGAAGTAGACGACAAGGCGATGATCGCCTTTATCCAGCAGGGGCTGCATCACACCCGCGAGGGGACCGGCATCCTGATTCTGATCTGCCTGTTCGAGCACCGGGTCGAAGTGCTGGCGGATCGGGGCATCAACGCCCTGGTCCCGAAAGAGACATGGCAGGAAATCGTCGCCATCGTCACCGATGGTCTGCGTCGGGGAGAAGCCTGCGCCGCCCTGTGTGCGGCCATCGGTCGCTGCGGCGAAATTCTTGCCGACAAGTTTCCCGCCGGTGACGACAACCCCGACGAACTGCCCAATCTGATTATTGAATAACCGCCCTTCAGAATGCGGCGGATGATGCCCGCAACACCTCTTCAAAGAAGTCCCGATGGCGGTTGCCGCCGGTCCAGCCCGGCAGCAGCAGACTGTAGTTGCGGGTCGCCCGCAGATCCAGTTCCAACTGGGTCAGAGCCTGCTGCAGGGCCTCGCTGCCAGGGCCATAGAAGCGTTTCAGGGTGGCATAGATCCGTGAAAAGTTGCCGACCAGGGGCAGGCTGCGCTGTTTACGGCCGGCGGCCAGAAAGCGCCGACCCCGCTCGCTGCAACCCAGCAGCTGCAGGTAGCGCGGCCCGCCGTCAAAACAGGCATGAAGCTGGGACGGGCGCAGATCGTTGAGCACGTAACAGAGAATCCGCTGGACCCGGGTGCGAGTCAGTTGCCGCGCCTTGACCCGGTCGACCAGGTCGACCCAGCTGCGGCTCTCCAGCGCCCCGTTGATCAGGCGGCGATCCAGCCCCGCTTCAACCTGAACGATTTTTCGCAATGCGTCGCGGCCCCGAAAGATCTGACCGAGCACCAAACGGTGCAGAAATTCTTCCGAAGCAAACAGCTTTTGCTCCCCTGCCCGCTTCAACAGACCGGCAATGGCCGCCGGCACATAGGCATCCACCGGCTTCCCTGCGGACAGCCTTTGGCGAATGCCGGTGGCGCTGGCGATACAGCCGACAGCTTCTCTGTCGTGATAACCGGCGCCGATGCGGGGAATGGTCAAGGACCGGATGCTGCTGCCCAGATCGGTCAACGCCCCCAGATACTCAATGGCCAGAATATTGTTGGGCGTCCGCAACAGATCCGTCAGCCGTGGCGAGCCGCTCAGTCGGGCAACCAGCGCGGCACGGGCCTCGGCGTAATGCACCCCCTGGCGCAGTTGTCCGGCCGTCCCGTCCGCCAGCGCCGCCTGCTGTTGCCGAAGCAGTTCGGCACAGGCTGACAAAGCCTTCAAATCACCCGTCTCACTGCCGAAGCAGAGCGATTCCACGCCACCGATCCCCTGCAGACACTGCACCGCGCCCCGGGCAAAAACCGGAGCGCTCTGGCAGGCGAACGCAAAAGGCAGCTCGATCACCACATCTACCCCGGCGGCCAGGGCCATGGCCGTACGTTGCCACTTGTCGACCAGAGCCGGCTCGCCACGCTGCAGAAAGTGGCCGCTCATCACCGCCACCGCCACCTCCGCATCGGCCTGCCGAAGACTCAGCCGCAAATGATGCAGGTGGCCGTTGTGAAAGGGATTGTATTCGGTAATCAGACCGACGGCATGCATAAAAAAGATCCTGCCCCGCTGTTTCCCTGAACCGCGCAAAGGAGTTAAAGCCTGAGCGCCAGTTTTTCTGCGACCCGACATTCCAGCGGACTGACCCGGCTGCCATAGGCCAATACCTCGACGCCCTCGGCGAGCGCCTGGCGCAACAGCCGACCGTAGTCGGGGTCGATGGCATCAGCGGGCGTAAAAGCCGTGGCTTCGCCGCGCTGCACCAGAAAGAAAATCACCGCTCCATAGCCCGCCCTGCGGGCGTCCATCAGCTCCCGCAGATGTTTCTGCCCGCGCAGGGTTACGGCATCGGGAAAACAGGCTACCCTGGGAGCGCAGATCAGGGTGACGTTTTTCACTTCAACCAGCACCTTGCGCTGTTGGTTTTCCAGGAGAAAGTCGATGCGGCTGGCACCGAAGGGATATTCGGGGGTTATGCAGTAATCCCGCAGTTCGGCAATCCAGCCCCGGCGCAGAGCCTCTTCCACCACCCGGTTGGTGCGATGGGTGTGGGTATCGACCCAGTGGCCGTTGACCTGAATAAGTTCAAGAGTGAACTTGAGTTTGCGCCCGGGGTTGTCCGACAGCGACACCAGGACCCGATGGCCGGGTACCGCGCACTGGCGCATGCTGCCGGTGTTGGGGGTATGGGCGGTCACCAGGCGTCCGTCGGCCAGCTCCACATCGGCCAGAAACCGCTGATAGCGGCGCACCAGGCGACCTTCGAGGAGTGGAGCGGGAAGCTTCACCGGTCCAGTTCCGCGATCTCCCACTCGGCGATGCCGAGCAGATACAGAATCGAATCGAGACTGCGCTGGTTGATGTGGTAGTCGGCCTGCTCCCGTACCCGGGCCTTGGCGTTAAAGGCAATGCCGAGACCGGCCCGGCCGAGCATGGGCAGATCGTTGGCCCCATCACCGATGGCGATAACCTGGCTCAGCGCGATGCCCTCGCGTTCGGCGATTTCGGTCAGCAGATCGGCCTTGCGCCGTCCGTCGACGATGGCCCCGCTGACCTGCCCGGTGACGTGTCCATCGGCAATCTCCAGCGCGTTGGCATACGCGTAATCAAGGCCCAGTTCCGCCTTGAGGCGGTTGGTAAAAAAGTCAAAGCCGCCGGAGATCACCGCCGTCTTGAATCCGAGGCGGCGCAGTATCCGGATCAGGGTTTTGGCGCCGGGAGTAAAGGGCAGCTCCCGATAGACCTGATCCAGAGCCTCGACCCGCAGCCCTTCCAAGCGGCGGACCCGTTCCCGCAGGGCCTGTTGAAAATCGAGTTCGCCGTTCATGGCCTGTTCGGTAATCGCCGCCACGGCGTCGCCGACCCCGGCCAGGCGGGCCAGCTCATCGATCACCTCGATTTGAATCAGGGTGGAATCCATGTCCAGCACCACCAGCCGTTTGGCCCGCCGGTAGAGATTTTCCTTCTGGATGGCAATATCGACGCCCAATCCTCCGCCGGCAGTGAGCAACTGCCGGGTCATTCCTTTCAGATCGGTGTCATCCGGCACATTGAGAAAAAACTCCACGCAGCGCAGCTGGCCGCGGGTCAGCTTGTTGATCCGGTCGATATTGATACGGCTCCCTGCGAGCATCGCGGCCACCTGGGTCAACACCCCGGCATCTACCCGGTCGCCAAGCATGGTCAGCACATAACCGTACCGGGAAGATTGCATTTTTTCGTATTCCGCTGCGTCGATCACCTCGAAATCAAGTTCCAGACCCTGTTCCTTGGCCAGAAACAGCAGATCCTTGAGTAGCGGTTTCTGATCCATGTCGCCGGGAGGAAAATCGATCAGCAGGGAAAGCAGCATCAGGGTATGAGTGACGCTCTGTTCAATGTCACGGATTCGCGCCCCGGCGGCGGCGATACAGCCGGTGATGGCCGCCAGAATGCCGGGCCGGTCGGGTCCGATGAGGGTGATCAGCACCATTTTGTTGTTCATGGGATCTCCTGTTAAAAATAGCGGCATTCTACCGCTAAAGCCTTCTGTTCACAACCGGCAACTCAATAACCGGCAGCGGCAGGACACTGAATCGGAACAGGAGGCCCCGAATAAAAAAATTGCCGACCGAAAAAATCGGCCGGCACATGGCAGGTTGGAGGCACTACGGGTTGGAGAAAGAGGCGGTATGTCGACAAAAAGGGTACTCTGTGCCAGCCTGACGCTGTCCACCAGCTGGCAGTTGTTTAATATTCCCTTCCTGTGTGGCGCAATACTTTGATAAAGGCCGGCAGATCGAATCAGCCGATATAGAAAAGGGTCGCCTGGGCCACCAGATGGCCCAACACCGCACCCAGAAATCCTCCGGCCAGCACGTCACTGGGGTAGTGGGCTCCCAGAAAAACCCGCGACAGGCCTATCAGTACGGCGGCCGGTCCAAAAATCCAGCCATACCCCGGCAGCAGAGTGGCAAAAGTGCCGTACAGGGAGAAAGCTGTCATGGTGTGACCGGACGGAAAAGAATAACGATCCGGTGGCCTCACCAGACAAGTGAGTTCCGGCCACAACTCAAAAGGTCGCCGGCGTTTGACAATTTTTTTCAGATTGCAAAAAAAACTGGCGGCCAATACTGCCGTCACCGACGCTGCAGCCACCGCCAGCCGTTCCCGACGCTGACCAAACAGCAGCAGGGTCAAGGCCACCGCCGCCCACAACGGGCCGTCTCCCAAGCGACTGCACAAAGCAAAAAAGAATCCCAGGCAGGGGTTCTTCCTCAGCCTAGCCAATGGTCTGAGCACCAGGACTTCCGTCCGGTTAAGACGATCGGAAAATTCGGCGCCGTAAAGCCTTAACCGTTGGGAGACCGACATGATCGCGTCCTTTCTCGGAAAAGGGTTGGGCAACAACTACTAAAAAGGGGCGTGCTGCAGACATTGAAATACTGCATTTCACCTGTTAGCCGGAAGTGAGCTTTTCATTTGAAACCTGCTGATTATCTATTCCTCTCCCCCAGCGCCGATCGATGAACAGGAAAATCCCCGAATCAGGCTCCCGACGCTTTGGCAACGGCGATATGGCGCCTATACTGCTCACGGACTTCCTCCATAATGCGAGACCAGATCTGAGTTTCGGCAAAAGCCCGGGCTTGCCTCCCCATGCTGGCCAACCTGTTGGGATCAGCGGCCAGTTCATGAATGGCGCGCGCCAGTGAATCGGCATCGACGGAATCAACAACCCGCCCGGTGCGGCCCTCGTCAATCACATCTTGCGGGCCCGGCACTCTGAAACCGATAGCCGGAAGCCCGCTGGCCATTCCCTCCAACATGACATTGCCGAAGGTATCGGTCAGCGATGGAAAAACCAGCAGATCACCGAGCGCCAGCATCTGCGCCAGTTCCAGACCGCGACGATAACCAACAAACACACAGCAGCGGTCAGCCCGGTCGCGCAACCGGTCACCGAGAGGACCGTCACCAATGACCAGCAGACGGCAGGCCGACTCCGGCGGTAAACGGCTGAAGGCGTCAAAGAGCATTTCCAGGTTTTTTTCCGCAGCCAGCCGGCCCAGATAGACCACCACGGTTTCCTGGGGCAGAAACCCCAGAGACCGGCGCAATCCGGCATCCCGGTTGCGGGGATGAAAATGTTGACTGTCGACTCCCCGGCTCCACAGTGCCAGGCGGTGGAATCCGCGCTTTTCCAGCAAGGCTTTGGTCGATGGGCTTGGACACAGGGTCAGTCGGGTGCGGTTGTGAAACCAGCGCAGGTACCGCCAGGCCAGCGGTTCAAAGCAGCCCAGCCGATAGCCTTCCAGGTAGCTGGGGAAATTGGTGTGATAAGAGCTGACGACGGGCAGGCCGAGTTGCCGGGCCGCGCGCAACGCGGCAAGGCCCAGGGTCCCCTCGGTGGCAATGTGCACCAGCTGGGGACCGAACCGGCGCAGTTCCCGCCGCAGGCGGCCAGGACTGGCCAGGGGCAGCACCACTTCGGGATAACAAGGCAGAGAGAAACCGCTCAGGGCTGTGCCCTGCACACCGGCGTGATTGAAGCTGTCCGCTCCATAGCGGGGCACGATCAACTGCAGGTCATCTCCCTGCGAACAACAATGGGCGACCAACTTGTCGAGGGTGCGGGAAACCCCGTTGATCTGGGGGAACCAGGTTTCGGAGACGAGCGAGATGCGCAAGGGAATCGGGTTCCTTTCCACCGAAGTCGACATACAGTCGGCCGCGGAAAACCGCTCTTAGATGGCTACGCATCCTTATACCAGCGCAGCCATTGCCGGGCCCTGCGCCGGGCGATGCGTCCGTTGATCCGGCCCAGCAACAGCAGGCCCCCCAGAAAAAACAGCAGGGCCAGAAAATCCATCGTCTCATCCTTTCGGTCAACTGGCGGCCATTCGTGGTAAATGCCCCGGCCAGAAGCGTACCCGTTGTAAGCCTTTTCGATTCGACTCCGGTTAGGATTTGTTTGATTTATTATGAGGATCGGTTTCGTCGTGCGCCAATGGCCGGGGACGTCCCTTCAACAGTCCGCGCAGCCCCAGGTAGAAAATCCCCAGCCACAAAGGCGAAGACAGCAACCAAACGGCCAAAGCCCCCAGATTGGCCTGCCAGAAACTGTGCATGAAAGACTGGGGGCCGGCAGCCAAAGCAACCCGCCAGGCAGACAGGGGAACGGGTTGCGACGAGGCGGGCAGCAATTTCTGGCCGACCCACAAAAAGGGTATGAACAACACCACATGCAATGGGTAGCTGGCGCAATTGCCCGCCTGCACGGCGAGCAGATTCAGCCGCAGCCGCCAGGCCAGGGTGATGCCGAGCAAGCTGCTGCCCCAGAGCAGAGGAGACAGGCCCAGCACCGCACCGACGGACAGGCCCAGAGCCAGACGATGCGGACTGTCGGCCTGGACACAAAGACGGTTCCAAACCATCTGCGGTCGCAACAGCAGCATGCCGGTGGGCTTAAATGCGTTCGGTATGAACATGGAAGGAAAGTCGGGCACCGGTCACCTGACTGCGACCGAGAAACAGAAAAGTGACCAGCCAGCTGCCTTGCAGGGCCAGCAACACCGACGGCTGCCACAGCCCCCGCAACCCTCGGGCCATGTCGACGGCCATCCCGCTTGAAGTGGGAAACAGCCCGGCCAGCAACAAGGCATAGGGCAGCAGCAACAGACCCATGACCTGGTAGGCGGACAGCCGCCCGTTACCGCGATAATCCGCCCGCCACAGCTCGGACACAACGCGCCAGCCCTGGGTCACCCAGACTGCCAGCAAAAAAGCCGAGGCAAAGTGGCCGGCCAGAAACAGGCCGGAGGCGATCAGGCCGGTAAGGCAATAGAGCCCTGCGGTAATGCCCTGGACAGGCACCACCGACTCCCCTTCCAGCCCGGCAGCATAGGCGATCTTCTTGGTTTCTCCGCGAAACACGAAATGCCGACGCTCGAACAGGCCTCGCATGAGGGGGCCGCAGGCCTCAAGTGGTTTACCGTAACAACAGCCGTAGCTGATACAGGCCAGCCGCCCGAAGCCTTCGCCGAAAGCGTAGCCCGTCGCCACGACACCCATCACCACCAGAACCGGTAAAGCGTCCGCAGGCACGGTCGCAACCCAGTGATTGTATCCGACCAGAATCCAGGGCAGCGTCACGAAACCGACAAAGACCGCACCGCCGACGGTAAAAGTATGACGTTTACCCTCCACCAGCCATGCCACCCAGCGAGCCGCCGGCAGCGCTACCAGCAACAGGGCACCGGCCACCAGCAGCATGGCCGGACCGGGTACGCCGATGCTGCCAAGCAGACAGAATACGACCAGCAGAGCCAGCAGGTTGGCGGTGGCGGTGATAAGTCCGTACCAGGTGAGGTTGGTGCCCAGCCAGGCACCGCTCGCGCTATCATAGCGTGGCAGCGTTGCCCAGATCTGCCATTGAGGATCGGTCAGACGGCGGCAACCCCAGCTCAGTGCAACAGCGCATACCAGGCCAAGAACCAGCAGAAACAGCAGATTGGTCATAAGAATCCCCCCGTTTGCTTGCGCTTAAAAGACCGAAGCGGCCCGAGCAATCGGTGAACGCACCTGCACCTCGGTTTCAACCAGCGGCTTGCCGAACCCGCTGGCAAAACGGCTGTACACATCGCTTCGCAACTGATTGGCCTGCAAGTCGTCGGCAAACGCAATCCGTCCCGGTTCAAAAATCAGCACGTCGGTGCTGCTGCCCGGGCGATAAAGACTTTTGGGGGCTCCGGCGCGAAGGAACATTCCCGGTTTCAGCCTCTGCGGATTGTCGTAGCGATGGGCGCTGTAGCATTGCACGATCTGACCGATCATCATCGCCACCACCTCGATCATCGCCACCTTGCCGACCCCGCTTCCCTCCGGCACGTCGCTGTCGATGATCGTGACCACCCGGCGATTTTTGGAAAAAGGTGTCACCTGGCGCACGATTGCCGCCGGGTTGCAGGAGTGGTAGTCACCGTCTATTTCGTAGAAATTGAGCACCGTGCCGCTGACCGGAACATGGTTGTAGTGGTATTTGTCCGGGGTCAGGCGAAACACGGCGAAATCACCTTCAGCAAAGGTTTTATGCCACTCAGGTCGATTGCCAAGCAGCTCTTCGAAACAGAAAAACTTTTCCTTGAGAAAGAGGGGTTGCCGATCGGCAAAAGAACCGATCAACATACGGGCATCCGCCGGAGACAGGACCGTTGCCCGGTCGGCGACGGCCGGACGGCATTGCCAGTAGCGAATCTGGCGCTCGAACACCTTGCGTGCCGTGTCCAGCGCCTCCGGCGGTTCCAGACATTCTTCGAAATCCACCCCGCACGCCAGCAGAAACCGGCGATTACCTGCCACCCGGCTGGCCAGGGCCGCATCGTACTGGTACCAGGCCAGCAAATGGGACAGACGCGGGCCGGTCAGCGCTCGAAACAGCCAAGGAACCTGCTCCCGCAACGGTGAATAGAGCCAACGCACCAGACGATCGCCAAACAGTTTTTCTTCCTTGACCGCACCGCTTCGGCGATCAATATACTGATGTGGCAACGACATTAGCCGTCCCTTTCTCCCTGAGTTGCTCCGTCGCCTCTGCGCTATCGGCGGCCACGCTCAACAACATCAGATGGATAACCTGTTCCAGTACCGGCAAGGGTGCCCGATCCGCGACCAGATCCTTCTGCAGAGATCGAATAAACGACTCGGCACAGCGATTACCGAGCAGCTGACCGAGAGCCTTTGTAGCCACTTCCGGCCGTTTTCGGTCCAATTCCCTTAAATCCTCGGCCAGGATCTCGAACCCTTCCCGCAGGTGCTGGCAGCGCAGACCTTCTCGATAATAGTCCTCGGCAGCTCGGTTGAAATCCGCCGGCCTCATGGACAGGGCCGACTTCTTGCTCGTGTCTCGCAAAATAGCCTCATTGAGCTTACCGAAGGCCGAGTGTCGATCGGGATTTTCCAGACGTTGCTGCAGATCGTTCAGGGTTTCTTCCAGATTCAACGCCTCGACCAGATCGGCCCCGTCCTCCCGCAAGGTCTGCAGCAGGGCCCTGCGGTAGGCGTCGATGGGTACCCGCAGATATCCAGGATACCGCCGGCTGAACCGCACCTTTCCGGTACGTTTGAGAATACGCCGCAATAACAGGTTGCGGCTGTTGCGGCGCACGAAGAAGGTCGGCATGCCGAGAGCCGCGCCGAAAAACATCTGACGTCTTTCACTCTCGGCCACCGGGTTGTCGGGAATATGACGATGACTCAACTGGCCGCGGGCCATATATTTGAAGGCCAGAGCGGTGACCAGCACCTGCACATCGGCCGCCCGCCCCATGTCCTGCCGAAAGTCGGCAAACAGACTGTACTGACGACCTTCAAAACCGCTGAAACCGATGTCTTCAAAGATTCGCGGCTTGATCAGCAGATACAGAGACATGCGACCGTCAAAAACCCCCATCTGGGCAAGATCCCGCTTTAGACGCTCATGATTACCGAGGCGACCGTCCCAGGCCGGACTATCAAAGGTGCTGAGCAGCCAGGCCGGATAGTCAACAAGACGATAATCCGGTACATAATCGCCCCGCAGGCGAAACAGGCCGGCGAACAGGCGATCCAGCCAGGGCGGTCCGAAAGGCGTCACCGGGCGACCGCAGACCGAAAGATCGGCTTTCTTGCGCCAGCGTCGCCAGAGCATTCTCAGGTGGGTGAAATCCATTTGGTGAGCCAAAAAGCCGAGGGCCTTTTCGGGATGAAAATCGGCAAAACCGAGCCGATAAGGGGCGGCACTGTAGGTGTTGACAAACAGGGGAAGAAAATGCTCGCTGATCTTGATTGCCAGGTCGCCGACATACTTTTCTTCCAGCGGACCGTAGGCGGCATCGCCGGCGGCCCGGCGGGCGGTGAGCATGCGGCTGCCAAGGCTGATGTGGGTACCGTTGTTGGCCAGGCTGGTATTGGATACGGTGGGTAGCACCACCAGATTGTTGACGATAATCCCGGCATCCCGCAACTTGGCCACGGCATTGAACTGGCTGCGGCTCAGCATCTCGTGGCACAGATGCATGTAACGGTGCTTTTCCTCGCCCCGGTCCCACCCCGAAAGGCAGGGACTCATGAACAATTCCCGGTAGAAGCTATCGGGTATCAGATCGTTAAGCTGTTTCTGCCGCATGGGCGGGTGGGGGGCCGCATAAATCAGGGCCTGCTGCCCGCCGTCGATGAGACCGTAACGGCGGTTGGCATACTGAACCAGAAGATGGGTAAGGGCAAAACGCTTGGCCGCCTCCCGCCCCACGGCCCTTCCCAGACCGGCATCGGGAAGCAGGGGCATCACATAACAGGAAAAGCTCTCCGGCGAGGTATTGTCGTTGAGAAAATGGGCCATCAAGTTACGCCCGGTCCGCCGGACGACTTCCGGCAGGCCGCGGGGATGATCCACCGCGTCGGCCAGGGCCAGCTTGACCAGATAGCTGACGGGCACCCGCAACTGGTCCTCTCCGCCGCAACCGGTCACCAGGTAACGGTCGCAATCGGCGCGAAGGCCTTCTTGAGGGCGGGATTTATCCGCCTGCAGATCGGTTTTGAACACCTGATCGGCAAAAGGGCCGAGATACCGGCGTGGGAAACGCACCCAGCTGTTTTCCCAGACCTGTTCCCGGTTTCCGGCCAGAAACCGCTGCAGAGAGCTGATCAGGTGGGCGGAACTGTCACCGGAGGCGGCGCGGCGCAGCAAGTGGCTGAAATAGCTCGAATCCTCGATGGCTTGCGGCAGATCGACGTTCTCACGGCGCCCCGCCACCGAGGCTTGCAGCTCCATCTCGGAACCGGCAGTCACATCGACGCCGCAAAAGGGCAACCGATCGGCCAACGGCCGGTTTGCATCGGGAGCCAGATCCAGCGCGGCAAAAATCTCCTTGAGTTTGCGCCCCTGGCAGGGTGGTTTGGAAACGACCGCAAACACGCCTTTGCAGCTATTGGTTGAATTCGGCACGAAGCCTCTCTTTGCATACCGTAAAACATTACGGCCCACTGGCCTGCGATTCGGGCTCCCGAAGATTCAGTGCGCGTCGGAGATGCGTTGCCGAATCTGGTCACACTCACGATGCAAGGCCTGAATGGAACGTCGCCAGCGACGCTCTTCGATACGCACTCCGGACACGGTCCGGGTCCAGCGGTGCAGCAGAACTCTGAGTGAGGGAACCGAAAGGACCATGTCTGCCTCCCTGATACGAATCCGTTTCCAGACCGGGGCTCTGGTTGCCGTGTAAAGCCCCGCCGCGACTGGATCACAGTCTGGACGAACCCTGTTAGGAGAACATTGTCTTAGGATGAAATTTTTGTGGCGGGCAAAACAGCAGGGAGGCGTGAGACGCTAACGGCGCGCCTGACGAAAGGAGGCAAGGTTGAAAAGGACGATGGCCGACGCGATGCACAGCATGCCCAGCACAGACCACAAACTCGGTCCTTCTTCCGGCAGCAGTAGCCAGCTGAGCAATGCTCCGCAGACCGGAATCAGAAATTTCCACAGATTCAGTTCAGAGACCCGAACTCCCGGCCGCCGCAGCAGGGTAAACCAGAGGGAAAATGCCGTTGCCGACAGTAGAGCCAGCCAGCCAAGGGCCGCGTAATAGGGCCAGGGGAAACTCTGCCGGGGCGCGGTTTCCACCAGCAGCGAGACCAGCCAGAGAACCAAACCGCCGAAAAAGATCTGCGCCGAGTTGAGAAACACCGGGTCCATCTCCAGCTTGTGCCGTGCCACGATGATATTGCCCAGGGCTCCCGAGACATTGGACAGCAGCAACAGGCCGATGCCCGCAAGTTCCACCATGCCGGCAGCGGACTCCCAGGGTTGACGACTCAGGCTCAGCACCGTCACGCCGCTCACCCCAAGCAGCAGGCTGACTCCCTTGCGCGGAGACAGACGGTCGCCGGACATGCAGTAATGGGCCAATACCGCCGCCACCAGCGGCGCCGCGCCGATGATCATGGCGGCCAGCGCCCCCTCCACCAGGGTCATGCCCGCGTAAAACAGTCCGTACAGAAGAAACGTCTGAAAAAAGGCCAGCTTGCAGAGCATGCCCGCGTGATTGCTCAAGGTCCGCAGGGACGGTTTGCGGGGCCACCAGAAGGGCAACAGCAGGATTCCCGAAAGCATGAAGCGTTTGCCGGCGAAAGCAAAGGGGCCGGAGTAATTCAGGCCTACTTTGACGCCGACAAAGGCCGTAGACCAGAGCAGACAGGCGACGCTGGCCATGATCAGGGTGGAGGGCGGTTTTGGGGTGGGCAAGGGAACCTCTCCTGCAGGTGGGGCAGCAAACGCGCCGGCCATCATCGCGCAAAACCGCACTTCCTGACAACATTAAAATTCCGCCAAGAGGGGGGGGCTGCCTTTATCCTTGACAACCTGCCCACGCATTAACCGATAATGCTTTCACAATGAACTACCATGAGCCGCCGAATCAGCCGGCGCCTGGAGGGTTCCCGCTGTGCGGGCCCGGTCCTGATCTCGGATCACTGTCATTTCATTGCCGTCATCGGCAAGGGCAAACCTGCTGTGATGCAGGGACGCAAAGCCATGGGTCGGGAACTTTCCGGATCGCCAGGCTGCCGAGCTGGGCAGGGACGCTTCGTCTCTGCCCACCCGGAGGTTCCTGCAATCCTGCTTACTCAGATGCTTTTGTTCGTACGGTTACGACTTACCCGAAAAGAGTCTCTCCATGTCAATCATCTCTGGGTCCGACTGTTTTTCCAAAGCGACTTTCGACTGCGGGGAAGGGATCTGCGTACTGATCGACGCCGATGGGCGGCTGGTCGCCGGCAGCGGCCCCATGTCGCAGGAAAGCTGGGAGCATCCCCCCTGCAAGAGCCTTTTTCGGCTTCATGATCGGTGTTCTGACGAACACTGCCTGATCCGCCGGGCTTTTGCCTCCGGCGTTCCAGTCGAAAACACAATCATACGCCCCGAGGAGGATCCAATGACCCTTCGGGTGCTTCCGTTCTACGACCGCCAGGGTCGTACCACATTGGTTCTGTTGCAAATCGGACCCGCCGCCCGGCAAGGCCATGGCGATTACATCGAGCGATGCGCCGAGAAGGCCTTTGACAGTCTGCCACAGACTGTCTTTGAAACCGACCTGCAGGGCCGAATCACTTACGCCAATCGCCATTCCCTGGAAAAATTCGAGTATACCGAAACAGATCTGGCCACCGGCATTCAAATTCGGGATGTCGTCTGCGAATCGGAGCGCGATCGCCTGCAGCAACTATTTTCCCTGGCATTGAAAAGCGACAAGGCTATTTCGGCGGAATTCAGGGCGAAGGCCCGAAGCGGCACTACATTCTACGCCTTGGTTTACGCCATTGCCCTCAAGGAAGGCGACCGGGTCACGGGATTGCGGGGCATGCTGATGGACATCTCCCGCCAGAAAGCGACGGAAAAGGCGCTAAGGGACAGCGAACAGCGCTATCAGCATGCGGCTTATTACGATCCACTGACCCAACTGCCGAACCGCGTGCTGTTTATGAAACGACTGGAACAGTCCCTGGAACGGGCCGCGGCGCGGCGACTTCCGTTGGCGGTGCTGATCCTTGATCTCGACCGTTTCAAGCGGATCAACGCCTCCCTGGGTAACGAGTGCGGCGACCAGGTACTGATTCTGATCAGCCGCCGGCTGGAACTCCTGGTGCGCCGACACGACACCCTGGCTCGCCTCAACGGCGACGAGTTCGCCCTCGTTTACGCCGATACTGCCGAAGCGAACACGGTCGATCTGCTGGCCCGGCGATTGTACGACGCATTTGCAGAGCCCCTCCTTATTGCCCGGCATACCGTTTATCTGACAGCCTGTATCGGCATCACCGTCTGGCAGAAGGACGCCGCCAATGGCGAGACCCTGCTGCGTCAGGCGGCCATCGCCCTGAACGAAGCCAAAACACGGCAAGACAAATATTACGCGGTTTTTGATCAAGAAATGCAGACCCGCCGCGAAACCACTTTCCTGCTGGAAAAGCAGATACGCGAAGCGTTGCAACAGAATTGTTTTTACCTCCACTACCAACCACAGATTGATCTGACCAGCGGCATCGTAATCGGCATTGAGGCTCTGGCACGCTGGAATGGGCCCGAAGGCCGCCAAATCCCCCCCGACGTCTTCATTCGTGTCGCCGAAGAGACCGGGCAGATCCATGCTCTGGGCGCTTTTGTGCTGCAGGAGGCCTGCGCGCAAAACCTTCGCTGGCAGCAGCAAGGCCTGCCGCCGATTCGGGTATCGGTGAACATCTCCGCCGGTCAGTTCAGCCAGAGGGATTTCGTCGATAACGTCCTCCAAACGCTCGACGATACCGGCCTTGACCCCCAATGGCTGGAACTGGAGATCACCGAGAGCGTGGTCATGGACAACATTCAGGCCGCCATCACCACCATGTTGAAGCTCAAAGACATGGGAATCTGTTTTTCCCTGGACGACTTTGGCACCGGACACTCCTCCCTTAACTACCTGCGGCAACTGCCTTTGGCAAAGCTGAAGATCGACCGGTCCTTCATCCAAGACATTCCGGGCAACCGCGATAATGAAAAACTGGTTTTCTCGATTCTTACTCTGGCTCGCAGTTTCAATCTGCAAACCGTCGCCGAAGGGATTGAAACCCGGGACCAGATGGAGTTTTTGCAACAGCTCGAATGCGATATAATTCAAGGTTACCTGGTCAGCAAGCCGGTTCCCGCCGAGGCGATTCCCGCCTTGCTGCGGGAAAGCAACGGATAGGTCGAGGCTCTGCCCTGCCGGGTGTTTCCACGCCTTCAAAGACTTTTAAGATCGCATCCGCCATGGGAAAAGACCCGACAGCTACGCTGCCGGGTCTTTTGACTTTAGGTCAGGATCTTCTCCTTTCTTCAGTAGCGCCCGTATTTCGCATCATCCAGAGCAATTAACTGTTCCGGTCTGGCAGCGGCCGAAACCAGATCGCGCGGGAAATCCCTGGAGAACGCCATAGATTGAATACGATTTTCAATTTTCTCTTGACCTTTACCGTCCCCTTGTTTATTTTGAAAACCAAAATCAGTCAGGCCGCAGAAACCCCACATCAACCATTCCGTCGGTCTGTTCTTGGTACGTACTGATTCGTCCCTTTTTTTGCGCGAGCATGCTCCCCGCAACAAGTGACGAGGGCCCCGTCGCCTGTTGCTTCATCGTCGCCTATGTGCCGATCTTTACAGCGCATACCTTTATTTCATGCAACACTGTTGGAGGAGAAAAAACCGTGAAACATTCTGTTAAAAACCTGTCATGGCTGTTGGCCCTGTCTCTCTGCATCGGCCTGCCGGCCATTTCCATTGCCGGCGGGCACGAGTCCCTGGAAGCACGCGTCAGCCGCCTGGAGTCGGCCCGCAGCGGTATGGGCAGTTGGCTGGACCGCATCAGCCTGGGCGGTCACATCGAAGTGGAGGCGGAATATATCCGGGAAAAGGAGTCCGGAGAAAGCCGCACCGATGAAAGCGATATCAGCCTGGCGGAGGTAGAACTGGAGATAGACATCGACTTCGTCAAGCACGTCTCCGGCCACATTGTGCTTTTGTGGGAGCCGGGCGAAACCCTGGATGTGGAGGAAGCCTTCATCCGCCTCGATGGGGAGGACGTGATGCCCTTCTATCTGCAGGCGGGCAAGATGTTTGTTCCTTTCGGTAACTACGAGACGTTTTTCATCACCGACCCCAACACTCTTGAACTGGGCGAGACCCTGGAGGCTGCTGCCGTGGTAGGTTACGCCAGCGACCTTTTTGAGCTTTCCTTCGGTATTTACAACGGCGACACCAAAGGCCGGCACCTCAACAGCTATGCCGCCAGCGCCGTGTACACCCTGCCGGAAGATGCCGTTGCCGGTCTGGGCCTGACCACCGGCGTGTCCTGGATTTCCAATATTGCCGACAGTGAATTTCTGTCCGACGAGGCGGATGCTGATCTCCGGAAAAAAGTACCCGCCGCCAGCGCCTTTGCGGTTGTGACCTTGAATGACCGCTGGACCCTGCTCGCCGAGTACCTCACCGCCCTGAACAACTTCGATGCCGAATATTTCGGCGATGAAGAAGACAGCCGACTGAAGCCCAAGGCCTGGAATGTGGAGCTCGGTTACGCTCTCACCGACGACCTGCATCTGGCCGCCAAGTACGAAGGCGGCGACAATCTGGGCGGCCTGCTTCCCAAGAGACAGTTCGGGGTTGCCGCCAGCTACGACCTGTTCAAGTACACCACCCTGTCCCTTGAATATCTTCACGGGACCTTTGCCAACCGTGACAAATACGACATCGTCACCATGCAACTGGCCTTTGAGTTCTAGCAGTCCGAACTGCAGCGTTCAGGGATGAGCGAGACACGGGGGCAAGCGATTTGCCCCCGTGTCTCCGAGCCTTATGGATGAGTTCAGACCTCCTCTATAAGGCGGCATCTTCCCCGCCGAAGCGGAGGGATCGGTTCACTGCCGCCCCTCCGCTTTTTTTTGAATCCATTTTCTCCGGCGGGCAGGGACAACTGCTCAAGCTGAACATGATGAACATGAAGGCATCTAGCACTCGGCGGGGCCGGGCCGACTCCTGTTTCGCAGTGTCCGCGAAAAAGCATGTGGATTTTTATCCTGTCGAAAAATAAAGTGCTTATTCGTGACTTGAATCACAACATGAACCGCCGGCATCAGGTTATTCTTGATGCATATTTTTTTCCTTCTTAAATGAAAATGGTTTTCAGTTTCTATTGAGCGATTGTCGCACTTATTTTTCCACCTTGGCCACGGGCATTCAAACCACAGTCAGACTGCCGGGTCATTTCTTTTCGGAGCTGATCGGGTCACGTACAAAAATCGGGATTGATCCTGTTTTTTTCTCATTATTCATACAACGAAAGGAGATTCGTCACATGTCCATTCTGATTGTCGGTGCCGATCGTATCGGCGGACTAATTCCCCACCTGGAAGGAATCGGAGCAACCCGCATTACCCACTGGTCAGCGCGAAATCGCAAGACGGCCAAGAACGCCATTCCCGGCCATGTCGACCTGGTGCTTTTCTTTACTGATTTCCTGCACCACTCGGCGGCCCGCAAACTGAAGTCTGAAACCAAGAAAAGGGGCTTGCCGGCTCTGTTCTGTCGCCGCTGCTGGAGCGAACTGGCCAACCAACTCGATCGTATTCCTGGCCAACCCAGCCCCAACACCCTTTGGTCCGGCAAGGCCGGTTAAAATTTACGAGGAACAGGGGCATGAACGGTTCACCAGGCAAAGGCTATATTTCTGATCTCTCGCCAGGTCCGCAACTTCCGCCGGGATTTAATCTGCGCGACTGGCGGCACGCACTCCGTTCGGCCATCTTTGACAATCTGGAGGAGCGTGTGGTTCGGGATGCCCTGCGAGACAGCCAACTGGCCTGTTTCAGAAGGGGGCAACCGCTTTTTTCATCCGGGAACCGTCCTCAAGATTTCACCCTGGTTCTTCAGGGTCGCATCAAGCTCTTCTACATCGACCGAAACGGTGACGAACGGGGACAACGTTTTGTCGGACCAGGGGAATTACTTTGTCCCTTGTGTGACCCAGATGCCGCGGAAACAACCTGCTGCCTTGCCGAGGCGGCCGAAACACTGCAAGTCGTTCTGATGCCGGCCGACAGTTTTCTGCACGCCGTCCAGACTCACGCCGCCCTCGCACAAAACCTCATAAATCAGTTGGCCCTGTCACTGGAACGGGCCGGCCAGAAAGCCGGCCTGTGCAAGGCTCGTTCGGCCCAGGTTCTCGTCGCCAGTTACCTTCTGGTCCGCCTTGAGCAGAAAAGCTGGTGCGACTTGCGCCCCATCGGCCTCACCGCCCAGGAAATCGGCGTAGCTCGGGAAACCCTGTCCCGCACACTGACTTTTTTCCGCAAAAAAGGCGTTATCGATTACCAACAGGGGCACGTCTCCGCCCTCAACCTTGCCTCGCTGCGGGAACTGGCTACCGAACTGTAGTCGCTCTGTGAAACGACGCAATAGGAAATCACTTGTTTTCATGAAGGCAGTCCGACGATATTTTTATTGATCTTGGTTTTCATTTTCTAGTATTTTAAAAAAACATTTCAGTACATCATCACAGCAAGTGCAAATCAGGCATGGCGATGAGAGCAAAATCCGCTCACAGGCCGTGAAAGAATCGTCGTGGAGCGCTTGACTAAACTGTCAGGAGGGATATCGTGCAGACATCGCAGGCCGTTGCCAAGGGGAAGTCTTCTGTTCGCCGGGACTCGAGAGTCAGCTGGGTTCATCTCTGCGAAATGTTCCCTGATCCCCTCGAATGTCTCGCCTCGTTTATTGCCCTGGAGGCTGCGGAAGTTCTGGACGGTATCAAACCGGCCAACCTGGTGCAGTTGCGAAACCGTCGCCAACCCTGCGGACGCAACCTGCTGCAACTCTGGAACCTTCACGGCAACAGCCTGCTGGCGCAAAGCCCTCTTGAGGCGTTCACACTGTCCAGAAAATCCGGCGGCAACCTGATGTTGTTTTACGATCCGGTTCTGTTGCAGAGTCATCTGAGTACGCCCGAGATCGCCTGCTTTCTTGCAAAGTGCGGATATCAGGATCCTTGCAGCCCGTCGAAGTCCCTGCAGGAACTGCAGAGACGCTTTCACGATGCGTCGGAAATTCCCCACGAGATAGGTCTTTTTCTCGGCTACCCGCTAAAGGACGTTGCCGGTTTCATGGGGGCCAGCGACCAACCCTGCACAGGCTGCCGCATGTGGCGCATTTACGGTGACCCTGCCCCGAGCATCGCCTTGAGTGAACGTTTTGCAGCCTGTCGTAGTCGCATGGCGCAACTGCTGCGGCGCTCCTTCAGTCCCCGGCACCTGATAAAGGCCGCTTGAAGAAATCCTTTTCCTCTGCGACACCACCCAGGCAGACCTGCCAGGCCTCAGCTTCTGTCAGTACTACGCAGGCATAGAAAGAAATAGCGGCCTGGCCACAGCCATATCACTCCGATCGGTCGGAGAACCAGAAGTAACCTTGATATTTTCGCAACAACTCACACGATAGCTAAGCAAACATTTCGGCCCACAAGGCCTGTTGTTTCTTCAGGGGCGAAGGCACACACAGGTTATTTTGCGCTTCTGATAAAACTCCCTAACGCAGCAGAACAGACTTTTTTGCGATGCCATCAACCTTTGGCTACCTGCTCGACCTCCTAAAAATGCACTCTAAGCCCGGCTTTGCGATGTAGGGTATTTTTTTAAGGATGAGCGCGGCGGTTTGACCTTGCACCTTGCCTTTACCCTTCAATAGGGGATACACATCGGATAGGACTATAATGCGCGGCGATCAGTCCCTGCGTTGGGGATCCCTGCGAAAGGAACCGGTTCGCCTGCAAGGAGGCTTCGTTGGAAGCGGCAGATTACGGCATTTTGGCAGGCTATCTGGCTGCCGTTCTGGGGATCGGTGTCTATGCCCGAAGGGCCGGGGCTGATTCAGCCGATTTTTTTCTGGCGGGACGCAGCATGGGCTGGTTTCCTATCGGCTTGTCGGTCATGGTGACCGTCTTTAGCGCCATCAATTACGTGGCTCTTCCTAGCGAAGTGTTCGCCTATGGCTTGTCGGTGATCGTCGCTTTGCCGGTATTCTTTGTGGCCGTCTGGCCGATTAACCGCTTCTGGATGCCTTTCTTTTTCGACATGCAGCTTGTGAGTGCTTACGAGTATCTCGAGCGGCGTTTCGACAGCCGCGTGCGAAGCCTGGCAAGCGGCCTGTTTGTCTTGTGGCGCATATTCTGGATGGCCACCTCCTTGTACGCTTCCGGCAGTATTCTGGGGGTCTTAAGCGGCCACTCCGGTGCTGCCGTGATTTTGACCTGCGGTATTGCCGCAACTCTGTATACTGTCGTCGGTGGCATGCGCGCGGTCATGTGGACCGACGTGGCGCAGTTCTGCGTATTGTTCGGCGGTATCGTCACGGGACTGGTTCTGGTCAGCGGAGAAAACAGCTTCAGGGGACTATTTGTCCTCGCCCATGAAGGCGGCCGGCTGCAACCCTTTGTCCCCTTTGATCCGTCCTTCCTGTCGCTGAACCCATTCTTGCGCATGTCCCTGTGGAGTGTTTTTCTGGGGACCCTGGTCGCTTTTCTGACCCGTTACGGCGCCGACCAGGTGGTTCTGCAGCGCTATTTTACTGCCCGAAACCTTCAGGCAGCCCGCCGCGGGCTCTGGTTCAGTGCTCTGGCCTCAGTCCTCTCCCTGACACTGCTGGTACTTTTCGGACTGGCCGTTTACGTCCACGCCGTACAGTCCGGCGCCCTGGGCGGTATCGCCTGGGACCAGTTGCCGACGGCTCAGAAGAACGGCCTGGCCATGGCGCAACTGGGAGCTGTCATCCGATCTTTTCCAGCAGGGATTACGGGCCTGGTCTGTGCCGGTCTTCTGGCCGCCACCATGTCCAGTATCGATTCCGGAATCAACGCCTGTTCGGCAGCCTACATGTCCGACTTTCATCCGCATCTACGGCGTGTCGTTGTTTCTCCGATCCGCATGGACCGCCTGCTGACTCTGACCCTGGGCACTCTCGCCACCGGCATGGCCCTGGCGCTGATCCCGCTGGTGGGCCAGACCAACGGTCTTTTTATGATTGTTAACAGGATTATTAACGGTCTGGGCAGCCCACTTCTGGCGCTGGTGCTGATGGGCATGTTCAGTGCCTCGGCCAATGGGCCGGGGATGCTCATCGGGGGCCTTTTCGGCATCACGGCCAGCTTGGTTATCTCTCTGTCTGTCGACGAACTGGCGCTGCACTATTATGCCATTGCCAACCTGCTGGCAACCCTTGTGCCTTGCTACCTGTTCAGCCATCTGGCGTGCTGTCTTGGACATGAACCGCCCGGCACAGCCCGCTACTGGACGTGGAGAGCTTGGAGAGGGCGCGGATAGTCGGCCTTCTGAGCTACCCCTCCTCGCCGCCCTTTTTCCGTTTTTTTGTGCCATAAGCATTGCAAGCCTGTTACTTTCCAGACCGTGCCACCCTTGCAAACCGCCCTCCTTTCAGGACCATTTTCGGCGCTCAAAGCTACATCTTGGTTTTTCTCAATCTTCTGTTAAGGTTCAAAGAGGCTCTTTGACTGTTGTGGATTGTTGAACGAAGATTGCACAGTCTACGCTGCCGACAAAAGAAACCCACTTTCAGGGGTGGGAAACGTTACCGTTGAGTTTTTCCGGCCTAAAAAAGGCGGAAGTTGACCTTCATCAACTTTCGCCAGCGCGTCTTTAGCTATTCTGACGATGTCTTGGAAACCACCGCACTTTTCCTGTGAAGCTCCGCAAGGAAAGTATCACCCACCCACCCTGAAATTTTACAGTTAAAGGAGACGACCATGTTCTGTCATCAATGTGAACAGACCGCCAAAGGCACAGGATGTACAAAAGTCGGCGTCTGCGGCAAACAGCCTGACGTTGCAGCCCTGCAGGATAATCTTCTGTACGGGCTGAGAGGCCTGGCCTGCTATGCCAGCGAAGCAGGAAAACTCGGCGCAAAAGACCCGGCCATCGATATTTTCATGTGTGAAGGCTTGTTTGCGACCGTCACCAATGTCGACTTTGACCCTGCGCGACTGAGATCACTCATCGAAGAGTGTGCCCGCATGAAAGAGAAGGCCCGCCAGCTTTTCCTGCAGGCCGGAGGTCGGGAAGAAGAGGCGTCGCTGTTTAATCGCATCAAGGCCTTTTTCGGTGTCGCCGCAAAAAGCAAAGGTCCCATGGCCTGGGAGCCGGCGGCCGATCTTGTCCGTCAGGGCGAGCAGGTCGGCATTGAAAGCCTGCACAACGACCCGGATATTCGTTCCGCCATCGAGATTCTGATTTACGGCCTCAAAGGCATGGCCGCCTATGCCGAGCACGCGCAGATTCTCGGCAAGACCGATGAAGATGCTATGGCCTTCAATCATCGCGCCCTGGCCGCCACCTGCGATCCCGATCTGGAACTGATGGATTTCGTTTCTCTGGCCATGGAGTGCGGCAAGCACAACCTCGCCGTTATGGGTCTGCTCAACGCCGGCCATGTGGAAAATTACGGTCACCCGGTACCGACCCCGGTCAACACCGGCACCAGGGCCGGCAAAGGGATTCTGGTCTCGGGCCACGACCTGAAGATGCTCGAGGAGTTGCTCAAGCAGACCGAAGGCAAGGGCATCAACGTCTACACCCACGGCGAGATGCTTCCCGCTCACGGCTATCCGGGCCTGAAAAAATATGCCCATCTGGCCGGTAACTTCGGTGGCGCCTGGCAGGATCAGGCCAAAGAACTGCCCCAGTTCCCCGGAGCCATTATCTTCAACACCAACTGCATTCAGAAACCGGCCGAGTCCTACAGGGACCGTCTGTTCACCTGGGGCTGCACCGCCTGGCCCGATGTGCCCCACATCGAAGGTTTCGACTTTTCCGCCGTCATCGACAAGGCCCTGGCCTGCCCCGACGTTCCTGAAGCCCCGGGCAAGGAGATTCTGGTGGGCTTCGGCCACAACGCGGTGCTCGGCGTGGCCGACCAGGTTATCGAAGCGGTCAAGAGCGGCGCGATCAAGCACTTCTTCCTGATTGGCGGCTGCGACGGTGCCAAGTCGGGGCGCAACTACTACACCGAATTTGCCGAGAAAGTCCCGAAGGACAGCGTGATTCTGACCCTGGCCTGCGGCAAGTACCGCTTCAACAAGCTGGATTTCGGCGATATCGGCGGCATTCCCCGAATGCTGGACGTAGGCCAGTGCAACGACGCCTACAGCGCCATCCAGATCGCGGTGGCCCTGGCCGGAGCCTTTGACTGCGGAGTCAACGATCTGCCCTTGAGTATGATTCTGTCCTGGTACGAGCAGAAAGCGGTGGTGATCCTGCTGACCCTGCTGCACCTGGGTATCCAGAACATCAAGCTCGGACCGAGCCTGCCGGCCTTTATCACCCCCAATGTGCTTAACTTTCTGGTGGAGAACTTCAACATCGCGCCCATCACCACCGCAGAAGATGATCTCAAGGCGATTCTCGGTTGATAACAAACCAGTGCTACAAAAACTCCTATGGGGCGGCGACTTCCTCCTTCGCCGCCCGTTTTTTTCGATAGCCAGCCAGTATGAGGAAGGCAAGCTGAATCCGCCCCTTACGAAAGCGACAACCGACATGAAACGGACCCATCTTACAGACAGCGAGCGGATCCCCATCCCCATCGCCGCTCACAAGCTCTACGGCTCGGCGCGCAACGAGGTGATCCATCTCTGCTTCCGGCCCGGCGAGGTGCTGGAGAAACACAGCAACCCCTTCGATGTAATCTTCTACGTCCTGGAGGGGATCGGCATCCTCGAAGTTGATGAGCAGAGCATTGCCGTTGGTCCCGACACCCTTATCGAAGTCTCGGCGCCGGAGTTGCGTGGCTGGACCAATACCGGGAACGAAAATTTGCGGGTGCTGGTGATCAAAGTGTTGTAGATGGATTCACTCCTGCAGAATGTGGAAAAGGACGCTCTTTTTTGCGACGGGCGTCCTTTTTCTATTTAACTTCAACACCGCGGGGTTGCGGCCACGCACGACGCCTGACTCTTTTTTTGCGCCAAAAAAGAGTCAGCAGAAAAAGGCGCCCTCCTCCCATTATCAAACAGGGCCGCCTTGACAAACCCCAACCCAATGCCTACATTTGCCACTGCTTTCCGTACCAAACTCTTAGATTTCAGGAGGACAGAACGCACATGACTGAGCACAAGCAACCGGAAAAAGGCACTATCTCCATTCATACCGAAAACATCTTTCCCATCATCAAAAAGTGGCTTTATAGCGAAAAAGAGATTTTCCTGCGGGAACTGGTCTCCAACGCTGTGGACGCCATCACCAAACTGCAGCACGTCAATCTGGTGGAAGGTCTGCGGCTGTCCGAGGATTATGTCGTCGACATCACCCTCGACAAGGACGCCGGCACCCTGACCATCAAGGACAACGGCATCGGCATGACCGCCGATGAGATCCGCAAGTACATCAACCAGGTGGCCTTCTCCTCCGCCGAGGAATTCGTCCAAAAATTCAAGGGACTTGAGGACAAAAACCAGATCATCGGCCACTTCGGCCTCGGTTTCTATTCTTCCTTCATGGTCGCCGACAAAGTAGAAATACGCTCCCTGTCCTATGAGAAGGACGCCGTCGGCGCTCACTGGACCTGCGAGGGCAGCACCAGTTACGAACTGGAGGAAATCGATAAAAAAGACCGCGGCACCGAGGTCATCCTGCATCTCGAAGCCGACGAAAAGGTGTACCTCGATGCGGTGAAGGTGCGAGAAGTGGTCAAGCGCTACTGCAACTTCCTGCCCGTGACCATCAAGCTTGCCGGCGAGCAGGTCAATGACAGCAAACCCCTTTGGAATCAGGCCGCCAGTGAAACCACCGAGGAGCAGTACAAGGAGTTCTACGCCAAGCTCTACCCCATGGCCGACGAACCCCTGTTCTGGATTCATCTCAATGTCGATTTCCCCTTCAACCTCAAGGGGATTCTCTACTTTCCCCGCCTGACCACCGAATTCGACGTGGCCAAAAGCCATATCAAGCTGTTCTGCAACCAGGTCTTCGTCTCCGACAATTGCCCCGAGCTGATTCCCGAGTTCCTTACCCCCCTGCAGGGCTGCCTCGATGCTCCCGATCTGCCCCTCAACGTGTCCCGTTCCTATCTGCAGAACGAGCCCCAGGTGCGCAAAATCCGCGAAGTTATCACCAGCCGGGTGGCCGGCAAGATTTGCGAACTGGCCCGACAGGACCGGCAGGCCTTCAGCAAGATATGGGAAGACATCCACACCTTCGTCAAGTACGGTATGCTCCGCGACGACAAGTTCTACGACAAGGTCAAAGAGCAGATCATTTTCCGCACCACCGACGACTGCCAGTACACCACTCTGGACGAATACCTGCTGCGTGCCGCCGCCAAGCACGATAAAAAGGTCTACTACGCCAACGACGAAGCGGCCCAGGCCACCTATATCAAGCTGTTCAAGAGCCAAGGGCTGGAGGTTCTGCTCCTCGACGCTCTCATCGACAGCCATTTCATCCAGTTTCTGGAGATGAAAAACAGCGACATCAAATTCGAGCGGGTCGATTCGGACATTACCGAAAACCTCCTCGAAGAAAAACGCAAGATCGAACTGGCCGGTCCCGATGAGCAGAAACTGCAGACCCAGCAGGCCAAGGAGCTTTTTGAGGGCGCCCTCAAGGCCGGCGGCCTGAGCATTCGGGTCGAAAGCCTCAAGGACGACAAGGTCTCCGGGATGATCCTGCTCGCCGAGCAGACCCGGCGCTTCAAGGAAATGACCCGCATGATGGGCAAAGACGGCGACATGCCCGACATGTTCGCCGAGCACACCCTGATGGTCAATCTAAAGAGTCCGGTGGTGCAGAACATCCTCAAGCTACAGGATGCCAAACGCGACGAAGACGCTACCATGCTCGCCGAGCAGGTCTACGATCTGGCCATGCTCAGCCAGCGCTCCTTCGACAAAGAGCGGATGGAAGCCTTTTTGGAACGCAGCAACAAGATTCTCGAAAAGTTGGGTGGGATGGGCTGAGTCGGGAATTGACAGAAAAGAAAAAGGGGGGGGCGGACTGCGGTTCTGCCCCCTTTTTTGCATCATTAGGGTCAGGTCTCAACTCTTGACATAAAGAGACTCTTTGATAAGTTTTGGCAGAGGCCATAACGATCAAAGGAGGAGGCGATGGCGCGACCGTTAAGAATCGAATATCCCGGCGCATTTTACCATGTCACGTCGCGAGGCAACGAACAGAAGGATGTATTCAAAAGCCAAAAGGACCGGGAGAAGTTTCTGGCCTATCTGGAATCCGCAGTAACGCGCTACGGGGCTGTAATTCATGCGTATTGCCTTATGAGCAACCATTATCACTTGCTCCTGGAAACGCCAGAGGGAAATCTTTCCCAGATCATGAGACATGTAAACGGGGCGTACACGACCTATTTCAACGTCAAGCGCAAGCGTGCCGGTCACCTGTTCCAGGGGAGATACAAGGCAATACTTGTCGAGGCCGATGAATACGCAGCAGAGCTATCCCGTTACATTCACTTGAATCCAGTAAGGGCGGGAATGACCTCCAGACCCGAGGAATACCAGTGGACAAGCTACCGTGGCTACATAGGTCTCAACAAGTCTCCTGATTGGCTGAAAGCGGATTTCATCCTTGGCTATTTTGGAGGGAATAGTCCGGAAGCGAGAAACAGATATCGAAAATTTGCCGAAGACCTTCTCGATAACGAATACGACAGCCCTCTGAAAGAAGCGATAGCCTCGACGATATTGGGTCGCCCGGAGTTCGTCCATGAAGTATCGGAGCGGAAACTGGGCGGAGCACGAGACGCCCGTAACGTCCCAGCCGTGAAAGAGCTGGCGCTGCATCCTTCCATGGATGAAATCATAAAACGAGTCAAGGAAGAGCCAGTCGACGAAAAACTTTTGAGAAATATAAGTATCTATTGCTGCCAGAAGTTCAGCGGCGCAAAGCTCAAGGAAATAGGGGAGCATTTTGGGGTAAGTGATGCGGCAGTATCCCAGGCAAGCCGAAGATTAGCGTTGAAAGCTAAAAAAGACCAAGTGCTGAAGAAATTGATCAGGCGACTGGAGGCAAAGCTGGAGAGTGTCAGAAGTTGAGACCTGACCCCTATCTACTATGGAGGCAAAGCTGGAGAGTGTCAGAAGTTGAGACCTGACCCCTATCTACTATGACCCCTATCTACTATCTTGAGACCTGACCCCTATCTACTATCTTTCGGCGCAGAGTAAAGACGCTTGAAGCGTAAATTGTCTTTGGCTCTGATAACGAAGAAGGCCCCTT
>SLLR01000107.1 GCA_007134025.1 Desulfuromonadaceae bacterium | reverse complement strand
TCGCCTCCCAGGTCGATGTACATGCCCGTTTCGGCGGCGTGGTGCCGGAGTTGGCATCCCGCAAGCACATTCAGGCTGTCTCGGTGGTCATCGAGGAAGCTCTCGACAAGGCCGGGGTCGGCCTCGACGACATCGAAGGCATCGCCGTCACTCGCGGCCCCGGACTGGTCGGCGCTCTGCTGGTGGGGCTGTCCGCGGCCAAGGCGCTGGCCTTTGCCCTGAATATTCCGCTGATCGGCGTACATCACATGGAGGGTCACATCCTCGCTCCGTTGCTGGAGCAGGAAATTGCCTTTCCCTACCTGGCTCTGGCCGTCTCCGGCGGGCATACCCATCTGTACCGGGTGTATGGTATCGGTCGCTATCAAACCATCGGAGCCACCCTGGACGACGCTGCGGGCGAGGCCTTTGACAAGGTCGCCAAGCTGCTCGGGCTCGGCTACCCCGGGGGGGCGACGATCGACCGTCTGGCGGCCGAAGGCGACCCCCAGGCACTGAACTTTCCTCGCCCTCTGCTGCACAAAGATAACTTTGATTTCAGCTTCAGTGGCATCAAGACGGCGCTGCTATATCATGTGCGGGCCCAGCCGGCGCCGCTGGAGGGAGCTTCGCTGCGAGATGTGGCCGCCAGTTTTCAACAGGCGGTTGTTGACGTGCTCTGCAGCAAGACGCTGCGCGCCGCCCGGCAACTGAACCTGCAAAGAATCGTGGTGGCGGGCGGGGTAGCTTGTAATCGGGGCCTGCGCCGGCAGATGAACGCTTTGGCGGCGGATGAAGGGCGTCAGGTTTTTTTCCCGTCACCGGCCCTCTGTCAGGACAACGCGGCCATGCTGGCTGTAGCCGGTAATGCTTTTTTGCAGCAAGGTCGCAGCTCGGGGTACGATCTCAATGCGCTGGCCAACTGGCCCCTCGATCAGGCCGACCCGAATCAGGGATGAGGAGTACACAGGGGCATGTATCGGCGTTTGGCATTTATTCGGCAACTGAAGCTGCTGCTGCTGAGGATGGTGCGATTGCGCGCCACCCCCAACGACATTGCCAAGGGTTTTGCGCTGGGCATTTTTGTCGGCATGACGCCGCTGATGGGCTTTCACATGCTCATCGCGGTGTTCCTGGCGCTGCTGCTTCGGGAAAACAAAATCGCCGCCGCCGTCGGTGTCTGGATCACTAACCCCCTGACCGCGCCTTTTATCTACGCCCTGCAATATGAGTCCGGACGTCTGCTGCTGGGCTACGAACGGGCGCGTCTGCCCGCCGTGCTGACCTTTGAATCACTGAGAACCCTGGGCTGGGAGGTGCTGGCGCCGATGACCGTCGGCAGCTTGCTCTACGGTCTGGTTTTGGCTCTGGTAGCCTACATGGTGATGTTGCAGATTGTGCCGTTTTTCAAGGACCTACGAATCGCCCGCTGGCCGCGCCGGCCGCGCCGGCCGAGATGATATCGAGGAGTCAGGGTGCGGCATCAACCGAAAAAACGTTTCGGACAGAATTTTCTCAAGGATCGGCAGGTACTGGAGCGGATTCTCGAGGCTGCCGACCTCGACAAAAGGGATCGGGTTCTCGAGATCGGACCCGGCCTCGGCGCCCTCACCGATCCGCTGCTGCCAAGGGTCGGCCGGTTGCACGTCATGGAGCTGGACCGCGATCTGGTCGCCTCCCTGAGGGCCCGTCCCGAGAGCCATCTTCAGGTACACGAGGGCGACGCCCTGCGGCTCGACTGGTCCGCCGCGCTGTCCGAGCCTCCCTACAAGCTGGTGGCTAATCTGCCCTACAATATCTCCAGCCCGATTCTGTTCAAAATACTTGATCATCGCCGGCTGTTCAGCCGTCTGGTGCTGATGTTTCAGCAGGAAGTCGGCGACCGTCTCTGTGCCGCGCCGGGAACCCGGGAATATGGCATTCTGTCGGTACTCTGCCAGAACTGGTTTGATGTGCGCAGCGTGGTCCGGGTGCCGCCCGGCGCTTTTTATCCGCCTCCTCGCGTGCACTCGGTGGTGTTGCGCTTTGACGCGCTGCCCCAGGCCCGGGTTGCGGTGACGGACGAGAGGTTCTTTCGCAAGGTGGTCAAGGGAGCTTTTGGCCAACGTCGCAAAACCTTGCGCAACAGCCTGCGGGGAGCCGGGTTGACTTTTGACGGGCTGGTCGAGGCCATGGCGGAAATCGGCATCGATGCCGGCCGGCGGGCCGAAACTCTGTCTCTGGAGGAGTTTGGGGCGCTGAGCGAGCTTTTGCGTGGCCGGTTGCAGGACCCGCCCGTGAACAGTTGATCGATTCCTTTACCTTTGCCCTGTTTTTTCTAACCCGTCCCAAGACCGCGGGGTTGCGTCCCCGCGCGACGCCTTACTCTTTTACCGCGCGGCAAAAGAGTAAGCAGAAAAGCGCGCTCCGGCGGCGTCACAGGGGATGGTAGGTCATTATCTTTTAGGCTTGGCTTGAAGCTCTTCGCTTGATGATTTTATCCCCCTGTGAGTGCCGCCGAACGCAGGGATTTTCATCCGGAACAGAAGGACGGATGTCTGAGCGCAGCGAGTTTTCGTCCTTCCCGGATAAAAATCC
>SLLR01000010.1 GCA_007134025.1 Desulfuromonadaceae bacterium | reverse complement strand
GCGAGCTCAAGTATTTTCGGGATATCGATACCGGTCATCTGTTGTGCCTTTAAACGCATACTAAACCGCGGGGTTGCGCCCCCGCACGACGCCTTACTCTTTTGATGCGCGGCAAAAGAGTCAGCAGAAAAGCGCGCCCCGCTCCTTGCCCGCCTGCGGCGGGTTCCCTGCGCGGAACGATCGTCGGGCGGGCGGAAAAAAACTCGCTCGCCGCCCGCTCCGCTCCGGTTACGTCACAGGGGGGCAAGGCCCGATACCCTTTTTAAAGCTCCGGCCATTCGCCGCCATCAAGGACTTCCGTCGCCAGTCCCATGGCGGCCAGGGTTTCCAGGAAAGGTTCGGGATCGAACTGTTCCATGTTGAAGACCCCGGCGCCGCGCCATTTGCCGGTGAGCATCATCATCGCCCCCACGACCGCCGGAACCCCGGTGGTGTAGCTGATGGCCTGGGAGTTGACCTCCTTGTAACAGGCTTCGTGGTCGCAGATGTTGTAGATGTACACCTGTTTGCGCTGTCCGTCCTTGAGTCCCCGGGCGATGACGCCGATGCAGGTGCGACCCTTGGTCAGGGGACCAAGGCTGCCGGGGTCGGGCAGCACTGCTTTGAGGAACTGCAGGGGGACGATTTTTTGCCCCTGGTACTCCACTTCGTCAATCCGCGTCATGCCGACATTCTGCAGGACTTCGAGGTGTTTGAGATAGTTGTCGGAAAAGGTCATCCAGAACTGGGCTTTTTTAATGGTCGGAATGTGTTTGACCAGCGACTCCATCTCCTCATGGTACATACGGTAGATGTTCATCGGCCCGATACCTTCGGGAAAATCAAAACTGCGGCGGGTCGCAAGGGCCGGGGTTTCTACCCATCGGCCGTTTTCCCAGTGACGGCAGGGCGCAGTGACTTCGCGGATGTTGATTTCCGGGTTGAAGTTGGTTGCGAAGGGCTGACCGTGGCTGCCGGCATTGGCGTCGATAATGTCGATTTCCTGAACCTCGTCCAGGTACTTTTTTGCCGCCAGCGCGGTGTAGACATTGGTGACGCCGGGGTCGAAACCGCTGCCGAGCAGGGCCATCAGGCCTTTCTCCCTGAAGCGATCCTGATAGGCCCACTGCCAGCTGTATTCAAATTTGGCCGTCTCCGGCGGTTCGTAGTTGGCGGTGTCGAGATAATCAACCCCCGTCTTCAGGCAGGCTTCCATGATGCTCAGATCCTGATAGGGCAGAGCAACGTTCAGCACCAGCTGGGGCTTTTCCTGCAGAATAAGGTCCACCAACTCCGGAACTTGATCCGCGTCGACCTGTGCGGTGTTGATGGGGAAATGGAGAATTTCCGCCGCGATGGCATCGCATTTGGACCGGGTTCTGGACGCCAGGGTAATGGCGGTGAAAACGTCTTTGGCCTGGGCGCATTTGTGGGTCACGACCCGTCCAACGCCCCCGGCACCGATAATCAGCACTTTGCTCATCGCAGTGTTCCTTTGTAAAAGAGGTCTCAAAAAGTGTCCTGCCCCGCTAGGTCTCAGGTGAAAAACACCGGCTTCGGGGTGGGGAGCGTGTTGCGACACAGATCAAATCAATGGGACCGACGGTCAATAATCAAATGTCGGCGGCGTGACCACCCACAGAATTTTCGCCGGGCCGTTGCCGAGGTTGCGCACCCTATGGCGCCGGTCCGAAGGGAAAAAGAAGCATTGGTTCTTTTTCACCAGGTAAGGTTTGTCGTCCAGAATGAGTTCGATGCGGCCACTGAGCAGATAGCCGAACTCTTCTCCTTCGTGAAACGTCTGCTCACTCATGGCACAACCCGCCTGCAGAGTGACAAGGGCCGGGTCCATGGTGCGATTCTGGGCGCCGGGAACCAGCAGTTCGACACGAACACCCCCGTCTTCGGTGGCAATCACGGTGGATTCCTCGCCGAAAACCACTTGGCTTTCGTGGGGCTCGGCAAAAAATTCGCAAAGGGCGACACCAAAAACATCCAGGATGTCCTTGAGAGTACTGAGGGTCGGCGAAGTCCCGTCGTTCTCCAACTGAGAAATATATCCCTTGGTCAGGTCGGCTCGGCTGGCGAGCTCTTCCTGGGTCAGGGAGTTGGCCATGCGTAGCTTGCGCAGTTTGTTTCCTATTTTCATGCCTGTTCTCCACCCCGCCCAAATTCGGAAAGCCGCTTATGGTTGCCTTTCCTAAACAATTTGTTTAGCCAGTCATTTGCTGGGCTTGATATACTCTGGTCGAAACTTCCTGTCAACTAAAATTTTCTGAAAAAAAAACGACGGTTTTCTGTTGAAAGTGCGGCTCGTTCTTGACAGTTTCCGGTTCTTTATATTTACTGGCCTTGGCCGAACCCAGGCCGATGTTTACCGCAGTTTATCAGGAAAGGAATGGCAGATCATGACATCCATCGAAAAAATCGGTTTTATCGGCGGTGGCAATATGGCCGAGGCGTTGATAAAGGGTCTGATCAAGGGCGCCTTTCCGGCCGGCCAGATCCTGGTGGCCGAGCCCCTGAAAAGTCGCCGACTGCAACTGGCCGAACGTTACGGTATCGACACCAGGGAGACCGCGG
>SLLR01000050.1 GCA_007134025.1 Desulfuromonadaceae bacterium | reverse complement strand
GCCGCTGAATGCCATCCGCAAGCACGAACGCACAGGCCGTCCGCTGGGTGCCGAGGAGTTTGTCGACAGGCTGGAGCTGGAATTAGGACGTTCCTTGAAGCCGGAAAAGCCGGGGCCAAGGAGGCCGAGAAATTAAGTATGGTGTCCCCGGAATTCACGGACGGAATTCACGGCAGTAGCAGTATCCGGGTTATTACTGATATTCATCCGGCTTGCGCGTTTAACGGCAAAGGCCCGCTCCCTCGTCCGGGGAGTGGGCCTTTGCCGTCATGGAGCTGTAACGGCGCGACCGCTTGACCTTTGGCGGGGAAGGTACTTTAATGCTGTGCAGGCCATATTCGCAACCTCGGTTGTCGAAGAAGGCAGATCCGTGATAATCCGTCCAATATTTTCTGATAGAGAGGTTTTTTTATGTTGCAAGCTTATCTGGAACACCGGGAAGAGCGTCAGCAGCAGGGCATTGCTCCGCTGCCTCTGAACGCGGAACAGACCGCCGGCCTCTGTGATCTGCTGGTCGATCCGCCGGCCGGTCAGCAGCCATTGCTGCGGACTCTGCTGACGGAACGGGTACCGCCGGGGGTGGACGACGCCGCCCGGGTCAAGGCCGGGTTTATGCACCGCATTCTGCGGGGTGAGGTGACCTCACCGCTGATTGACGGCGAAACCGCCATTGAGCTGCTGGCGGCCATGGGCGGCGGCTACAATATTCCGCCGCTGATCGAGGCTCTGGACGATCCCCAACAGGGCGGCCGGGCGGCCGAGGCCCTGGCGGGACTGATTCTGGTCTACGACGCTTTTGACCAGGTGCTGGCCCTGTCGCAAACCAATCCCCTGGCCCGGCAGGTGGTGGAGTCCTGGGCGGCGGCCGACTGGTTCACTCGCCGGCCGCCTCTGCCGGAGCAGTTCCAGGTCAAGATTTTCAAGGTGGAGGGGGAGATCAACACCGACGATTTCTCGCCGGCGGGCGATGCCTGGAGCCGTCCCGATATTCCGCTCCACGCCCTGGCCATGGGCCGCTCGCGGTTTCCCGGCGGTATCGAAACCATCGCCGCCTGGCGCGCCGCAGGGCACCAGGTCGCCTTTGCCGGCGACGTGGTGGGAACCGGTTCCTCGCGCAAATCGGCCTGCAACAGCCTGCTGTGGCATATCGGCGAAGACATTCCCGGCGTGCCCAACAAGCGGCGCGGCGGCATCGTCCTCGGTGGGGTGATCGCGCCGATCTTCTTCAATACCGCCCAGGACTCGGGGGCCCTACCCCTGGAACTGGATGTCAGCGTTCTGGAGCAGGGTGCCGAGGTGGTCATCGACACGGTTGCCGGCGAAGTGCGGGACGGCGCAGGGCAGGTGCTCACCCGCTTTCGCCTGCGGCCCGCGACCCTGGCCGACGAATACCGGGCCGGCGGCCGGATTCCCCTCATCATCGGCCGGGCTCTCACCGCCCGGGCCTGCGAAGCCCTGAACAAGCCGCCGGCGACGCTTTTTGCCGAGCCCCGCAACCCGGTTCCGAAGCCCGATCAGGGCTACAGCCTGGCGCAGAAACTGGTGGGCAAGGCCTGTGGTGTGCCGGGAGTGCTGCCCGGCACCGCCTGCGAGCCGCGCATGACCACCGTCGGCTCCCAGGACACCACCGGCCCGATGACTGCCGACGAACTCAAGGAGCTGGCCTGTCTCAAGTTTCAGGCGCCCCTGTTCATGCAGTCCTTCTGCCATACGGCGGCTTATCCCAAACCCTCCGATGTACGGATGCACCGCAGCCTGCCAGCCTTCATCAGCGAACGGGGCGGCGTGGCCCTGCGGCCCGGCGACGGGGTCATTCACAGCTGGCTCAACCGCCTGCTGCTGCCCGATACGGTGGGTACCGGCGGCGACTCCCACACCCGTTTTCCCCTGGGCATCTCCTTTCCCGCCGGCTCCGGCCTGGTGGCCTTTGCCGGGGCGCTGGGCTTCATGCCCCTGGACATGCCTGAGTCGGTTCTGGTGCGGTTCACCGGTGACCTCAAGCCGGGAATCACCCTGCGGGATCTGGTCAACGCCATTCCCCGTGCCGCCATCGACCAGGGCCTGCTCACGGTGCCCAAAAAGAACAAAAAGAATATCTTCAACGGCCGCATTCTGGAGATGGAGGGGCTGCCCCGGCTCAGTGTCGAGCAGGCTTTTGAACTGACCTGCGCCGCCGCCGAGCGCAGCGCCGCGGCGACCTGCATCGCTTTGTCCGAAGACAGCGTGGCGCGGTTTCTGCGCTCCAATGTCGCCCTGATGGAGCAGATGATCCGGGACGGTTATCAGGACGCCGACACCCTGCGCCGCCGCATCGACGCCGCTCATGAGTGGCTTGCGGCGCCAAGCCTGCTGCGGGCCGACCGGGAGGCCGAATACGCCGCGGTGATCGAGATCGACCTGGGGCGCATCGATCAGCCGCTGGTCTGCTGTCCCAACGATCCCGACGATGTGCGGCCCCTGTCGGAAGTGGCGGGGCAGACCATCGACGATGTCTTCATCGGCTCCTGCATGTCCAACATCGGCCAGTTCCGGGCCGCCGCCGCGCTCTGGGACGGACCTTCCGGCACCTCCCCCCTGC
>SLLR01000011.1 GCA_007134025.1 Desulfuromonadaceae bacterium | reverse complement strand
TTGATGTCGGCCAGAGACAACTGATACAGGTCTTCCACCAGGCGGTTGAGGTGCATGACCTCTTCATGAAGTGTGGCCAGGGACCGGGGATTCAGTGGCCTCACGCCGTCCTGCAGGGCCTCGATCTCACCCCGCAACACCGCCAGGGGTGTGCGCAGTTCGTGGGAGATGTCGGCGACCCACTGGCGGCGGAGTTGCTGGTTCTGTTCCAGGGTTTGCGCCAGGCTGTTGAAATCCCGGGCCAGTTGGCCCAGTTCATCCCCGGCTGTGGCCTGTACTCGAATATCGTAGCGCCCGGCGCTCAACTGATGGGTGGCCGCCGCCAGGCCGGTGATTCGTCGAACCAGTCGTTGCGCCAGAGGAATGGACAGCAGTGCCGAGGCCGCCGCCATGACCAAGGCAATCAGGGCGAAGGCGCGACGCTGCCTTTCCGCGAATCGCTGCTGCAGAGGGTTGGAGATGTGGCGAGGCGGCTGCAGCACCAGGTAACCGACAGTTTGACCGTTGCTGATAAGCGGCTGCGGAGTTTCCTCCTGCTCCCGGAAACGAAGGCCGGCGATGAGCTGGCCTTGGGCGTCCAGCAGTGCGACCCGGCTTTCAAACAGATGCGGGGCGTGACGGGCCAGGCGGCGGGCCGGCAAGACCCTCGAATCCCTATCGCCGCGAAGTCGGTCCCGGGCAGTGTCGACGAAGAACTGTCGCGACGGGGCTTCGGGGTCACTTTGCGCCAGCAGTCGCGCCCAGGCGCGTTCCTGTTGCTGTAGAAAAAGCCAGTTTCCCCGCTCTTCATAGGCGGCGAGCAATCCGTCGCCCAACTGTTCCAGACGCGCCTGTTCCAGATGGTTGATGTGGCGCAGAAATCCCCGTTCAAAGCTGAACCGCATCACCAGAAACATGCAGCCCACCAGGGTGCAGGTGGCCAGCAGAAAGGCCAGAAACAGGCGGTATCTGATGCTCAATTTCATCGGGAGTCCACTTCGGAGAAAGAGGGCCGCGCTTTTTGCCTGACGCAAGGACGTAACCCGGTATCAGCAAAAACTCCTTGAGGATGAACGCTATCACAGCTTCCGCCGAAGCATCCAGTCGTATCCCGTGTGCTTCGCGCAATTCCCTATTTCTTCCATATTTGCGTCAAGATTGGCTGCTACAAGTAGAACCGTACCCCGAAGAAAACAGCATCTGGGCAAAGGGGCAATCCAATTTGCCGGAGGCCGGCAGAGACATCGTCGTGTCACCGCAACCGAAAGGAGCAGAAAATGAACAAGCAGGTTTTTACTCTGGCACTGTGCGGAACGTTGCTCATGGGAACCGGAATCAATGTAATGGCGGCGTCCAAAGCTGAAGCCCACCCTTCTCAGCGATGGCAGCGGGAGCGGGGAGCCGCCGGCCGGATGACGGCCGGTGCGGACGCTTCATGGCGTTATCTGAATCGGCTCGATCTGAGCGAAAAACAGCAGGCAGAGGTAAAAAAACTGGTTGAAGCTCGACAGGAGAAGACCGGGGAGCTGCGTCAACAGATGCAGGAGTTGCATCAAAAAATGCGCCAGGCCGCGGACCCCCGCAGCTACAATGAAAGAGAACTGCGCCGTTTGTCGGCCGACAAGGCCAAAATTCGCACCGAATTACTGGTCAACCGAGCCGCCACCGGCAGCCGGATCTATGCCCTGCTGACCCCTGAACAGAAGGAATTGGCCGATCTGGCCGCCAAACTGCGGCGCCTGCAGGGACCCGGACCCCGGCAGGGTCGCGGCGATTTCGGTCCGACAAAACAGCACGGCCCCCGGCGGGGGAGATAAACCTCCTGAAACGGCTTGCGGTGTGGTGACATGACACCGGCAGGGCCGGCGGGAAAAAAAGATAAAAAATGGCGGGCCGCTTCTCTTGCGAGAGGCGGCCCGCTTCGGTTTCGGTAACCGCAAGGAGCGTCGCGACTCAGAAATATTCCTGCAGTCCCGTGGCCGTCCTTTCAAAACAAAGCCACTCGATCCCGGTCTCTGTCTCGTGACAACCGGCTTTCCCGGCCCCCGTGATCGAGGCCAGAAAACAGTCCCGCTGAACACCCTCCAGTTCCAGGGGCGGTGCGGCCCGATACCGTTCCAGAACGAGAGATTTTTCCGCCGTAAGGACCAGGGTGACGAAGGGATTGTTATAGCTGATAGACGGCAGTTGCCGGCAGCCGGCATAGCCGACCCGCAGGTGAAAAGCGTTCCAGTCCACCAGCGGGCTCAGCCGCGGATGGATCTGCAGAGTACTTCTGGCGCCGCCCTTGCTCCACAGGGCGGGATCAACCGCCGCGTCACTCAACCGCTGAAGCTGGTTTTCGACAGCGTTTTCTCCGCCGACCAGGGTCAGAGTGCGAATATAACCGTTGGCGGTGAGCTCCTCAAAGGGTTTGACCACAAAACCGCCGTTGCGCAGGCGGGCGGCCCGTCCCTGATAGCGGTTTTTGAAAACGAAGGAACAGTAGTTCACCGGCAGTCCGCAGTCCGTATCGAGGCTGTGCTGCAGTATTTCCAGGGCCGCCAGTTCCGATTCCAGCACCGTGACCTTTTCGCCGTGCACAAAGGTGTAGCCGCGCCGGGCGAGGTGGGCGAAGTTGTGGGGAGTGAGGCGCAACTGATGCAGGTTGAGATGCATCGCTCCGGCCTCTTTGAGAGGGCCGAGCAGGGACTTGAGACGCTGAGTCTCTTCGGGGACGGCGGGAATCTCAACGGTGACGGTGGGGATGAGCCCGGCGGCCAGGCGCAGTTTGTCGAACCGGTAATCGGTGGCACCGATATCGAAGCGGATCTCGTCGAGTCCGGCGTCGGCCAGCTGGCGCAGCAGTTCGGTGTTAGCGAGGGTGCCGTTGGTGTAGAGCCAGACGTGCATGGCGCTGCCGAATTGCTTTTTGATTTCCCGCACATAGTCCAGCGACTGGTTCGGGTTGAGCAGCGGTTCGCCACCGCTGATGCTGGCGCCGCAAAAACCGAAACGCTGCAGATAGGCAACATACTGAGCGGGAGTGGGAAAATCCACGCTGTTGGTGGTGGGCGGATCGTTGTCGGTCTGGGCCGTGGGGCAATAAAAGCAGCGGCAGTTGCAGCGCCCGGTGACAAACAGGCAGGACCAGTCGCCCTCGGCACAGATGCGGCATCCCGGCGACAGGCCGTTGCAGTCCAGTTTGGTGTCACCGTAACCGCAAACGGCTCGGTCCTGCACTGCCGCCAGCAGCTCGGAGCGTCGGGCCAGGGCCTGCTGCGCTTGTTCGACAGTGGGAAATTTCAGCCGCCCGTAGCTCTCGCCGTATTCCCGCTGGTTGGCGGCAATCAGGCGTTGCCGCGTCTCCGCTGACAACTTCATAGCTATTCAGACCTCCAGGCGACGCAATGACCCCTCCGCGGCAAGGCCCGAAAGGAAATTCTGGCGCAATATAGCCGATTCCCGGCCGAAAAAAACAGCGTTATTTTGATTGGCGGACAAAAAACCTTGCGAAGGCGCAGAAAAGGGCTTTTCCCTTTGCCCGCAGGGACGTGCAATTCCCCGTGATCCGCGTTAGAATGGCTCTGGTTGTCCCGGTTGGTGCGCATCGGGAGGCCAACACTTTTTCCGTATCCTCTCTTCAAGAAAGGTTTCGCCGGATCATGGTCGAGGACAGCAACATTTTTCCCTACATTCGTCACCTGACCCCGGAAGACGAAACGCGAATCCGCAAGATTCCGTTTTTGAATATCGAAACGGTGCTGATCCCGTCTCCTTATGTCAAGGACAAGAAACTCGAAAAGGACTACCGTCACAGCTATGTGTGGAATGAGGAGGGAGAAATTCTCGGCTACCTGGTGGTCTACGCCAACCCGGACCAAACCCGCTTTCACATCTATACCATGGTGACCAGCCCTTTTGGCAGGGGCAAGGGTATCGGTTCGGCCTTTCTGGCCAAACTGTCCGGGGAGGTCGCTGCAGACAGCCATATCTATTTGTATGTGTGGGAAAAACTCGGCAGCGTGGTGAATTTTTTCACCACTCGAGGATTTGCCCCCGAAGAAAGCACCGTCTATCGCAAGATGACATTTTCGCTGCTGGCCGGCAGAGCGGAGGTCATCGCCCGGCGGCTGACGCGGCTGGCCACCAAGGATTTTTCCCTGGCCGAACAGTTGAGCCGGGTGCGGCACGACGCCCGCAAGTCTCTGAAAGTGCTGCTGGACATGATCGGCGTGATCTCGGCGGACAATTTTCATAAAGTGGTCGAAGATGTCAATCGGGAGACGACGGCCCTGCTCAATATCCTCAACGTGTACGAGGACAAGATCTCGGAAATGCACCAGGTGGATATTAAGGAACTGTTACTCGAAAGGGTGATTCCGGTTATCGAATCGGCTGAAATCGACTGCGCCGTGCGTCTGGTTCTGGAAAACAAAATCCCTAATGTGGAGGGCAACTATATCAACTACAGTCGGGCGCTGATCAACGTCGTGTCCAACGCCCTGGACGCCATTGCCGGCACCGGGCGAAGGGGTTTGATTGAGATTGTGTTGCGGCCCGAAGAAGACTGCGTGATGCTGAGCATCGAGGATAACGGTAGCGGCATTAGTACGGAACGGCTGCAGCCGGGGAAAAACGGCTATCCGCTGTTTGTCGGTCAGACCAGCAAGCAGAACGCGGCGGGAGAAGGCATCGGCACCCGGCAGATTTTTTCGACTTTTGGCCGCAGCAACATCACCGTGGAGAGCGAGCTGGGTCGCTTCACCCGCTGGACCATCGCCCTGCGCCGCAGTAGTCGCAGTCGCTCCAATCTCATGGCCCTCCTTGAATCACGCTACATCTCCCTGTTCAAGGTTTCCCAGGAAGTTGCCGTCTCCGCCGTCAGCACCCGCACCCAGGTGGCAGTTTTCATCTGGCAACTGCGGCAGATGGAAATTTTCAGCTACGACCTGATTAATCAGTTCAGCCGCAACAACAACGTGCGGGACATCTACCGCAATGTGCTGCTCTACCGCTACGGAGGAAAAAACTGGAAGTTTCTCCGTCAGGAATTGGACAAATACCGGATCGACAGCCAGATCATGAAAGTCTGGCTGGCGACCATTCTCAAACGCATCAAGCGCAACGAGACCTTTCTCGACAAGAAGTTCGATTTTGATGCCTACAAAGGGATGTTGTTCAAAAGTTACGGGCAGTCCGTCAGCCACCATATCATTTTTACCCTCGATCCGGTCAGCGGCCGGTTCTTCTGCTGCGAGCGAAAGCTGGCCGAGCACATGGATTTCGTGCCCTACCTGGGCAAGCCTCGGGACGCACTGTTGCGGGGCGAGTTTATCGGCGATGTGAAGAATCTGGAAAGCCCCATCGTGCTCGGTTTCTGGACCGTGACTGACCTGGATGACCTGCTGTCCAAGCTGCGGCTGGTGCAAATGGCGGCGCAGCAGTTTCTGGAGATGGGACTTAAGGACGACAAGCGGCTGTCCTTTTACAACACCACCTGGAACAACAGCGCCTGGGAAGTCGATACCCTCAAAACCACCACCCTCGGTGCCATGGCCCGCCTGTCCGAGGAGCGGCTTCAGAAGTTTGTGGTCGAGACCGACGACGAGTTCAGCGGTCTGACCTGCATTGACTGACCGGGCACTTTTTTCCCGCTCCGCGGCAGGATTTTTTTGAGGTCCTGTTTAGTGACAGTTCGAGGCCGGTGGGCAGGGTCCTCGAGTTTTTTACCGGCGGCTTCACCGCCGTTTTTGCGGTTCAGCGTAACTTCCGGCTGAGGAGTGGCACCATGCACAGGACGTCCAGGGATTCTGCAGGGACAGTGCTGTTTGTGGTGAGCGCGTCCCTGTTTTTATTACCCTTCATGCTCTCGGCGGTGGCGGTAGCCCTGCCGTCCATCGGTCGAAGTCTTGATGCCAGCGCCCTTCAGGTGGGTCTGGTGGAAACCCTCTACATTCTTTCGGTGGCTGTTTTTCTTCTGCCCTTGGGTCGTTTCGGCGATATCCACGGCCGTCGCCGGGTGTTTGTCTGGGGAATCTTTCTGTTTACCCTGGCGACAGCGCTCATCGCCCTGTCTCCCACCATCGAGATTCTTATTGCCCTGAGGCTGTTTCAGGGGGTCGGTTCGGCGATGGTCAACGCCACCAGCCTGGCCATCGTGGTCTCGGTGTTTCCGGCGGCGATACGGGGGCGGGTACTGGGGATTGCCATCAGCACCGTCTACGCCGGGGTCGCCAGCGGCCCTCTGCTCGGCGGCCTTCTGACCAGCTATCTGGGCTGGCGTTCGGTGTTTCTGTTCGGCGCGGCGCTGGGGCTGGCGGCCTGGCTGCTGACCCTGTGGAAACTGCGCGGCGAGTGGCAGGAGGCCGCCGGCGAGTCCTTCGACTGGGGGGGCAGCCTGATTTATGGAGTGTCCGTTTCCGCTGTCACCCTCGGAGCTTCCCGCCTTGATTCGGGAGTACCGGCGCTGCTGCTGCTGGTCGCGGGTCTGGCCGGGCTGGTGCTGTTTGTGGCGGTTGAGCGGCGCAGCCCCTATCCGGTGCTGAATATTCGGCTGCTTACCGACAACCGTCTGTTTGCCCTCAGCAACCTGGCCGCGTTCCTCAACTACGCCTCCACCTTTGGCGTGGTCTTTTTCCTGGGTTTGTATATGCAGTATGTTCGCGGCATGACTCCCCGGGATGCCGGTATGCTGCTGATGGTGCAACCCCTGGTGCAGATGCTGCTGGCTCCCCTGGGCGGACGCTTGGCGGACCGCTACCCGGCGGCGCGGGTGGCCACCGCGGGCATGACCCTGTGTTGCGGCGGCCTGCTGCTTGCCTCCCGCATTCGTCAGGACGCGCCCATGACTCTGGTTGTCGCCACCTTGCTGCTTCTGGGTTTGGGATACGCCTTTTTTTCCACCCCCAACTCCAGTATCGTCATGGGCAGTGTCGAGAAACGCTATCTTGGAGTGGCCTCGGGACTCACCGGCGCCATGCGCTCCCTCGGCATGACCTTGAGCATGGTTACGGTCACCCTGATTTTTTCCCTGTTTATGGGGAACCAGAGCATTTCACCGGCCACCATACCCGCTTTCATGCGCAGCATGCATTACAACATGCTTCTTTTTTGCGGCTTTTCGGTGGTCGGGATCGGCTGTTCCATAGGCCGTCTTCTGCCCTCGGTTCAGCGTTCGAAGCGACTGTGACCGTTCATGCCGGCGAACGGTCTGGCGCGGTAGTGACCCGGAGTTCTCCGGTAGTGTTGCGCTGGGCTCCGGTTCTTCGACTCTTCTCCGCCTTTCCCCCTGATTGTCTTCGGAATTTCTGTTATTCTTGTCGAATCTGTGGTACAGAGAGCGCTGTTTAAACCACAAAAACAGCCATTTGTATACAATAAAAGGCTTTGCTCGCCGGCACTGCCGATGAGTGGAGACAAGTGAAAAAGAGGGATTTTATGGAAGAGAATTCGAATAAAAAGGTGAAAACGCTCTGGCATGCGCAGGACCAGCAGTCTGTTCTGGAGCAGCTTGAAACCTCCGAAAAGGGTCTTTCCGGCAAGGAAGCCAGGGAGCGTCTGGAAACATACGGTCCCAACCGTTTGCCGCAGCCCCGCCGGCGGGGACCACTGCTGCGCTTTCTGTCTCAGTTTCACAACCTGCTGATATACGTTCTGCTGGGGGCGGCGGTGGTCACGGCGTTGCTTGGCCACTGGCTGGATTGCGCGGTGATTCTTGGTGTGGTGCTGGTGAACTCCCTGATCGGTTTCATTCAGGAGGGCAAGGCCGAAAAGGCCCTGGATTCGATTCGCAACCTGTTGTCCCTGGAGGCGGATGTCTATCGGGACGGCGAACGCCGGGAAATCCCGGCAGAAGAGCTGGTGCCCGGAGACCTGGTGAGGCTCAAGGCCGGGGACAAGGTTCCGGCCGATCTGCGTCTGCTGAAAACCCGGGAGCTGCGCATCGACGAGGCCATATTGACCGGTGAATCGGATGCGGTGACCAAGAAGACCGAAGCGGTGGAGGAAGGTGCGGCCGTCGGGGATCGCTTCTGCATGGCCTATTCAGGAACCATAGTGACTTCAGGTCAGGCAACGGGTGTGGTGGTCGGCACCGGCCAGAGCACCGAAATCGGCCGTATCAGCGACATGCTGTCGACGGTGGAAGTGCTGACCACCCCCCTGTTGCGCAAAATGGATGACTTTGCCCGGCTGCTTGCGGTGGTCATCGTGGTCCTGGGTTGCGGCACGTTTGCCTTCGGCTACCTGATCCGCGATTATTCCGCCGTCGACATGTTTCTGGTGGCCGTTGGTCTGGTGGTGGCCTCCATTCCCGAGGGTCTGCCGGCCATCATCACCATCACTCTTGCCATCGGCGTACAGCGCATGGTCCGCCGTCATTCCATCATTCGCCGCCTGCCGGCAGTAGAAACCCTGGGTTCGGTCACGGTGATCTGTTCGGATAAGACCGGTACCCTGACCCGCAATGAAATGACCGTGCAGGCCGTCATTACCGCCGACGGCAAGTTTTCGGTCGAGGGGGCCGGTTACGATCCGCAAGGCGAGATCAAGCCCGAGAACGGGAAAAATGAAGCGAAGGCCGAGGAAATACTGCAGGAACTGGGACGGGCCGGTCTTTTGTGCAACGAATCGCAACTGGTCGAAGAGGAGGGACGGTGGCAGGTCAAGGGCGATCCCACCGAAGGGGCCCTGTTGGCTCTGGCCCGCAAACTGGACCTGTCCGGTCAGCACGAACAGGAGGCCCTGCCGCGCATTGATGCCATTCCCTTTGAGTCCGAGAACCGCTTCATGGCGACCCTGCATCGGGGTGAGGAAGCCGGTGGCCGGATTTACGTCAAGGGCGCTCCGGAAAAAGTTCTCGGCATGTGCGCCTTTCAGCGACAGGGCGGCGAAGACCGGCAACTTGACCGCGAGTTCTGGGATAAAAGTGCCGATGAGCTGGCCGATCGCGGCGAACGGGTTCTGGCTCTGGCCTGTGTCGACAGTCCGGCGGACCGGCAGGAGCTGACCTCCGACCAGGTTAAGGAAGGGTTGACGCTGCTGGGTTTTGTCGGCATCAGCGATCCGCCACGAAAGGAAGCCATCGAAGCCATCGCCCAGTGCAAAACGGCGGGCATTCGGGTGAAAATGATTACCGGAGATCACGCCCGTACCGCCCGGGCCATCGCTCATCAAATGAGCATCGGCGACGACGGCCGAGTGATCACCGGTGCCGAGGTGGAAGAGGCTACGGAAGAGCAGTTGCGGGACTGGGTGCAGGAGGCAGATATTTTTGCCCGTTCCAGTCCGGAACACAAACTGCGGCTGGTCAAAGCCCTGCAGGCCAACGGGCAGGTGGTCGCCATGACCGGCGACGGCGTCAACGACGCTCCGGCTCTGAAGCGGGCCGACGTGGGCGTGGCCATGGGGATCAAGGGCACCGAGGTCGCCAAGGAGGCCTCGGAAATGGTGCTCACCGACGACAACTTCGCCTCCATTGCCCATGCGGTGGAGGAAGGACGGACCGTTTACGACAACATCCGCAAATTCATTACCTTTATTCTGCCCAATAACGGCGGCGAGGCCATGGTGCTGCTGGCTGCCGTGCTGCTGGGTCGGCAGATGCCCATCACCCCGGTGCAGATTCTTTGGGTCAACATGATATCCGCCGTGACCCTGGCCCTGTCCCTGGCCTTTGAACCGGCGGAACCGGATGTTATGCAGCGTCCGCCCATGGCCCCGGACGCTCCCGTGCTCTCCTGGTTTCTCATCTGGCGGATCGGCTATGTCTCGCTGATTCTGCTGGCCGGCACCTTCGGCATGTTCCTGTACGAAAGAAATCTGGGTTCCGACGTGGCCCTGGCCCGAACCGTGGCGGTCAATACCCTGGTCATGTTCGAGGTGTTCTACCTCTTCCCTTGCCGCCACCTTCGGCACAGCGTGCTCTCCCGGGAAGGAATTTTCGGCAGTCGCGCGGTGTGGATGGCCATCGGCCTGGTCCTTGTGCTGCAGATGCTTTTCACCTACGCACCGCCCATGCAGTTTCTGTTCGGTACGGTTCCCATGGCCGCCGCTTCCTGGTTGCGGATTATACCGACGGCTTTCTCGGTATTTGTTCTGGTCGAGTTGGAAAAGCTTTTGTTTCAGCGCCTGCGGTCGGAGACGTGAGCGATGGCGGCATGGCCGGCAGAATACGGCAAAGGGCTTTGAGCAGATCCTTTTGTTTTCGGACGAGCTGTCAAGGAGTGGTGGTGTTCTGAAAAGCCTGGAGAAATTCCGCAAGTCGCGATGATTTTGGCCGGTCGAGAAGTTGCTCGGGAGGACCCGATTCGACGATACGACCTTCATCGAAGAAACCGATGCGGTCCGCCACCTGCCGGGCAAAACCGAGGTCGTGAGTAACGACCA
>SLLR01000094.1 GCA_007134025.1 Desulfuromonadaceae bacterium | reverse complement strand
CGCCCTGGGCGGCCATGACCTTGGTAATTGCGGCAGTCAGTGTCGTCTTGCCGTGGTCTACATGACCGATCGTCCCAATATTGACATGGGGCTTGGTTCTTTGAAATTTTTCCTTTGACATTGCGTCAACCTCCCTTGTTTTTAACTTTTCTGGTCTTGTCTTGAGGTGGGGCCGCCAGAGCACTGACCGGGGCCGATAAAATTTGTCCCAAGGCACAATTGCCGACAACGAGCAAGCAAAATGGAGCCCACAACCGGATTTGAACCGGTGACCTCATCCTTACCAAGGATGCGCTCTACCAACTGAGCTATGTGGGCCCTGCCTGATATTTCGCTTGTCGGATCTGCTGCTTTTCTGAATTGGAGCGGGAAACGGGACTCGAACCCGCGACCCTCAGCTTGGAAGGCTGACGCTCTAGCCAACTGAGCTATTCCCGCCCTGAGAAAACGACAACCAACTCTGCATGAAGCGTTGTGGATTCAGCATCCGCACCGCGCCCAGTACCGACGGCGCAAGCCTCCTGGATCACGTGTGCCGACACCTTGTCCGGCAAGATTATTTGGTGGAGGGGGGAGGATTCGAACCTCCGAAGTCTACGACGTCAGATTTACAGTCTGATCCCTTTGGCCACTCGGGAACCCCTCCAGTGGAATTTACGAATATTCAGTTTATTTGCCGTACTACCAACTGACAAAGGCCCTACTGGAGCTGGCGACAGGAATTGAACCCGCAACCTGCTGATTACAAGTCAGCTGCTCTACCAATTGAGCTACGCCAGCACAGAAACGACAGACAGTCTTTATACACGGCGGCCGCCGCCAATGCAAGGAGCTTTTTGACGAAACTGCCGCGTACCGGACAATGGCGATGTGTATATTATATTTTTTCCGCCTGTGTCAAGCAGATTCCGTAACTTTTTTTGACCCTCTGCAGACACCCAAATCCGCTCAACGCCTCTGCCGCAAGGCTTCAAACAGCGCAACAGAAGCCGCCACCGAAGCGTTGAGGGAGGCAACCCTGCCGCGCAGCGAAATCGCCAACAACAGATCACAATGGGATCGGGTATTGGGCCGCAGGCCGGCCCCTTCGCTACCGACCACCAGCGCCAGATTTCCGCTCAGGTCGGTGGCGTAAAGATCAGCGGCGCCGGTTTCACCCGCCAAACCGTAAACCCAGACACCTTCCCTGCGCAAAGCGTCGAGAGTCCGGGACAGGTTGGTCACCTGACATAGCGGAACATGCTCCAGGGCCCCGGCGGAAACCTTGTCGACCGTGGCCGTCACCGGACAGGATCGGTCTTTGGGAACGATCACTCCCTGACACCCGGCTCCGTCGGCGCTTCGCAGAATCGCCCCCAAATTATGCGGATCGGTAATTCCGTCCAGAACCAGAAAAAATGCCGGGTCCGCCGATGTCCGCCACCTCGTCAGCAAATCCTGCAGAGACAGATAGGCAAAGGATTCAATTTCCAGCACGGCGCCCTGGTGATGGCCATGACCCGCCAGCCGGTCCAGCTCCCGCTTGTCGCGATAGCTTACCGGCACACCGACCTTCTGACCTTCAAGGAGCAGTTGTGCCAGGCGGGGCGAGGGATGGTTTTTCTGCAACAGCAATGCCAGGGGGCGGCGCCTTGAGCTGCGCAGACCCTCGCTGACCGCGTTGATTCCATGGATACGATCAGCCACGGTTGTTTTCGGCCAGGGCCGCCGCCATTTCCTCCAGAATCGCCGCCGCCGCCCTCTGCGGATCGGCAGCGCGAGCAATGGGCCGTCCGACCACCAGGTAGTCGGCGCCGGCCGCCAGAGCCGCTGCCGGCGTGGCAATGCGCTTCTGATCGTCCTGCGCGGCAAAAGCAGGGCGCACCCCCGGAGTCACGATCGCAAACTCGCGGCCGCAGGCCTGGCGAATCAGGGGTACCTCCCGGGGCGATGCTACCACGCCGTCCATGCCCGCCTCACGGGCCAGCCGCGCCAGCCGCACCACCATCTCGTCCACCGGACGCTGCAGGCCGATCTCCAAAAGGGTTTGCTGGTCGCTGGAAGTCAGGATGGTTACGGCCAGCAACAGTGGCCGGAAAAGCTTTTCGGAGCGGCAGCATTCCGACACCGCCGCTACCGTTTCTCTCATCATGGCCGCACCTCCCAGCGCATGGACGTTGACCATCCGCACCCCGAGACGGCAGGCCTCCACCGTGGCGCGAGCAACCGTATTGGGGATATCGTGGAATTTAAGGTCTAGAAAAACCTCGCCGCCGCGCTCTCGAACCCCTTGCACGATATCGGGGCCACTGCGAGTGAAAAGTTGTTTTCCGATCTTGAATAGGCCGACCTTGTCGTGCAGCTGCTCGACCCAGCGTTCCGCCGCATGAGGGCAATCGACATCCAGTGCAAAAATGAGCCGTTGACGTGCCGCCTCAATCATTTTTTTTCTCCAGAAGATCTTTAACGCGACGGGGAATCTCCTGCACTCGCTTCAACAACTCGGCAGACGCGGCGCTGCCCAGATCCCGCCGCGCAGCATGGCAGGCCATATACACCAGCTCACTCAAGGATTCCGCCAGCAGCTTCTTTTTGTCCTGCTCTTCAAGGCCGGCCAGGTTGGCCAGAATGCGGCCGCCGTCAAGGGAGCCGTCCTCGCGCAGACTGACATCGCGAAACACGTAGGATATGGGCGAGGGAACCGTTCGAAGAAAATTGTGCAATTCGTCCATGATGCGAGGATTGACTTCGACAACGCGCCGATAAAGCAGCACCAGCACGCCATTGAAAATCTTGATGATATCGCCGATATCGCCGCCCACGTCAAAAGCGGGAGCGTCCTCCATGCGGATGAGTCCCTTTCCGACAAGCTGGTGCAGCGTTTTAAGCCCCTCCAGCTCCACCATCGCACTGCGCCTGAGCACTGATTTTACGTTCAGGCGACCGCGGCCGATGATCGCAAGCAAGGCCTGTTCATGCTCGCTCAGGGTCCCGGGACTCTTTTCCGTCGGAACCGGAATCGCTTCAAGGGAACGCACCTGGCGCATAAACAGGGTTCGCTCGTCAATACGCCGCAAACCTTCCATGATCAAATTCTGCGTACTGGAAGAAAGGCGGACCGCCTGTTCCTCTTCCGCCTCCCTCGCCTCGTAATAAAAACTGCCTTCCGTCATGGAAAAGAGGTTGTAGACGCACACCTCCACCTGATAGCGGGTCGCCAGCCACAAATCCTTGGCCGTGATGATCTTCTTATCCACCAGACACTTACCGACCTGAGTCTGACTGCCGGCCAGTTGGCGGGCCTTCTGCAGACCGTCCCGGTCAAGCTTGCCCTGCTCATGCAGAATCTCGCACAGGTGCTCGTCGGCAAAGGTGCTGGCAACAAATACGATTTCACCGGTCTTGAAGTAGAGTTCCTTGCGTCCACCCTTTAATTCCAGACACAGCACACCGGTTTTGCGAAACATATTCAGAAAGGACAGCAGATCGACCAGCGCCACATCTCCCAACCTGCCGGCCATCTGCACCGTGCCGTCGCTGGCGGCAAGCAGCAGATGTCCGGAACTGTGCGAGACGATTTCCAGGAGATGCCCACCCAGTTCTTTTGTCGCATAGACGGGCAACGCAAGGCGGCCGCTGGCATCAATGCGGGTCTGCTTCATGCTACGCTCCTCTTTTCTTCAGCACTGGGAAACCCGTTGCAACCATCACGACAGAGCCTGACGAACGATCCCGGCCAACTGCGAAGCGGCTTCTGCAAGGGGCAGCAGGCTCCGCTCGCCATTCGAACGCCGCTGCAATTCCACCGCTTGCTCCTTCAGTCCCCGCGAGCCGACGGTCAGCCGCAGGGGAATGCCGAGCAGGTCTGCATCCTTGAACTTGCTGCCAGGTCGCTCATCGCGATCATCCAGCAGAACTTCGACTTCAAGGGCCTGCAATTCACCGTACAGGACTTCCGCAGCCTGCATGACATCCTGCTCTTTAGGGTTGACTACCGTGATCAGAACTTGGAAAGGAGCAATCGGCAAAGGAAAGACGATACCGTTTTTATCGTGATTCTGTTCAATGGCGGAGGCGACCGTACGACCGATGCCGATACCGTAGCAGCCCATGAACAAAACCCGTTCCCTGCCCTGGTCATCCAGTACCGTCGCTCCGAGAGCCTCGGAATATTTGGTGCCAAGCTTGAAAACATGCCCCACTTCAATCCCCCGCCAGCTTTCGAGACGCCCTTCACAGCGGGGGCAGGGATCACCGGCGCCGGCCAGTCGCAGATCGGCGAAGTTTTCCAAAACAACATCGCGCTGCAGATTGACCCCCAGGTAGTGAGTGTCCTCGGCATTGGCGCCCGCGACGAAATCGGCCATGGCGGCCACTTCATGATCGGCCAGCAGCCGCAGCCGCAGCCCGACCGGGCCTGCAAAGCCACTGGGAGCGCCGGTTTCCCGTTGCACAACCTCTTCGTCGGCGAGAGATACCTCGGAGCAGCCCAGCAGGCGACACAACTTGATCGCGTTCAACTCCCGGTCGCCGCGAAGCAGAACCGCCACACTTTCACCCTCATCGGTCTGCAGGATAAGGGTTTTAACCAACTGCTGGGGCGTGATGCCGAGAAAGCTGGTGATCTCTTCCACAGAACGTTGCCCGGGGGTGGCGACCCGGCGCAACGCCTCGGCAGGCTTTGAGGCCGCCATAGATGCAGGCAGCAGCTCCGCTTTCTCCACGTTGGCGGCATAGGCACAGAGATCACAGGAGACAATGGCGTCTTCTCCCGATTCGGCCAGCACCATGAATTCATGAGACGAAGAGCCGCCGATATTACCCGTATCGGCTTCCACGGCACGAAACTTCAGACCGCAGCGCTCGAAAATCCGCCGATAGGCCTGAAACATCTTTTCATAGGCCATATCCGCTTCGGCTTCGTCCAGATCAAAGGAATAGGCATCCTTCATGATAAATTCACGACCACGCATCAACCCGAAACGAGGCCGGATTTCGTCGCGGAACTTGGTCTGGATCTGATAGAGATTGAGAGGCAGCTGGCGGTAGGAACGCACCGTATTACGCACCACGTCGGTGACCACTTCCTCATGGGTGGGGCCCAGACAGAAACCGGTATCCTTGCGGTCCTGAAGGCGCAGCAGCTCACGGCCGTACTGTTCCCAGCGACCGGATTCCTGCCACAACTCGGCGGGAACAACCATGGGCATGAGAATTTCCAGCGCCCCGGCCCGCTCCATCTCTTCACGAACGATCTGCTCCACCTTGCGGATCGCCCGCAGTCCGAAAGGCAGATAGTTGTAGATGCCGGCGGCCACTTTGCGAATCATGCCGGCCCGCAGCATCAGCTGGTGACTGGCGATTTCAGCATCGGCCGGAGTTTCCTTGAGTGTCGTGAGCAGATAGCGGGAATAGCGCATGAGAGTATACCTCTGGCGGGGCAGGTTATGCAGACCGTAACGGCAGCGGGGAACAGGGACAGAACATCGGACGGGCGTCCGTTTACGGGGCAGAAACTAGCTTATTTTAAAGCGAAATGCAAGCAGTCTGAGTTTCCCCGATTCCCCTTGACGGCTTTTCGCCAACCGCTGCAGGGTTTCGTGGACTTTTTCCCGGCAATGAACTACTGTTCTGCTCAAAATCAACCCTGAACTGCCTTAGCGGAGATTGGCCATGGACCAACAACTCAATGCCGGTGTTTTTCTGCGGCTGGTAGCGGCCGGCACCCCCCTGCTGCTGGTTGTAACCAGTAACGAACCCCGCAGCGAAGCCCTGATCGCCCGCGCCCTGCAACAGGGCTTCAAGGACATGCCGGAACCTCGAACCTGGACCTGCACTGACGGCTTTGCCGGCCAGCAGGATACGGCAGATCCGGCCCGGGCCCTCTGCTGGGCGGCGGCCCAGCAAGGACGCGGCGTCTATCTGTTCAAAGACCTGCACTGGTTCTGGCAGGACAACCCCTATATTCAGCGACAACTCAAGGAGTTTGCCGGTTCGCGCCGCAATCCCGGAAAAATGCTGATACTGTTCTGCCCCGCCATCGACATTCCGCCAACCCTGCAGCCTCTGTTCAAGGTTCTACGCCACGCCCTGCCCGACCGGGCCGAAATTCGCAGCTATCTGCAGGCTTGTCGGGACAAGGATAGCGCCCTCGGCGCCATGATCGCCGAAGACCAGCATCTCAACCGCTTGATCCTGGCCGCCCAGGGGCTGGATCTGCGGGATATCGACCAGGCCCTGCGCCTGGGCCGGGTGGCTCGGGACGCTGGTTTTGAGCAGATCCGCGAGGCCCTGTTTCAAGACAAAAAACAGATGCTGGCCCGAACCGGGATCATGGAATTCGTCGACAACCCCGTCGATGCCAACCAGGTAGGGGGGATGGAAAATCTCAAACACTGGATGGAAAAACGGGAACAGGCCTTCGGCGCCGCCGAACTGGCGGCGGGCCATAACCTGCCCAAAGGTGTGTTGATGATGGGTATCAGCGGTTGCGGCAAGAGCCTGTTCGTCAAGGCGATTGCCGCCCGCTGGCACCTGCCCCTGGTGCGTCTCGATATGGCCACCGTCTACGAAGGCACTTACGGTTCCCCCGAGAGCAGCCTGCGGCGCGCCTGCGCTCTGGCCGAAGCCCTCTCACCCTGCGTGCTGTGGATCGACGAAATCGAGGCCGGAATCTCCAATCAGGGTTTCAAGTCCGAGGGCGGGGCAGCCTCCCGCGTACTCGGTTATTTCCTGACCTGGATGCAGGAGAAACAGGCACCGGTGTTTGTCGCCGCCACCGCCAATGCCATCGAACTGCTGCCCGCCGAAATGCTTCGCAAGGGGCGTTTTGACGAGATCTTCTACATCTCCCTGCCCAGCCTCGACGAGCGTGAAGAGATTTTCACCATTCATTTACAGCGCCGGGGTTTTCAGCCAAGCGATTTTTCTCCCTCCATGCTGGCCCATTCCTCCAAAGGCTTTTCCGGTGCGGAAATCGAACAGGCCGTGGCATCGGGCCAGTTCGAGGCGCTGGCCCAGGGTCGCCCCCTGGCCCAGCAGGACATCATGGAGGCCATCGGTCGCACGGTACCCATCTCGGTCACCATGGCCGAGCAGATCAAAAAGATCGAAGCCTGGGCCTTTAAGCGCGCGGTTCCCGCCAGCAAGCAGGCCAGTCGCTGATTTCCACTGACAACAGACGGGCCGCCTGTGGTTCCCAGGCGGCCCGTCTCTTCTTCTCTTCTCATTCCGCCATGGTTAACAGCCCCACAGCACTTTTTTCAGTCGGGCATAATCGCGTCCACCGGACAGACATCGTCACAGGCCCCGCAATCGGTACACACCGCCTGATCGATCACGTGAATATCCCCCTGCTCACTGATGGCATCGACCGGACAGACATCGACGCAAGCTCCGCAATTGATACAGTCATCCGTGATGTTATGTGTCGCCATGTTTGAACCTCCTTTTTCTAGAAATTTTCTGAAGGGCGGACTTTTAAGAGGATAGCCTATTGCGACGGCTTGTCCAGTGTGATGGGGTAATTTCGAAACCCTGTGCAAACAGGCAGCGGCTGGTATAATTCTCACATATCCGGTTCAATGCGACGCAGAAATAGGAAAACCCCATGTTTACTCTGATCAGCAACGAACTCATCGCCCCCAATCTGCATCGTCTGGTCATTCGAGCTCCGCGTATCGCCCGCGCCCGGCGGCCCGGTCAGTTTCTCATCGTACACGCCGACCAGCAAGCCGAACGTATCCCCCTGACTATCGCCGATGCCGACCCCCACGCCGGGACCGTCACCCTGTTCGTGCAGGCTGTCGGTTACTCCACCTGCCGGCTGGTCGCTCTGCCTGCCGGAGAATCCCTCCGCGACCTGGCGGGCCCCCTGGGACGTCCTGCGAAAATCGCCCACTGGGGCCGGGTTGTCTGTGTCGGCGGCGGCGTCGGCGCAGCGGTTCTCTATCCCCTGGCCAGGGCTCTTGCCGAGGTCGGCAATCAGGTCATCAGCGTCATAGGCGGGCGCAGTTCCGCGTATATTCTGCTGGCTGACGAACTGGCGGAATTCTCCACCGAGGTGCGTATCGCCACGGAAGACGGCAGCCGCGGCAGGCAGGGCCTAGTAACTCACGTACTTCAGGAGCTTCTTGCCGACCCCCGAATGACACCGCAGGCCGTTTATGTTGTCGGCCCGGTTCCGATGATGCGCGCGGTGGCCGAGGCGACCCGCCCCCATAAAATCCGGACCATTGTCAGCCTGAACCCGATCATGATCGACGGTACCGGGATGTGCGGCGGCTGCCGGGTGATGGTGGGCGGTGAAATGAAATTTGCCTGCGTCGACGGCCCGGAATTCGACGGCCATCAGGTCGACTTCGAATTGCTTGCCGATCGCCTCTCCACCTATCGAGAGCAGGAAGCTCGAATGCTGCAACAACTGGACGAAAAGGACCGGCCTGCAGCCCGACCACCGCCGACCGGTTCCGCCCGGCCGCAGCCGAAAAAGGACCCGGATGACCAATAATCGACGCAGCGGACGATAAAAGCGGGACGGCGTCGAAAAGCTTTGGACCCTTCAGGCCGGGGAGGCAGGGTGACGTCGGTACTTGCACCATTGCAGAAGGTAATAAACGATCAACCCGGCCACAAAGCCGATACCCATGTTGACCCACAGAGAAACAGCCAAGGTCGCCAGCAGCGGAATAAGGTCGAGACTCCAGCGGACATCCCGGGCGAACTTGGTCATTTCAATGCCGACCAGAAACATCATCGCACCAATGATCGGCACCGGGAAGGCCGCGAACAAACCGGCGATGGAACCGGCCAGCAGCAGCCCCATGGCCACCTCCAGCAGCCCCTCGATGATGTTGGCGCCGCCGGTGCGGGCGCCGTAGTAGTACTGGCCTGCGAGACCTCCGGCCCCGTGGCACAGGGGCATGCCGCCGAACAGCGGGCTGATCAGGTTGATGACCCCCATGTTGAGGGCCAGACGGGTCTCGCTCACCGGCCGCTCCGGCCAGTACTGCTTGATCAGTACCGCGGTAGCGATCACCGCGTTGGTGGCGGTGAGAGGCAGCTGGGAGAAGCCGGCCCGAATCAGGGACTGCCAGATCTCCGCCAGGGAAAAGCCGGTTCTCTGCGGCAGGGCGAAAACCGGTGCCTGCAGCTCGGCCAGGTGGCCTTTGGCAAACATGATGGCAACGCCAAGCGCCATCAGCACCAGGGCCGCCGGGGCGTAACGGTTGCGGCGCAGCAAAAGCACAATGGCAACGGAAAGCATTCCCAGAAGCCAGCCTCCCGGAGCGATCATCCTCAATGCCTGCAGCGCCAGCAGCACCCCCAGAGCCAGCTGGATGCCCCGCACCACCGACCACGGCGTGACCCGGGCCAGCCAGCCCATCAGTCCGGTCAGGGCCAGAAAAAGGCAGAGAACCCCCATGGCGAATCCGGAAGCGTAGACCATGGAAGGACTCCAATGCTGAGCGATCGCAACCGCCGCCAGCACCTTCATTGGCTCGACTGGCATGGGCAATCGGTAGACCAGCCCGGTCACGACGTTGGTCAGCCCCATCATCACCAGCAGGCCGGCAGGGTCCAGACCACAGACCACGATGTAGCCGATCGCCAGGGGAAAGAGAACCCCGAAATCCCCCATGGAACCGGCCATCTCCCGCAAACTGAACTCATAGGCGCCGATCTTCACTCACCAACCTCCCCTTGCAAAAAACCGAACGAGAAACGCCCTGCCGAAATCTCGGTCAGGGCGTTTATTCTTACATTCGGCAAGGGCTATTCAAAGAGAAAAAACAGCTGCTGACGGTTCACTTTGAAATCGGCGATCGCCTGCTGCCCTTCCGGGGAGGTCAGGTAGGCAATGAAAGCCATGGCCTTTTCGTAGTTGACGTGGGGATGGCGGGCAGGATTGACCGCGATGACCCCGTAGGGATTGAACAGACGGGAGTCGCCCTCATAGGCAATCGGCAACTCGATGCGCCCCTGAAAGGCAATGTAGGTCGCCCGGTCAGTCAGGGCATAGGCCTGGAGTTCGTTGGCCATGGTCAGCACCTCTCCCATGCCCTGACCGGCCTCCACATACCAGCGCCCCACAGGCTTCACCCCGGCATCCTTCCAGAGGCTCTGCTCCATAACATGGGTTCCAGAGGCATCACCGCGAGAAACAAACCGAGTGCGTCCCTGTGCGAGTCGCTTCATCACATCCTGCAGATCCTCAGCCTCGCTCAGCTTCGCAGGGTCAGCGGCAGGGCCGACCACAACAAAGTCGTTGTACATGACGTCGCGGCGGTTGACGCCGAAGCCGGCCGCAACAAAAGCATCTTCCAGACCACGGGCATGTACCAGAGTCACATCCACATCGCCATTTTCGGCCACTTTGAGGGCTTTGCCGGTCCCGACAGCGACCACGTCCACCACGCAATCGCACTTTTCTTCAAAAGCAGGCAATATGGCTCTGAGCAACCCAGAGTTATCCGTCGAAGTGGTGGTCGACAACTTCAGACGCTGGGCGGCCAAGGCACCGGATGTTAAAAAAACCAGCAGGCTCAGGGTTGCCAGAAACAGGCGAAAAAAGGCTTTCATGGGCTACTTTCCTCCGTAATGCCGTATAGGTGGGTGAGGAATGCTGGCGGCAGCTGTCGGAAACCCACCCAACGCGCTGCCACCACGAGGCGAAAACACATGCTATCACCCTACCTACATAACGGCAACAGAATTATAACCCGAGACATACAACGTCAGACTTTTTCGAGTTTCAGCGCTTTTCCGCCCAGAGTTTTATTGGCATCCAGCAGCAATCCTTCGGCGGAAACCACCCCGACAGCACTGGTTTCCCAGGGGGCGAGCAAATAGGTCTGGGCGAGGCGCATCAGATTCGCCCGGTCCACCGCCAGAATCCCCTGGCGCAGAGCCTGGCGCTGGTCGGGACCAACGCCCTGCAGGCGGTAGCCGAATTCACGCTGCCCTTTACCGGCCGGAGACAGCGGCCGGTCAAGATTGCCGAACACCGCCAGAATCGCCTCGCGAATGTCTTCTTCGCCAAAGTCACCGGCGGCGGCCCACTCGGCCGCCTGACGGTAGACGTCGAGAGTGCGGAGCAGATGGGGATCCCGATAGGAGAGCATGGAAAACAGACCCAGCTGGGCATCATAACTGGCCATGCCGCCGTAGGCTCCGCCCTTCTCGCGAATCTCGCGATGCAGGTAACAGGACCGCAACAGCTTGGCCAGTACCAGCAGACCTGCGCTATCGGGATGAACCAGCGGGACGGTCTGAAACACCCGAGCCACGTAGGAAACCGGCACCGCCGCCGCCCAGCCTACCGCCGCTTCGCCAACGGCCAGTTCTACCGGTTTGCCCTGTGGGGCGGCCCCGGCCGGCAGGGCCTCGAGAAAATCCTTCAGCAAAGCGGTCATGACCGGAAGCTCGGGCTCTTCGGCAATCAGGGCGCAACGGACCCGGGAACGGCACAACAACAGCCGGGCCAGCCGTTGCAAGTCGGCGGCAAAATCGGCCAACTGCTCCGGCTTGTGAACCGCCAGGGCCTTTACCGAGCGCAACAGCCGCAGTCCGCCCCATTCTTCCCGCAGCCGGCCGCAGGAAGAGAGCGCGGCCCCGGCGCTGCGGGCGGCGTAGCTGTGTCCGGAGCCGGCCACGCTGTTTTGCAGCGAGACGCTGACCTGGTTGATCACTGTGTGCAGGCGTTGCAGATCGGTAAAATCCGGGGCGACGAAAAGATCCCGCAGGATCGCGAACAACTCCTGCTGATTGCGCAGCAGGGCCTTGCCCTGAACTTCCAGGGCAACCTGAAAATCCTCCAGCGAGGCGGGATCGCAGATCACCGTTCCGCTGGCATGAATCCCGCCGGTGGCGGCGGTAATCCGCTCCGACATGCGCAGATAATCCAGTCCGGCGGCGCCGATCTTGGGCAGAAGAGCGCTGAACAGGGGGACCAGAGGAACCAGATCGGCCGGCAGGTCGTTCATCACCAGGCTGGCGGTAAGGTAGACGATGCCGTTGGTCGGCTGGGGAAAAAGGTACAGGGGACAGCCGGCCAGCCTGTCCTCGCGCCCGGACACCGAGCGCTCCGTAGCGGGGATATCGCTCAGGCCCAGGGTCGGCAGACAGCTGAGGTCCTCTGTTTCCTCCTGGGCCCGCTGCAGCTCTCTGGCCCGCTCCACCAGAGCCGCCCGTTCGAGCTCGCCGAGGCCATCGGCCTGCTGCCGAAGCCGCTCACCCAGCAGCCGCTCCTGTTGCTGCTTCAGATCCTTGTCGGGACACAGCAGCAGGGTCACCCGGTGCGGATTGTCCAGCAGCTGACGGCGGATCAGGTTCTGGAAAAACGGTCCTTCCGTCAGTTCCCGCCGCAGCCGAAACAGATTGTCGTCAAAGCGCAGGGGCGAAACCGGATCGTCGTTGTGCAGCCAGGGACCGAACAGCCGCATGAGCAGAAGCAGGGCGTAAGGATATTGATCCCCCACTACCTCCTTGTGCGAGAGCTCCAGCTGGTGCAGAGCGGCAGCAATCTGCTCCTCGTCAAAACCGGTTCGGGCCACCTGTTCCAGGGTGTCCAGCACCAGCTTTTCGATAGCTTCCAGTTGCTCGGGATCGGTGCCCTGCAGGCCCGCCGCCAGGTAGGTTTCCCGCTGATCTTCATGGTAGCCGGTACCCGGTGCCAGATTCTGGCCCAAACCCGAATCCATCAAAGCCCGATACAGAGGGGCCGCCGGATGGCCGAGCAGCAGCTGGGACAGTAGGCTCATGGCCAGGTTTTCATAGCTGTCCGACAGCGGGCACGTCAGCCAGGCGACCTGCACCATGGAACGCTTCTCCAAGGGATCGCCCGCATCGACGGGAAACCCCTCGCTGAGCCGTTTCGGTGCGGCGAAACGAACCTCGTCGGCAACCGCCGTGTTCACCTCCAGGGGCTCAAAAACCTGCAGCACCCGTTCTTCCATCACCGCCAGATGACCTTCAAGAGGCAGGTCGCCGTAACTGAAAAAATAGGCGTTGGCCGGGTGATAATAGGTCTGGTGAAAGGCCACCAGCTGCTGGTGGGTCAAATCGAGAATCGCCTCCGGCTCGCCCCCCGAATTATGACCGTAGGTGGTGGTGGGAAACAGAGCGCGGGTCAGCCGCTGATGCAGCAGAGAAGCGGGGTCCGCCATGGCTCCTTTCATTTCGTTGTACACTACGCCCTTGAAGGTCAGTTCCGAGCGGGCATTCAGGGGATCGGCAAATTCCAGCCGGTGACCCTCCTGGCGAAAGTCCCGCTCCCGCAGCAGCGGAAAAAAAGCCGCATCCAGATAGATACCCATGAGATTGTAAAAATCCTTGCAGTTCTGCGAGGAAAAAGGATAAAGGGTCCAGTCGCTGGAGGTCAGGGCGTTCATGAACGTATTGAGGCTGCGCTTGAGCATGGTGAAAAAGGGATCCCGCACCGGATAGCGCCGGGAGCCGCACAGCACCGTGTGCTCCAGAATATGAGCCACTCCTGAGGAATCCTGCGGGGTGGTACGAAAGCCGACCCCGAAAAGATTGTTGTCGTCTTCACAGGCCAGATGCACCATACGGGAACCAAGCCGCTCGTGGCGCAGCTCGATGAGGGTCAGATTCAGTTCGCTCAGGGGGGTAACGCCGGTCACGACAAAGCCGTGCTGCCGCCGACCGACCTGCCAGAGGCTTTCCATCATAAGAGGCTGACTCCTTTTGTCCGAAACACCAGATAAAAAAAATGCCCGGCATATCCGGGCCGTAAAAATTCGGCCGCCATTCCCCCGCTGAAAAAGAACGGGCCGAAACCGATAACTTGATAACGATAGCCGAGGCCTTTAACTCATCGGCTTAAAGCGCCACTGCTCTATTCGGCGACGATAGGGGCGTGAAAATCGATGACAATGGCTGTACAGTCGTCCATGGGCGGGTCGTCGACACCAAACTCCCGCAGCGCACTGAACAACCTCTCAAGAAAGTCCAGATGGGTATCGTCATGCTCCTTGAGCAACCGGACGATCCGTTCCGTTCCAAAAAAATCCCCAGCCCGGTTGTGGCTTTCACTGAGTCCGTCGGTATACAGCAGTAACCGGTCCTGCGGCTCGAACACAAACACCCGCTCTTCCAGTTCCAGGTCACTGAAATAGCCCAGCGGCGAAGCCGTGGCCTCCAGCGAAAAAATCTCGTCGCCGCGCCTTACCAGCGGTGCCACCTGACCGGCATTGACATAGCGCATGCGCAGGGTGGCCCGGTCGATAATGCCGAAAAACAACGTCGAGGAGAAGTAATGATCAAAGCGCAGCGAACGGCGGGCAAAAAGTTGCAGGAACTCGTTGACCTCGGCTACCAGCTGTTGCGGCCGAACACCGTTGGTCGATGCACGGTGGAGATAACCGTAAAGCAGCGCCATCACCACTGAAGCCTGCAGGCCGTGGCCGGTCACATCGCCCAGAAACACCACCTGACCGCCGTCGCCCAGCGGAATGAACTCATAAAAATCTCCGCCGAGAGCCAGCGCCATGCGGTTCTTGATCCCCATGCAGCACCAGGCGCAGGCCGGTGAACTCTTGGGCAGAAGCAGGCGCTGGACCTTGCCGGCCAGATCCATGTCGCTGGCAGACGGAAAACTCATGACTCCTCCGGCGATGAATTATAGGCTGAGGCAAGACCCTGCAGACGCCTGTCGAGCAGATGCCGGGGCTGAATATTGCCCAGGGCACCGAGGAGGCTGCTCCGCAGGTGAGGAATCTCGGTACTCAGCTGCTGAACCAGTTGTTTCATGCGGTGGCGGTTTCGGTCCCCTTCACTGCCTGCCGGACAGGCGCACGCGATCAGGGGGAAATCCATCTGTTGGCTGAAAGCGACAATATCCCGCTCTTCCACATACACCAGAGGGCGGATCACCGTGTGTCGGCCGTTGTCGGCCAGCAGTTTGGCGCTCATGGCCTTGAGAGTACCGACAAAAAACTGGTTGAGCAACAGGGTTTCGATAAAATCGTCCAGATGGTGGCCCAGCGCCAGCTTGTTGCACCCCAGCTCATCGGCCACCGAATACAGCACTCCCCGCCGCAGGCGGGCGCAGAAAGCACAGTAGGAGGAACCGGGGCGGCGCCTGGTTTCGATAATCTGATAACAATCGGTCTGCTCCATACGATGGGCAAACCCGTGCTCCTGCAGGTGCGCAACCAGCGCCCTGGTGTCGTATCCGGGGAACCCCGGATGCACATTGACCGCGATCAGTTCATAGCGCACCGGCGCCCGCCGCCGCAGGCTGTCGAGAACATGCAGCAGGGTGTAGCTGTCCTTGCCGCCGGAAACCGCCACGGCGATGCGATCGCCTTCTTCGATGAGCTGGAAGTCGCCGATGGCCTTGCCGACCTGCTTGCGGATTTTACGGAATAGTCGGTCTTCAGTGATGCTCAAGGCTGCTTCCTCCAGAGCCTGCAAGGGATTTTTCGCAACGGCGCAAGCCCCGCAGAGAGCGGCCGACAGCAATCGGGACGGATGAAAATCCCTCCGTCGCTAGGGGTATGTAAGTTATTTTCACAAAATTTGCAAGGGGCGCTCCTTCAGTCCGCGCCTGCCGCCGTATCAGCATGGGGCGCTCGCCCGGCCAGCCCCAGCAGCCCGCGCAGATCCTCCAGCACCACATACAGGACCGGAATCAGCAGCAGCGTGATGCCGGTGGCGAAGAGGATGCCGAAACCGAGGGAGATGGCCATGGGGATCAGAAACTGGGCCTGCACGCTGCGTTCCAGAATCATCGGCGCCAGCCCGAAGAAAGTGGTCAGGGAGGTCAGCAGAACCGGTCGAAAACGCCTCTGGGCGGCGTCCGTTACCGCCGCAAGCAGATCAGCGCCGCCCTGACGATAGTTGCAATTGATCCGGTCAATCAGCAGCAGGGAGTCATTGACCACCACCCCGGTCAGGGCGACAATACCGAACAGGCTCAGAATGGACAGATCGTAACCCATCAGCAGGTGACCGCCCAACGCTCCGACAATGCCGAAGGGAATAGCGGCCATGATGATCAGGGGCTGACTGTAGCTGCGAAAGGGTATGGCCAGCAAGGCAAAGATGCCGAACAGGGCCAGCTTAAAGCCGGTGGCCATACTGGCCAGGGACTGCCTTAGCTCTTTTTGTTCCCCCTCCAGATCAAAGGCCAGACCGGGGAAATCCTGCTCCAGACGGGGCAGCAGCCCGGCCTGCAGATCCGCGAGAATCTCCCGGGCATTGGCGATGCGGCTGTCGACGCTGGCGGTCACGTTGACCACCCGCCGTCGATCGGCCCGCCGAATCTCGGCATAACCCCGCCCCTGTTCCAACCGTGCGGCCCGCCCCAGAGGCAGTTCGCCGCCATCGGGGGTACGAATCCGCAGATTGTCCAATCCCCAACGACTCTGCCGGTCCTGTTCCGGATAGCGCACCATCACCTTGACCTCGTTGCGCCCCCGCTGCAGCCGCAGCGCTTCGGCGCCGTAAAATGCTCCACGCACCTGGCGGCCCAGTTCTGCTTCGCTGATGCCCAGGGTGCGGGCTTCCGAGGTCAGCCGGATCTTAAGCTCCTGCTTGCCGAAACGATGGGAATCCTCGATGTCGCCGACGCCCGGATAGTTGCCGAGTTCCGTCCTGATGCGGGTGGCGGCGGCGGACAGTACCGAAAAATCCTCGTGGACCAGCTGTATGTCGATGTTGGCCCCCATGCGCACCAGGTCGGATTCAAAGACCAGGGACTCGACTCCGGGAACCTCACCAACATGACGCCGCCAGGCAGCGGCAACGGCGGCGGCAGACAGTTGCCGCTGCTCACTGGGAGCAAGCAACAGCGCCATCTCCGCCAAATTCGCGCCGCTTCCGCCGTCAGCGGCGACCGGGCCCCCGTCAGGCAGTGTGCCGCCGATCACCGCGTAAAAATGCCGCAAAAGACTGTCCGCCTCGGGCTTTTGCGCCTCCAGTTCGGCAATGGCCGCCATGGCCCGCTCTTCGACATGGCGTCTGACCCGGTCGGTCTCCGCCACCGGGGTGCCCGGCGGCATGCGCAATGAGGCCGTCACCACATCGCCGTCCACCTCGGGCATGAAGGTGAACTTGATGATGCCGCCACGAACCACGCCGACGGCCAGCAGTAACAAAACCACCGCCGCAGCCAGAGTGGTGTAACGGTAGACCAGGCAGCCTTCCAGGCCCCGGCGATAAGGCCCGGCGATGAAGCGCTCCAATAGCACACCGAATCCCCTCCGCAGGCCGTCGATACGACCCAGAACGCCAGCGTCAATCGATCGCCGGCGCCCCAGGGCCAGATGCGCAGGCAGTACGAACAGGGACTCCACCAGAGACATCAAGACCAGGGTGATGACAATGATCGGTATCACCCCGACGAACTTGCCCATGATGCCGCTGACAAACAGCAGCGGCGCAAAGGCCGCCACCGTGGTCAGGATCGCGAACACCACCGGCACGGCCACTTCCTGGGTCCCCGCCACCGCCGCCTGCAGATAGGAAACACCCCGCTGGCGATGCTCGTACACGTTCTCCCCCACCACAATGGCGTCATCGACCACGATGCCCAAAGCAAGAATGAAGGCGAACAAGGAGATCATGTTGATGGAAACGCCGAGGACCGGCATGAACATGAGGGTACCGAGAAAGGCGATGGGAATGCCGAGCATGACCCATAAAGCCAGCCGAAGTTCCAGAAACAGGCCCAGTACCAGAAATACCAGCACCAGGCCCAGAGCGGCGTTCTTAAGCAGAAGATTCATACGGCTCTCGAACAGTTCGCTGGTATCGTTCCAGACCGCCAGATACACCCCCGGCGGCAGCTGGGCCGAGTGCTCTTCCACGTAGCGCCGGACCAGAGCGGAGATTTCCGTCGGCTTCTGCCGCCCCACCCGATAGACCCTGACCATGGCCGCCGGCTTGCCGTCGAAGCGCGCGGCGGTATCGGTTTCGGCAAAGGTATCCCGCACCTGCGCCAGATCCGCCAGCCGCACCTGGCTGCCGTCGGCCCGCGTCACCACCACAATGTCTTCGTATTCGGGGCCGAAATGACGCCGTTCCACGGTACGCAACAGAATCTCGCCCCCTTCGGTGCGCAGAACGCCGCCGGGAAGATCCAGAGACGCCTCCCGAACGCGCCGGGCGATCTGTTCAAGGGTCAGATTGTGCCGCCGCAACTGCTGTTCCGGCACCTCGATGGCAATTTCGTAGGGCCGTACGCCGCCCAGGTCAACCTGGGTGATCTGGGGGTAGGTCAGCAACTGGTCACGCACCGCCTCGGCCCGCTCCCGCAGGCTGTGCTCGGACAGATCGCCGTAAACGACGAGGGAAACCACCTCGCGCCGGTTGAGCAGCTTGCTGATCACCGGCTTCTCGGCATCCTGGGGAAAGGTGGTGATGCGTTCCACCTCACTGCGCACATCCTGCAGCACCCGATCCGCATCCATGCCTTCCCGAACCTCGGCTAGCACCGTGCCGAAGCCTTCACGAGCGGTGGCGGTGATGCGGACGATGCCGTCCACACCGGTGAGGTTTTCCTCAATTTTCAGCAGAATCCCTTCCTCCACCTCTTCGGGACCGGCACCGGGATAGGGTACGCTGACCGAAATCCAGTCGAGGGAGATCTCCGGAAACACCTCCTGCTGAATCCGGGGGGCCAGAATCCAGCCGCCGACAACGAAAATCAGCATCAGCAGATTGGCGGCCACGTGATGCCGGGCCATCCAGCGAATCGCCCCGTTCATGGGACACCATCCGCTGAATCAGCGGCGGGCAGCTCCGGTTCGGCGTCGGCCAGACGCAGCCGCATGCCTTCCACGGCCCCGCTCAAAGGGCTCGTAACGACCCGTTCGCCGGGCAGAAGACCCGCGCCGATCACCACCTGCTCCCGGGTGCGGTGCCACACCTCCACCGAACGGATATGCAGCCGCCCCTCCTGCCACAACCAGACCCGGGAGTCCTTGCGCAGTGCGGCAGCCGGCAGCACCGCCACCTCGTCGAGCAGCGGCCCCTGCAGCAGCACACGAACGAAGGTTCCCATGCCCAGATCCGGACGTTCGGTGTCGCTTTCGGACAAGCCGTAGGGGTCGTCTACCGCCACCACCAGCCGCACCATGCGGCCCACAGGATCGACATCGGCCAACCGGCGGACCACCCGCCCCGACCAGCGATGGCGCAGTCCTGTGGCCTGCAGTTCCACCGTCGCCGCAGAACCTTGCGAGATGTCGGCATCCCGGGGAATCCGCAGCCAGACCAGCTCTTCAAGAGGCAGGGGCACCACCACCTCGGCCTGATCGGTGCCGACCAGATTCGCCACCTCGGTGCCCGCCCGCAGGTACTGCCCCAGATCCACCCCTCTGGTGCGCACCACGGCATTAAAGGGTGACCGCAGCCGGGTCCGCTCCAGATCCAGGCGGGCCCGCTCCAGGTCGGCGGTAGCGGCGCGCAAAGCGGCCCGGGCATTGTCCAACTGGGGTTCGAACAGAACCAGCGGGTTCGGTTCGGCAGGGGGTTCCAGGCGGGCCTGCAATTGCTGCCATTCCCGACGGGCGACCCGGGCCTGGCCTTCCACCGTCGCCAGATCGTATTCGGCCCGGGCCAGGGCCGCCTGCGCCTTGTCCACGGCCAGACGGTAATCGGCGGTTTCAATCTCGAAAAGCAGCTCACCCCGGCGGAAAAAGCCGCCGGCAACAAAGTTTTCCGCCATCCTGCTCACCCGCCCGGATACCTGGGGAATCAGGCTGATCTCCCGGCGCGGCTGGACCGTTCCGGTGGCCTCGATCTCGATCCGGTGGGGACGGTGTTCCACCACGACGACCTCGACCAGGACGCCGCGATCCTCCCGCACCTCCCGGCGCGGCTCGGGACGGCGCCGAACCATGACCTGCATGGCCACCACCCCCAGCAGCAGAACCAGCAGCGGCAGACCCCTCTTTATCCACTTGTGTTTGGCGCTCATGACAAAAGTCCCGTGTGATATTTCAGGAAAAAACGGCAAAAGAAATAACTATTCAGTGTCGTGGAGCAAGGACTCGCGCCGCAGAATTGTCAGCGGTCATCAGGACGCCCCCTCTGAAACCACCGGCTGCCCCTGCTCAACCTGCTCCTCCATCCACACTCCGCCCAGGGCACGGGCCAGTCGAATGCGCTCGGCAATGAGCTGGCGGCGGGCGGCCAGCAACTGACTCTGGGCCGTGGCGTGCAGGCTTTGAGCGGTCAGAACCGGAAGATAATCGGACAAACCGGCCAGATACCGTTCCAAGGCCAACTGCAGGGCCGCGGCGCTGTCGCTCTCCACCTCGGCCAGCCTTTCGATCTGCTCTTCACCGGCGCGGGCGGCGGCCAGGGCGTCTTCCACGTCGCGAAAAGCACTCAGCACCGCCTGATGGTAGGCGGCCAGATGTTCCTCAAACAACGCCCGGCTGCGCTCCACCTCGGCGGCGCGGCGGCCGCCGTCGTAGAGGGGCTGGATCAGATTGAGCAGCAGATTCCAGAACAGGTTTCCCGAGCCGAGCAGATCCCGCAGCTGATCGCTCTGGGCACCGGCAGTGCCGGTCAGACGCAGGGCCGGAAACCTCTCGGCAACGGCCGCCGCGACCCGGGCATCGCTGGCCTGCAGGCGCAGCAGCCGCGCCTCCACATCGGGTCGCCGGGCCAGCAGGGTCGAAGGCAGGGCCGCCGGAAAAACAGGCCGGGGTAGCGGGTCCGGCGGACCGATCAGGCCGGGCTCGGGATAAACGCCGAGCACCACCGCCAGTCCGTGCTCGGCAGCGGCCAGAGCACTCTCGAAGGGCGGTCGCCGGGATCGGGCCGTGGCCAGGTTCTGGCGGGCCTGGTAGACGTCCAGGGCCGGCACCAACCCCTCCCGGTAACGACTTTCCACCCGTTCCAGAGTATCGGCGAAGGCCGCGATCTGCTGATCCGTCAACAGCAGCTGGGCCTGCTGCTCGCGGGCCAGATAATAGAGGTCGGCCACCTGGGCCGAAAGGCTCAGGTACAAGGTCTTGATATCTTCCCTTGAAGCGACGGCCTCCAGCCGGGCCGCTTCGCTCAGAGAAGCGAGCCGCCGCCAGAGATCGATCTCGAAGCCCGCCGGCAGCGACAGCTCATAGCGGTCGGCGGTCACCGCTTCAAAGAAGGGCGACGGCTGCCGACTACGGCCTGCGGACGCCGCCCCTTCCAGAGTGGGGCGGCGGGCCGCACCGGCGATTCGAAGCTGGGCCTCGGCCTGCTCCAGCCGGGCAAAGGCTTGACGAAGATCGAGGTTGGCGGCAAAAGCCCGCAGCATCAGGGCGTCGAGTTGAGGATCATTGAAATCCGTCCACCAGCGCCCTTCATCGGCCACGTCGCTCACCGACTCAGGCGCCTTTCCGTAAACCGCGGGCAGGTCAACGGGCAGGCCGATGGTTTGGATGGCATGGGGGCTGCAACCGGCATTCAGCAGGATCAGCGGCAAGGCCGCCGCAAGCGCGGAGCATGTTGCCGCCCTCACGAAGGCACCCCGCAGGCTCCTGCATAACTGGATCGGCCGCCGGGCAGCGGATTGGCTCATAAGATCTCCAAAGGGAAGAGTTGCCTTGTTCGGCCCATCAGAACAAACGCCTGTCGGGGCCGTCAAGAGGTATTTATGCGACCCGGACCGACAAGCCGGGTAACGTCCGGCGGGAAAAAATTCATCGACACCCTGTTGCTGAGCGTGCCAAATCTCTATAATTGGTAACGTTGCACATATTTTCTCTCCTGGCAGAAAGGGACCGGCATGAGCCTTGAGCAACGAGTAACCACAGGATTTTCCGGATTGGACAGGGTTCTCGACGATCTGCGCATCGGCGACAATGTCGTCTGGCGCATGGACAGCGTTGCCGATTACGCGTACTTCGTCACCCCTTTTGTCCGCACCTCGCTGGAGCAGGGACGTCATGTGGTGTACATGCGCTTCGGTCGCCACAAACCCCTGGTCGAGGCGTCCTCCAACCTTACGGTACACCAACTGGACGCTTACCGGGGTTTTGAGCCGTTCGCCAGCCGGGTCCATCAGATCCTCACCGACACCGGACCGCAGGCTTTTTATGTCTTTGACTGCCTCACCGACCTGCTGCTGGCCTGGGCCACCGACGCCATGATCGGCAATTTTTTTCAGGTCACCTGCCCCTATCTTTTCGAACTGGACACCATCGCCTACTTCGGCCTGCTGCGCAGCGGTCATTCGTTCCAGACCATCGCCCAGATTCGCAACACAACCCAGCTGCTGCTGGATATCTACACCTGCAACGGCCGCAACTACGTCCATCCCATGAAAGTCTGGGAACGCCGTTCGCCCACCATGTTTCTGCCCCACCTGGAACAGGATAACGAATTTATTCCGATTGCCAACAGTGACGAAGCCACCTGCCTGACCCAAATCTACAAGGGATGCGCGGACGAAAGCCGGCGACAGCTGGACTACTGGGACCGCCTGTTTCTGGAAGCCGAGGACTTGATCCGGGAACCCGCGACAGAGAAACAGCGTCAAATCATGGCCGAACAGCTGTGCCGCATGCTCATCGGCCACGACGAGCGGATGCTGGAACTGGCCCGGTGCTACCTGCACCTGGAAGATTTGCTCAACATCAAGGCCCGCACCATCGGCACAGGCTACATCGGCGGCAAGGCGGTGGGCATGCTGCTGGCCCGCAGCATTCTGCTACAGGATCTGGACTTCGACTGGCAGCAGTACCTGGAGCCCCACGATTCCTTTCATGTGGCCTCGGACATTTACTTTTCCTACATTGTTCACAACGGCTGGTGGAAACTGCTCATGCGACAACAGACCCCCGAAGGCTATTTTGTGTACGCCGAAGAACTTCGGGAAAAGCTGGGCCGAGGCCGCTTTCCGACGACGGTGCGAATTCAGTTTCAGGAAATGCTTGAGCATTTCGGCCAGTATCCGATCATTGTCCGTTCCAGCAGCCTGCTGGAAGACGGTTTCGGCAACGCCTTTGCCGGAAAGTACGACAGTTTTTTCTGCGTCAACCAGGGTTCGCCGGAAGATCGCTACCAGCAGTTCGAAGCAGCCGTTCAACGGATTTTCGCCAGCACCATGAGCCCGGATGCCCTGGCCTACCGCCGCCAGCGCGGCCTGGACCGGCACCAGGAACAGATGGCGTTGCTGGTACAGCGAGTTTCCGGTGCCTATCATGACCGGTATTACTTTCCCGAACTGGCTGGGGTCGGCGTTTCTCACAACACCTTTGTCTGGAACCGGGAAATGGACCCCAAAGCAGGCATGTTGCGACTGGTCTTCGGCCTCGGCACCCGCGCCGTGGACCGGGTCGAGAACGATTATCCCCGTATTGTCGCCCTGGACAATCCCCTGCAGCAGCCCCTTCACGGATTCGACGATCTGCGCCGCTTTTCCCAGCGGGACGTGGACCTCCTCGACGTCAACGGCAACGAACTCAAAACTCTGCCTTTCAACCGCTTGAGCGAGCACTGCGGCAATCTGAACCTGGAACGTTACGCGGTCCCTGATCGGGCTCTCGGTCAGGGGGAAGAAGGGCGGGGGCGCAGAGCGTCTGAAGCCTGGCTGCTGACTTTTGAAAAATTGTTCCGGCAAACCCGCTTCAGCGAACTGATGCAACGCATGCTGAAAACCCTGGAGGCCACCTACCGTTATCCCGTCGATATCGAGTTTACCGCCAACTTCCATTCCGGCACCATCCCCCGCATCAACCTGCTGCAGTGCCGCCCACTGCAGACCCGGGGCGAACAACAGGCCGTTAAGCTGCCGGAGAATCTTGCCCGGGAACGTATTTTCTTCCGCTCGGCAGGCAACTTCATGGGCGGCAACCTGGTTCAGCCGGTGAGCAGCCTGATCTGGATTGAATCCTCGGCCTACAACGCTCTGCCTCAGGCCGACAAATACGAGGTCGCCCGCGTTATAGGCCGGCTGAATCGGGAATTTTGCCACCGCCTGGAGAATCCCACCCTGCTTATGGGGCCGGGCCGCTGGGGGACCACCACTCCCGCCCTTGGCGTGCCGGTCCGGTTTGCGGAGATCAACAACGTCACCGCCCTGGTCGAGGTCGCGTTCGCCAGTGGCGGCCTGATGCCGGAACTTTCCTTCGGCAGCCATTTTTTTCAAGATCTGGTGGAAACGGAAATCTTCTATCTGGCTCTGTTTCCAGAAAATCCCGACTGCCAACTGCACCCGGAGTTTCTGGCCGGACAACCCAACCTGCTGTCGGAACAACTACCGGAAAGCCGTCGTTTCGCCGAGGTCATTCGAGTACTGTGCTGGCAGGAGCCGTTACGCTTGATGGCCGATGTTGTAGCCCAGCAACTGGTCTGCTTTCGCTGAGTGAAGCCGTCCCTGCACCGTCCCATTCGTAGCGTTGACACAACAAGAAAAGCCCGGCCGAAGCCGGGCTTTTCTTGTTGTGTCAACGCACTTCTGAATGGCCTTTGATTGGCGACCACATGGTCAGCGGCCGACCGTCTTGCCGGTCAGATCACGCCCATGGCCAGCATGGCCTTGGCAACGCGAATGAACCCGGCGATATTGGCACCGTTGACCAGGTTGCTCGGAGTGCCGAATTCTTCGGCGGTCTGGGCGACGTTGTTGTGGATTCTGGTCATGATGTCCTGAAGTCGCTTCTCGGTATATTCAAAATCCCAGGAATCCCGGCTGGCATTCTGCTGCATCTCCAGAGCCGAGGTCGCCACCCCGCCGGCGTTGGCCGCCTTGGCCGGACCATAGGCAATCTTGGCTTCGAGGAAGATCTCAACGCCCTCGGGAGTGGTGGGCATGTTGGCACCTTCGCTCACCGCGATGCAGCCGTTTTTCAACAGGGTCGCCGCATCCCTGCCGTTGAGCTCGTTCTGAGTGGCGGAGGGGAAAGCCACCTGGCAGGGAATCTCCCAGATGTTGCCGTTCTCAGTGAAGACCGCATCCTTGTGGTAGGTGACGTAATCCCTGACCCGGCGACGCTCCACCTCTTTCAACTGCTTGAGCAGATCCAGATCGATACCCTTTTCATGGAAAATGATGCCGTTGGAGTCGGAGCATCCCACGACCTTGCCGCCCAGCTGATGGACTTTTTCAATGGTGTAAATCGCCACGTTGCCGGAACCGGAAACGATACAGGTCTTGCCCTCCAGAGAATCGCCCCGAAGCTTGAGCATTTCCTGGGCAAAAAAGGTCGCGCCGTAACCCGTTGCTTCCTTGCGCACCAGAGAGCCGCCCCAATCCAGACCCTTGCCGGTCAGCACGCCGGACTCGTAGCGGTTAGTGATGCGCTTGTACTGGCCGAACATGTAGCCGAGTTCCCGGGCACCCACACCGATGTCGCCGGCCGGAACGTCCGTGTGCTCCCCAAGATGCCGGTACAATTCGGTCATAAAGCTCTGGCAGAAACGCATAACTTCGGCGTCACTCTTGCCCTTGGGATCGAAATCCGAACCGCCCTTGCCGCCGCCGATGGGCAGACCGGTCAGGGAGTTCTTGAAAATCTGCTCAAAGCCCAGGAATTTTATGATGCCCAAGTAAACGGAGGGATGAAACCGCATGCCGCCCTTGTAGGGACCCAGAGTGCTGTTGAACTCTACCCGAAAGGCCCGGTTGACCTGAACCCGGTTCTGGTCGTCCAGCCAGGGCACGCGAAAGATAATCTGCCGTTCCGGTTCACAGATTCGCTCGATGACCTTGCTGTCCCGAAACTCCGGATATTTGCTCAGTACCGGCCCGAGGGACTCCAGTACTTCCCGAACCGCCTGATGAAATTCGGTCTCTCCGGGGTTGCGGGCCAGAACTTCCTGATAAATCGGTGCCACTTTTTCGTCCAAGTGTACGCTCATGACGTCTCCTGTCTCGATGAGAAAAACAATTGCCTGCACGCAGGGCAAAATACGAATCCCAAGATGTTTTTTTGGGCAAAACCCTTTTAAGGCATACAAACATAATGCCAATCTGCCTATTTTTTAACCAGAAAATGATAACACGTTGAACAGTAACACTAAATACAAAGAAATATCACCGGACCCGGCCACCACACTCTGCGGCAAATCGCCTTTTATGAGTTACCAATTTACTTAATGTTTTACACTGCAGACTATCCGCTGATTCTTGTCACCCTCATGATCCGTACCGGCAGGGGCTTCCCTAATGGCTTGGCGAAAGCTAACCATCCGGGTCCTGAACCTTTCCCTGCGCCTCATGGACTGCCTGGTCATTTTCAGCTGAACCTGTTATTTTTCTTGATCTTTTTAGACTGAAACCTTATGGTTGTAAAACCTTTTTTGAGACAATAGCAAACCTGCGTCAGACAATGCTTTGGCCGCACCTCAAAAATGTAACCCGTGCTTCGACGCAAAAGCCCAAGCGCCTTTTCCTGCCCTCGATGCGGATTCCATGAAACTCTCTCCGACTTCCGGCAGAATGTCTCTGACCCTCCTCCACACCCTTCGCATTCTGCTGGTGATTCTGGTTGCCGGCGCAATGCTGTTTTTCTGGAGAGGCTACCGGCTCGGCCCGAAAATCTTTTCGGAACGGCTGCTGGTGGCCTGCCCTGATGCCCTCATCGTCCTGCCCCTCGGCCTGGCCATCGCCCTGACGGGCCTGACCGCCGGCGGCTGGCTTAGTCACCGACATTCCCGCAGCCAACTGCGCCGGCACCGGGAAACCAGCGAACACTATCAGCGACTGGCTTTTTACGACCCCCTCACCGGCCTGCCGAACCGCTCTCTGCTCCACGATCGGCTGGAACAGAATCTGGCGGAAGCCCGTCGTTTCGGTAGTCAATTGGCGGTAATCTTTGTGGACCTCGACCGGTTCAAAATCATCAACGATTCCCTGGGCCACGCCGCCGGAGACCGCCTGCTGCAGATGGCGGCCGAACGCATGCAGAAGATCCTTCGGGAAAACGATACCGTCGCCCGCTATGCCGGAGACGAATTCGTGATCATCCTTTCCGGATTTCGCACTCTGGAAAACCTGCCGCATATCGCCCGCAAGCTGCTGCAGACCCTGTCCAGCCCCTATCCCCTGCCCGGCCATGAAGTTGTCGCTTCGGCCAGTCTGGGCATCGCCATCTATCCCGAGGACGGCATCGACGGCGAACGGCTGCTGCGCAATGCCGACGCCGCCATGTATGCCGCCAAAAACGCCAAAGGCAACGTTTTCCGTTTTTTCTCCCGGGAAATGGAACGACAGGTCACACGTCGCCTGCAGCAGGAGGCCCGCTTGCGGCAAGCCGTTGAGGACCGACAATTCCGCCTTCTCTACCAGCCACAGTTCGACATGCGCACCCTGCAGATGGTCGGCGTCGAAGCCCTGCTCCGCTGGGATCATCCGACCCTGGGAATGCTTACCCCTGAGCACTTCATCGATCTGGCCGAAGAAACCGGGCTGATCCTGCCCATGGGCGAGTGGATTCTGCGCGAGGCCTGCCGCCAGTGGCAACGGTGGAAAACCCTGGGAGGACGTTCCCTGGACCTGGCTATCAACTTGACCAACCGCCAATTCACCCACAAGGACCTGGTTCCGAATCTCCGCAACATCCTGGCGGAATACGGGGTGCAGGGTAACTTTCTGGAACTGGAACTCACCGAGAGCGTACTGATGCAAAACGCCGAAAGCGCCGACCGGATAGTGAGGGGGTTCAAAGATCTTGGCGTCAAACTGAGCATTGACGATTTCGGCAGTGGCTATTTCTCCCTGGCCTGCCTGCAGAGACTCTCCTTGGACCGGTTGAAAATCGCCCCTTCCTTCGTTCATGGGGGGCCGGAAAACATTCACCAGGCATCGATCGTCACCACCATCATCGACCTGGCCCGCAACCTGGATCTGGAACTCATTGCCGAGGGCGTCGAATCGGCGGAACAGATTACCTTCCTCCTGCAACAGGGCTGCCATATCGGCCAGGGCCATTATTTTGCCGAACCCTGCGACAGCGACGGCATTCTCGCCCGCCTCGACAGGCGCCCCGCGACGGCAGGATTTGGTTATGCTCCGCAGGGGCTCTCCGACATGCGGAGCTGACACCGCTACCGGCGGCTTTTTTCTTTGCCTTTAGCTTCCGGAATCAGTAGGTTGTAGACGTTCTGCTGCCCTCTTCTGCCGGCCCCCCTTCCACGAGATTTTGATGGCCGACCACAGCCGGCTGAATCGATCAAGGAGAACTGCCGTGAGCAAAACCAGACCGTCGGAACTGGAAGTTTCCGGTTCTCTCAGCTTCAAGATGGCCGGCGAGGATTTTCTCGGCCTCAGCCGCATCGAACTGCTGGAAAAAATCGGCCGCTACGGCTCCATCACCAAGGCCGGAAAGGCCCAGGGGATCAGCTACAAGACCGCCTGGGAACAGGTCGACGCCCTCAACAACCTGGCAGCCAGGCCCCTGGTCCGGCGCTCCGTCGGTGGCAAGGGCGGCGGCGGCACCTTTCTCACTGAAGAAGGACGGGAAGTCATCCGCCGCTATCGCGCCATTCAGGAAGCCCATCAACGGTTTCTTCACAGCCTTGGCGAACATCTCGACGACGGGGAACGGTTTTACCAGTTTCTCAGGAAGGTCAACATGAAGGTCAGCGCCCGCAACTTCTGGACCGGCCAGGTGATTCGGCTCTACCCCGGCAGCATCAACACCCTGGTTCAGGTCAAGCTCAAAGGGGAAGATACCCTCACCGCCCAGGTCACCAACGAAAGTGTCGAATCCCTGAGACTGGCGCCGGGGCGAGAGGTCTTTGCCATGGTCAAGGCACCGGCTGTAGTCCTCGTTCAGGACCTGGGAACGGCCCGACTCAGCTCCTGCAATCTTCTCAAGGGCCGCATCTGCCGTATCATCGAAGGCCAAGTCACTTGGGAAGTCTCCCTGCAACTGCCGGGAGGCAGCACCATCAGCGCCACCATCACCCGGGAAGGCGGTGACGCCCTCAGACTGGTGGAGGGAGACGAGGCCTGGGCCATGTTTCAGGAGTCGAGCGTCATTCTGGGAACGGTCTGAACACCAACCCTTCGAAACTGTCGGTTGAGATCATGAACGAAGTCCGCATCCGCAGCTGGGATGAGTTGCAAAAAGAACTGTTTTTCGATTCCTGGAACGAACACCTGGGTCGTTTCCGCTCCCGTTTCGCTTTTCGCGGCCTGTCCGACGCCCGCTACGCCCTGGAAACCACCCTGATGCGCCTCGGCGGCGATTACGCCACCCTGGAGCGGCACCTGATGCGTAATTTCAAAAAATACGCCCATCACAGCGCCGTGGAATCCGACTCCTTCTGGCACTGGATGGCCAGGGCCCAGCATTTCGGTCTACCGACCCGCCTGCTGGACTGGACCTACTCGCCTTTTGTCGCCATGCACTTCGCCACCGCCAACATTTGCAAATTTCATCTCGACGGCGCCATCTGGGCAGTCAACTACGTCAAGGCCCACGAATTGCTGCCCAAGCTGCTGCTGGAAAAGCTGGCCGCCGAGGGGGCCAACGTTTTCACCGTGGAAATGCTGGGCGAGGTCATCCACAACCAGCAGGAACTGTCCGCCCTGTCCCGGGATCACTCGATGATCTTCTTCGAACCGCCGTCCATGGAGCAGCGCATCGTCAACCAGTTCGCCTTTTTCTCGGTCATGTCCGATCCGCAAAAACCTCTCTGCCAGTGCCTGCGCGAGCATCCCCCCATCTGGCGCAAGATCATCATTCCGGCGGAACTGAAGTGGGAAATTCGCGACAAGCTCGACCAGGCCAACATCACCGAACGGGTACTGTTCCCCGGGCTCGACGGCCTCAGCCAGTGGCTGCGGCGCCACTACAGCCCCAAAATAGCTCCCGGCGCCTGCTTTCAGGACTGATGCTCCCTGCATTCATTATTGGAGACGGCCATGCCTGCCGCCCTGTCAAACATCGTACTGGAACTTCCCGACTGGCTGGAGACGGCCCTGCTTTCGATGGAACAGACCTTCAACAGCCGCCAGGCGCGGATGGAACTGGTTCTCACTCTGGCCCGACACAACATTGAACGCGGCACCGGCGGCCCCTTTGCCGCGGCGGTCTTTGACCGGGACAGCGGACTCCTGCTGGCTCCCGGCGTCAACCGGGTGGTCGCCAGCCGCTGCTCCGTGGCCCACGCCGAGCTCATGGCCCTGATGCTGGCCCAGCAACGACTCGGCAACCACGATCTCGGTGCGCCGGGTCTGCCACCCTGCGAGTTGGTCACCAGCACCGAGCCTTGCGCCATGTGTCTCGGGGCCCTGCCATGGTCCGGGATCGTCAGTCTGGTTTGTGGCGCTCGGGGCGGGGATGCCCGAGTAATCGGCTTTGACGAAGGCGACAAACCACCGGACTGGCCCGCTACCCTTGAGCGAAGGGGCATTACCGTCTATCGCGACGTCTGCGGCGATCAGGCCCGGGTTCTGTTGCAGGACTATCGCGACCGGGGTGGAACTATCTACAATGGCCGCCGCGGCCGCTGACCGGGGAGTTTTCCCCCAATCGCAAAAGCCCCGCCGAATGG
>SLLR01000109.1 GCA_007134025.1 Desulfuromonadaceae bacterium | reverse complement strand
CGGGGTTGCGCCCCCGCGCGACGCCAGACTCTTTTTTTGCGCCAAAAAAGAGTCAGCAGAAAAAGGCGCCCCGCTCCTGGCCCGCCTGCGGCGGGTACCCTGCGCTGCGCGGGCGTTTGGCGGACGGGCAAAAACTCGCTGCGCTTGAACAGTTGCCCGTCTGTATCGCCAAACGCCCACTCCGCTCCGGCGGCGTTACAGGGGGGGGCGGCCCAGTCAGGGACAAGATCAAGGTCTTTTGATTTCCTCTGTGCGTGCCGTCAAGAATGGGAATGGGCATTGACAAGAAGGCGACCCCCCTGCACATTGGAAACATCCGGAGGCAGTAGAGCGACTCGACCCACTCTATGAAATTTTTTCTGTCTGCCATGTGTGACGCGTGTCGTCGCCGGGAAAGGAGAAGGCTTCATGCAGGAAATGTCCATCAACCTTTATGATCAGGAAGGTATTGAAAACACAACAGCCACCCTGAATAAGGCCTACGAGCGAGCCCGCCAGTTGGGTATCCGCCAACTTGTGGTGGCCACGACAACGGGGCAGACGGCTCTAGATTGCGCCGAAATGATGCCGGAACTGGATATCATCGGGGTGACCATGCACGCTATCGACAGGGAGATCTACGTAAACCGTTATGGGCGCAAGGTGAAGGCCAAAGATCCCGAGATCATGGAAAGGGCTCGGCAGAAAGGAGTGCGTTTTTATACCGGGGTGCACCCTTTTCACGGAGCGGTGAGTAGCGCCTTGCGGGATGCTCTGGGAGGGTACAGCGCCCACGATGTGATGGCGGAACTGTTGAAAACGGTCTTTTCAACGGGCACCAAGGTGGCCATTGAGTGTGCGATCATGGCTTCGGACGGGGGCTTTCTTGATATGGCCGCGGACATCATTGCCCTGGGAGGATATCGCGGCGGCGCGGACACGGCGCTGGTTCTGAAGCCGGCCTACAGCTACCGTATGTTTGAGATGAGGATTCGGGAGGTGCTCTGCTACCCGCGATCCGCCCGCAGGGACAGCGCCGGTGGCTGATAGGAGATGAGGGGATGTGGGGCGTGAAGAAGGGATCCGGGTAATGAACGAAAAGCTGGAGATCGCTCGAAACTGGCTGCCACGGTATACCGGGCTGGCACTGGATGAGATCGGGGATTATGTGCTACTGACAAACTTCCGTTCCTATCTGAACAGTTTTGCCAGGCAGTTCGATTGCGAAATTCGCGGAGCGGAGCGGCCGATGCCGGCGGTGACCAATAACCGGGGCCTGACCATGATCCACATCGGCATGGGATCGGCCAACGCCGCGACCATCATGGATCTGCTGAGCGCTCGCAGTCCCAAAGGGGTGCTTCTGCTGGGTAAATGCGGCGGGCTGAAAAAATCCACCGAGATCGGCCACTTTATTCTGCCCGTGGCGGCGATTCGCAGCGAAGGCACCAGCGACGAGTATTTTCCTCCTCAGGTTCCCGCCCTGCCGTCTTTCAAGCTGCACAAGTTCGTCTCGGAAAAAATCATTCAATACGGTCATGAGTACCGGACCGGCGTGGTGTATACCACCAATCGTCGGCTCTGGGAGCACGACCGGGAGTTTCTTCACCGGCTGCAGACCATGACCTGCATCGCCATCGACATGGAGACGGCCACTTTGTTTATCGTCGGCCATTATAACGCCATCGCCCGCGGCGCCCTGTTGCTTGTGTCCGATCTGCCCATGACTCCTGAGGGCATCAAGACCGAAGAGATGGACCGTCAGGTTGCCCGCCAGTGGAGCGATGTGCATCTGCAGATCGGCATCGAGGCCATGACCGAGATTGAAGAAAAAGGTGAGCGGATCAAGCATTTTCGCTATTGATGTGGCGGTCGGGAACAGCCGGTGCTGCTCAAATAGATTGCAATTTAACAACAGCCCGTCAAGGGAGGTTGAGCATGAACGAATCCTATTCTCATCGCCTTGAGCGAGCTTCTGCCCTGCTGGGTTGCGCCCGTACCGTGGTGGCATTTACCGGCGCCGGAATTTCCACGGCCTCGGGACTGGCGGATTTTCGCAGCCCCGGCGGCCTTTGGGATCGCCACCCGGTGGTGACCTATGGGGAGTTTTTGCAAAACGAGAAGGCCCGTACCCGCTATTGGGCCATGCGTCGTGAACTGATTCCCGCCCTGCTGGCGGCTCGGCCCAATCCGGCCCACCAGGCGCTGGCAGCGATGGAAAGCAATGGCCGACTGCAGGCGGTGATCACCCAGAATATTGATGGCTTACATCAGCAGGCGGGCTCTGTCAAGGTGATCGAACTGCATGGAACCAACATGCGGGCCAGCTGTCTGGACTGCGGTCGGGCGTGGCCTATTGCCGAGATCCAGTCCCGGCTCGATGGCGGCGACAAAGTGCCTCGCTGCGCCGCATGCGGCGGCCTGATCAAGCCGGACACCGTGTCCTTTGGACAAAGCCTTCCCGAGCAGGCCCTGTCAGAGGCTTTTCAGTGGGCCCGAAGCAGTGATGTATTGCTGATGATCGGCTCGTCCCTGGCGGTTCAGCCGGCGGCGCTGATTGTTCCGGCAGCTGCCGAGAGCGGCGCCGCTGTGGTTTTTATCAACCAACAGGAAACCCCCTACGATTCTCTGGCGGAAATCCGGTTTACGGAAAAAGCCGACCGGGTTTTGCCAAAGCTCGTTCACGGCATTTTTTCCCAAGCCTGACAGCCGCGCAGGATCCAGGCATTGGCGAACTTTATCATTCGTTGGGCTATCGGCCTATACCAAAAAAGCTTATGCTCCGAACGGGTGTCCGGTTGTTATTTCAAAGGCAAAAATCCATATGTCACGAATCCTTGTTGCCGGCGGCGCCGGTTTTATCGGCTCCCATCTGGTGCGCCAGCTGTTGGATGATGGCCACGAGGTGGTCTGCCTGGACAATCTGTCCACGGGTTTTTATGCCAACGTCAGAGATCTGACCGGCAACGAACGGTTTCGCTTTGTTGAAGCAGACATCTGCCGACTGCCCCGGATCGCTTTCGATGTTGCCTTTAATCTGGCCTGCCCGGCCTCGCCGCTCCACTATCAGCGGCTGGCTCTGGAGACCATCGACGCCTGCACGGTGGGGATGCGCAATCTGCTGCAGGCGACTCTGGACAACGGTGCATTGCTGATTCAGGCTTCCACCTCCGAGGTGTACGGCGATCCTGAGATCCATCCCCAGCGGGAACATTACCGGGGCAATGTGGGGACCATGACGGAACGGGCCTGCTACGATGAAGGCAAGCGTCTGGCCGAAACCCTCTGCTATGAGTACCACAAGCGGGATTGTCGGGTGCGGATAGCCCGGCTTTTCAATACCTACGGTCCTTACATGCATCCCGATGACGGAAGGGTGGTTTCCAGTTTTATCGTCAGCGCCCTGACGGGGCGGCCGTTGACGATTTACGGCAGCGGACGGCAGACCCGATCTTTCTGCTTCGTTGCCGACATGGTCGAAGCTCTGCTGGGGCTGATGGGATTTTCCGGCGGCGGGCTGCCGGTATTCAACCTCGGCAATCCCCGGGAATTGCCGATTGGTGAACTGGCCCGGCTGATTCTGCAACTGACCGGCAGCACTGTACCGATTCGGCATCGGTCACCCGCCGCGGCAGACCCCGTGCGGCGCAAGCCCTGTATCGGTCAGGCCCGACGTCATCTCGAATGGAGCCCGCAAGTCTCTCTTGAAAGGGGCTTGGGGGAGACCATTGCTTATTTTAAGTCCATTTTGCCTCGTCAAGTTTCGGAAAAACCTTTACTGGAGGAGCGGCGTGTTCGTCTCGGTGCTGATCAATAATTACAATTACGGTGACTACCTGGAAGCCGCCGTCGCTTCGGTGCTGGGACAGAGCCATCAGGATTTCGAAATCATTCTTGTCGACGACGGATCGCAAGACCGTTCTCCAGACCTCATCAAAGAACTTGCCCGACGCGATTCGCGCCTGGTCCCCTGCCTCAAGGACAATGGCGGCCAGTTGTCCGCTTTCAATGCCGGTTACGTCCAGGCGCAGGGCGAGGTGCTTTTTTTTCTGGATGCGGACGATGTGTACCATGCGGACTACCTGGAAAAAGCCCTGGCCGTTTACCGCGAACATACCCGGTGCGATTTTCTGTTTTGCGGCTATGAGTGTTTCGGTAATGTGAATGAGCCGGTGTTGCTCGACTACCCCGACGCAGTGACCGATCTGGGCTATACCGGTCTGCTGACCTACCATTGCCGCACCTGGATCGGCGCGCCGACCTCCACCCTGTCTCTGCGCCGTTCCCTGGCGCAACGGTTTTTCCCCATCCCTTTTGAGGAAGACTGGCGAATTCGGGCTGACGACTGTCTGGTCTGGCTGGCCTCCCTGTACAATGGGCGCAAGTTCTGTCTGAACGCGCCCTGCCTGGGCTATCGGACTCACGGCAGCAATCATTTTTTCGGCCGCGCCAAAGACCGGGGAGCTGAGTTCTGCCGTAATGTGAACGCGGCCCGTTTGGTCGCTCGCGTTGCCGAGGACCTGGGCCAGTACCGCTATCTCGGCGGCGAGGAACTGGCCCGTTTCCTGCTTAAAGAAGCAGCTAGCGGGCAAAAAAACCGTGTTCTGCTCAAAAAATACGCTCCGCTGCTCAAGTCGCTGTCGCCAAAATCGATCTGGCCCCGCAACCGCAAACTGGCCCGGATTATGAGCAAGGCGCCGCTTCCCTGACCGGGCTGCGGCATGACCTCGGGCTGTCCGCCTGGTGTGGAATTTGCGGGCTTTTTTCCCGGCTCGGCCTTGACATAGGCCGAAAAAGGTCTAATTACAACAGACCGCCCCTGACCGGTTATGAGCTTTTCCCGAAAAGTCGTTCCCTTTTTCAAGACAGGTTGCCTCCCCCCATGTCCGATACTCCTTCATTTATCGTTGCCATTGGCGCTTCGGCCGGCGGTCTAGCCGCACTGGAAGAGTTTTTCGATCACATGCCCTCCGACAGTGGCATGGCCTTCGTTGTGATTCAGCATCTTTCTCCGGATTTTAAAAGCCTGATGGACGATCTTCTGGCCCGGCATACCCGCATGGCGATTCACCGGGTGACCTCGGGGATTGTCCTGGAAGCCAATGCCATCTATCTCATCCCGCCGAAAAACCACATGACGGTCTCCGCCGGAAAACTGTATCTGGAAAAGCTGGGGCAGGGGCACCACCCCGATCTTCCCATCGACGTTTTTTTTCGTTCCCTGGCAGCGGATGCGGTCGGTCGGGCGATCGCGGTGGTGCTTTCGGGTACGGGCAGCGATGGTTCGCGGGGGCTTCGGGACATTCACGAAAAACGCGGTCTGGTTCTGGTACAGAGCATTGACTCGGCTCAGTTCGACGGAATGCCCCGCAGCGCTTTCGCCACGGGCCTCTGCGACCTGATGCTGGCTCCCGAGGCGATGCCGGAAGTGATCATGAAATACGCTTCCGTCTCCGACGAAGAACGGGCCCGGGTGATTCGTGATTTCCTGGTCCTCGATGAGGACGGCGAATACCAGCAGATCTTTGCCGTCCTGCGCAACCAGTTCAACCTTGATTTTTCCAAATATAAACCGCCGACGGTCGATCGGCGAATCCGGCGTCGCATGGATTTTCTCAAGCTGGCCGACGTCAACAGTTATGCGGCTCGCCTGGCCAGCGATATGGAAGAGCTCGACGCCCTGTACAGGGATTTGCTCATCGGGGTGACGGAATTTTTTCGGGATCCCAAAACCTTCAGAAAACTTCAGGAGAAGATTGCCGGAGCGTTCTTTGAAGGACGACAGGCCGAAGAGGAGATCCGCCTGTGGTCCGCAGGCTGCGCCACCGGGGAGGAGGCCTATTCCCTGGCGATTACGGTGGCCGAACTGGCTGCCCAGTACGAGTTCAAGGGCAATATCACGATTTTTGCCACCGATGTGCACCGCACTTCTCTGGAAACCGCTTCTCTGGGTATCTACCATAAGCACTGTTTGAAAAACGTTTCGGAAGAGCGTCTCAAGCGATTTTTTATTGCGAAAGGGGACGACCGGTATCAGGTAGTCCAGGAAATTCGCAAAATGATCGTTTTTGCGCCCCACAACCTGATCAACGATCCGCCCTTTACCCGCATGGATCTCATCTGCTGCCGCAATCTGCTCATCTATCTGCAGGCTGAGATTCAGGGCAAGGTACTGGCGCTGTTTCACTTCGCCCTCAAACTCAACGGCATTCTTTTCCTCGGTAGCAGCGAGGGTCTGGGTAAGATGGCGGCCGAATTCGAAACCGTCGACAGCCCGGGCAAAATTTTCCGTAAAATCCGCGATCTCAAGGTGGCCATGGACATGCGCCTGGAGCCTTCGAAAAAACTCCTGGCAATGCCTTCGGCCGGCACCTCACCCCAACGGCTGACCATCAGTCTTGATCGTCAACTGGTCCATGATTACGATGCCCTGCTCGGTGAATACATGCCACCCGGGGTGCTGGTGGATGAACAGCGGCGGGTTCTGCACTGCTTCGGTGATCTTTCCGGTCTGCTGGAACAGCCTCGCGGCCGCTTTGCAAACGACCTGCTCGATCTGGTCCCGGAGAACATGAAAATCTCTCTCAGCACCGCGTTGCATCGCGCCGCACAGAATTGCGAACGGGTCTCATCCCTGAACACGATTACCCTGGGCGGACGTTCCCACGATCTGAAAGTGGATTGTATTGCCGATAAAAAAGCCAGTTCCATGCACTATTTTGTTTCTTTTCCGCCTTCCCGGCGAGAGCCGGTGGAGCCGGCGGCCCTGGCCCGGGAAGTTCATCAGCTGCCGCAAAGCGAGATTCCGGAATTTCTGCAGCAGCGGATCGTTGAACTGGAGCAGGATCTGCAGGTCAACAAGGAAAATCTGCAGTCAACCATTGAGGAACTGCAGGCTACCAATGAGGAATTGCAGACTACCAACGAAGAACTCATGGCGTCCAACGAGGAGCTGCAGAGCACCAACGAGGAACTGCATTCCGTCAACGAGGAACTGTATACCGTCAACGCCGAGTTTGAACTAAAAAACAAGGAACTTAAACAACTGAACCAGGATCACGACAACCTGTTGACCAGTATTGAAATCGGCACGGTGTATCTGGATCGGGAACTGTGCATTCGCAAGTTCAACCCTGCCATCAGCAATATTTTCCGGCTGCTGCCGCAGGATGTCGGGCGTCCCATCGATCACATTGCCTATCACCTGGAACATCACGAGCGGATGCTGCAAAATATTCGCAAGGTGCTGGTGACAGGAACGGCCATCGAAAACGAGGTGGTGACGCAAGACGGACAGTGGCTGCTGAAGCGTTTGTTGCCCTTTCGCAACGAAACCGGGGCGGTCGATGGCGTGGTAATGACCTTTACCGACATTTCCCGGATCAAGGAGGCGGAACGGCAGTTGGCCCGGATCAACGAGGCTCTGGAGTTCAAAGTGGCCGAAAGAACCGAAATGCTGCAGTTGGCCAAGGAAGAGGCGGATGCGGCCAATGCCGCCAAAAGCATTTTTCTGGCCAATATGAGTCATGAAATTCGTACACCGATGACCGGGATCTTTGCCACCGTGGAGCTCCTCGAGGACACCGGCATGTCCCAGAAACAGTTGGACATTCTGCGCATTCTCAAGTCGGCGGCTCAGAATCTGATGCATATTCTCGATGACGTTCTGGACTTCTCCAAGATCGAGGCAGGGAAGCTGACGATCAAGCACGACAAATTCTGTCTGGCCTCGGCCATTGAAGAAGTTCTGGCGCTCAATCGGCCTCAGCTGGATCAAAAAAAGCTGGAATTTGTCCTGGACCTGGATAAAAATATTCCTGCCGCGCTGTACGGGGACGAATTTCGTCTCAGGCAGATCTTTTCAAACCTCATCTCCAATGCCGTCAAATTTACCGATCGTGGCAAAGTCACTCTGGGCGCGACGTTGCAAAACCAGGATCAGGAGCAGGTTCTTATCCATTTCTCCATCGCCGACACCGGTTGCGGTCTGGAGCCGGAAGCTATCAATATTATTTTTCAGCCCTTTACCCAGGCCGATCCGTCAATTACCCGCAAATACGGAGGAACCGGGCTGGGCCTGACGATCTGCAATAAACTGGTCGCTCTGATGGGCGGAGAGATCTGGGCCGAAAGCAATCCGGAAGGGGGAGCGATTTTTCACTTTACGGCATGCTTCGACGTGTCCCGGACGGAGGCGGAAAAAGATTCTCCGCCCCGCGTTGAAAAAGTATCTCCGCAAACCGAGCACAGCGGCGAATTCAGCATCCTGCTGGCCGAGGATGACCCCATCAACCGGTATCTACTGACGACAATTCTTAATGATTTCAATTGTCGAACCGTCGCGGTGAACAATGGTGCCGAGGCTCTGAAATTGCTCGGGGAGCAGGATGTGGATCTGGTACTGATGGATATTTCCATGCCGGAAATGGACGGCATTACTGTTACCCGCCGTGTTCGAAGCGACGAGCAATGGCAGCGAAACCGCAACGTGCCGATTGTGGCGGTGACGGCCCATGCTCTGGATGGAAGCCGTGAGAAATTCATCGCCGAGGGGTTTACCGACGTGGTCACCAAGCCCTTCTCCGTGCCCCATCTCAAGAGGGTTATCGACAGCGTCAGGGCCGGGAATGGTTCTGCAGAACCGCCCTCAGGTTTGAACCCGCTCCCTTCTGCGCAAGGTTCCCCTACTGGAGGCGACGGGTTCTGACCGGGCGTTGAAAAGAGATTCTGGCACCATTCTAAAAAAAACCTTTGGTCCGTTGCGCCCAATGAAGTATGTTTGCCCAGAACCGGTTTGAATCTTATCGCCGTTCTGAATCGGCGAGAGGTGTCTTCAGCGGGAAAGACGACCCTGTTGACGCTCCGCAGGCCGGTTCCGTCATTTTGTGTTTCCGCCCCGTCTGTTTTGTACAGCAACGATTTTCCACGTTGTTTCGGGCGCTTATTTGTCTACTTGAATCTGTGAAAGGCTCAGTCTATGAAAAGGTTTCTGTCGGTTATGGTTGTCCTCGGTTTTTTCTCCTTCGCAGTAATTGCCTGCAGCAACGATGGCACGAGTGAGGCCAAATCCCTGATGCAGCAGCAGGTGACGGTGATCGAAACCTACGTGGAGGGGTTGGAGAAAGCTCAGAGCGCTGATGATATGGTCCAGACGGTGGACCGCTATTCGGCCGACATGAAAAAACTCATTCCCCGCCTGAAGGCATTTCACGACAAATATCCCGATTACGATAAAGACGGCATACCAAAAGCTCTGGAAGCCGAGCTGCAGCGGGTGGAGAAGGCGTCGGATCGACTGCCTGCGGCGATGATGAACTCCATGCAGTATATGACCGATCCCAAGGTGCAGGAAGCCATGCAGCGTATGACCGAAGAACTGAGTGGAATGTACTAGCCAGTATCCATCCGGAAACTCCGGATGGATACTGCGCGGTTTTCATATGGGAAAAGGGCCTTTTCCGGATAAAAAACCAGCCAAATGACATGCCAAACGCTCTTGATGCCGGTCGCCCGTTCGTGGCCGCCACAGGCTGTTTGTCAACAGCCTGAAGGGCAGGCCTTTGAGACAGGCCTGTTTTCTATCCTTGAGTTCATACTGTCAGTTGCGGTTCGCATTTTACTTTTCGGCGCTTGATTCCGGCTGAAAAAAAGGCTGAAAAAAAACCTTGTGAGAAATTCTTGTTTGTGATATCCCTGTGCGGAATTTTTGTTTGAGATATAAATCCAGCCCTTTACGAGCATTTAGTTTAGCTATAAAGGCTGCTTTGAGGCAGCCACATAACATCGACTCCGCTGATTTTCGCGTGTGAATTCAACACCTTTCGCGGCGGGGTGCCAAGGAGTCAACAGATGGCCGAAGAGCTTCAGGCATTTCTCAACCGCATTCAACAGCAAGGTATTCAAAGTGGCGAAGAAGAGGCCAGGAACATTGTCGAACAGGCTCGGCAGGAAGCGGAACTGATCCTCAGGCGGGCCCGTGCCGAGAGCCAGGAAATTCTTCGTCAGGCGGAAAAAGAGGCCGAAAAGCTCGTGGTAAACGGTAAAGAGTCTTTGCGTCTGGCCGCCAGAGATACCCTGCTCAGCTTGCGACACGAACTGCAGGATCGGATGCAGGCATTGTTCCGGCAATTTGCCGGCGACGCTCTGTCGCCCGCAGAGATCGCGTCGATTATTGCTGAAATCATTCACAAGTACCATGCTGCGGGTAATGAAAATCTGCAGATCGAGGCGCTGCTGGACCCGGACCGTTGCCAGGCCCTTGAATCGGCTCTCCTGGCCCATCTTGGAGAGAAAATGAAGACGGCCCGGATCAGCCCGGTACCGGGAATTTCCGGGGGCTTTCAGCTGCGCATCGAAGGTGAGGATATCATCTATGATTTTACTGATGAGGCCCTTGCCGAGGCTCTGAAAACCTTTCTCAATCCCAAACTCACCGCCTTACTCAAAGTCTGATCATGGCGACCCAGTATTACTTTCTGATCAGCTCCCTTCCACTGCTGCGGTTCGGAGCAGTTCCGTTTCTGTCTTCAAGCCGTTTTCTTGAATTGGTCGCGGAGCAGGAAGGCGAGAGGCTAGCGGCCTCACTGAGCGAGGTGTCTCTGCTGCCCGGCGATTCCCCACGGTT
>SLLR01000129.1 GCA_007134025.1 Desulfuromonadaceae bacterium | reverse complement strand
GTGCGGCGTACCGATGTACGCCTCCGCGCAACCCTTTGATTTCCTTGCCACAACGAAAAATTGCTCGTTTCCCATATGAAAACTGCGCTGTGTCCATCCGGAGTTTCCGGATGGACACTAATTAACTGGATTTTTTTCGGAGGCCACGATGAAAGACGGTCAAAACTACGAGGAACCTACTCTCGAATCCCTGGAAACCCTTCAAGACGTCACCGAAGGCTCGATGATCATGGTTTCGGGTGTCTCGGGTGACGGCTCGGTCAGATAATTCAGATACTTTTCCGTTCTACATTACCCCCACCTGAGCTCTCTTCGGCCGAGCAAGATGGCCGAAGAGAGCACGAATTGACCATGACTTCTGTTCACCACTACCACATTCACGGTCTGAAACTGAACTTCGAAGGCCGGGATCCGGATTTCTTTCGCACCTTTGAGTCCCTTACGGCGGATTTTTTTACCGCGACCGCCCCTGCTGAAACCGATGCGGGTCTGCACCTGAGCGGGCGCAGCGTGGCAGCGGCAGCGGATCTGCCAAATCCCGATGAGAGTGACTACCGGATCGACCTCACCGGCACCCCGGAGGGGGGCGTTTCCATGCGCCTGCTGGCGCGCCCGCCCGGTAAACTCATCTGGTTGCTGGAAGATACTGCCGTCACCTGGTGCGATCTGGAACGGGGCTGGGCAGAGGCGGTGGTGGTCAGGGACCGCTGGCCCCGGTGGGGTTTTCAAACACTGATCCCGCTGCTCTCCGAATGGCTGGGCAGGCATGGCATGTTCCTGCTCCATACGGGAGCCAACCGCCTGCCGAACCGGTCCGGCTGTGTACTGTTTTTTGGTGCCAGCGGTGCCGGCAAGACCACCACAGTGCTGTCTCTGGCCGGCCGGGGCTGGCCCATGATCTGCGATGACGCGGGCTTTCTGACTACCAGGCAGGGGCGCTCCCTTGTCTGGGGACTGCCTCGAGCCAGCAAGGTCCACCGACTGTCCTTTGACCTGCTGCCACATCTGGACCCGGTGGCCCGGGAACCGATTTCGGGCAGCGACGAATTTCGCATACAGTTTCGGGACCTGCCCCATATCAGCCCTCTGCAGCAGACTCCCGTCACGGCCCTGTTTCTGATAGAACCCCGCAATGAACTGGAACATGTGATCCGCCCGGTTGCGTCCCTGACGGCCCTGAGCCGGCTTCTGCAGGGCAACATGCGGGTGATTGATCCGGCTGCTGTCGGCAACGCCGGCCGGATGTTCCAGAGTCTCGGTCAACTCTGCCGCACCGTCCCCTGCTTCAGCCTCTCGTTAGGTCCCGACCTGGCCGACCTTCCCGAGACTCTGGAAGCCCTGCTGAACCGGGAGACAGTACCATGCTGAGCAACGCCGACGCAGCCTTTCTGAGGCTGTGCGATCCCGAGTCCGGACCACCGCTGCCGGCCGCGGTCTTAACCCGCCATACACCCTCATCCTTCTGTCAGCGGGCCATTTTCCACGGTGTGCACAGTCTGGTGCTGCACAATCTGCAGACTCCGGCCTGGCAGGCCCTTTTGGAAGAATCGTGGACCATCGAGGTGATCCGGCAACTGAAGCCTCTGGTGCGGAGCGACAAGATCCGCTCCCTGGCCCTGCGCGCCCGCGGCCGAAGTATCTGCCAGGACCTGCGCGCCGGCGGGATTCCCGTTCTGCTCATGAAGGGGGCTGATTTCGCCGACCATCTGTACCCCCGTCCCGAGCTGCGCAGCTTTACCGATGTCGATCTGCTGGTGCGCCCGCGGGATTTTCAGGCCGCCGCGCAGGTACTTATTAAATCGGGTTGTGAGCACCAAACAAGCGGCCCCCTGAAGCACTCGGCAGCCTACGGCGAGGAATTGTTCACGACTTCTGTCGGCGGGCTGGCCCTGCGTCTGGAACTGCACTGGAACCTGGTAAATTCGCCGGCCCTGCAGAAAACCGTCAGCGCGACCCTGGATGATCTTGTCGACGAAACGGGCAACCTGACCGTAGAAGGCCGCCTGCTGCTCGCGGCGATCCACGCCGGTACCGGGCATCAATTCGACCGCCTGAAATTTTTGCTGGATTTGCGGCAGATTGTTCGGCGGCTGGAAGCGCAAGCAGACCTGGACTGGTTGCGAAGCCGCCTGGAGCGCACCGGCAGTCGCCAGGTGCTGGCCACTACCTTTGAGCTGCTGGAAGCGCTGTTTGGCTGTCCGGCGGCAGCGCGACTGCACCGGGATCTGGGCCTGCGTCCGTCGACCCGCTTCTGGCGCTCTGTGCTGTCCCCTGCACTGCTGCTGCGCAGCCACCGTCCACGCCTGGCCGACACCATGCGCAAAAATCTCTATCGGCAACTCCTCAAGCGTTCCCCATCGATTACTCCGATCACCATGTACCCTTTTACGGCGGAAGGAGGCGACTTCTCATGAACATTCTGCTGGTCCACCCGACTCCGCCTCGCGGTTACTGGCCCCGGGGAGTCTTTTTGCCCCTTTGTGTTCCGACGGAAATGGCCCACGCCGCCGCCCTGTTGCGGCAACAGGGACATCAGGTGCTGGTGGAACAACGGGATATCCGTCTTCTTCAATGCGAATTTGACTGGGACACTGCCGATGCCCGTTTCATGACTCTGCTGCAGGAGCATGACCCCGCCATGGTGGTCTTTTTCACTCCGACGGCAACGGCTGAAGAGACCTTCCGACTGGCGGGAATGATACGTACCCGATCTGCTGATGCCACGACCATTCTGGCCTGCGGCCCTCATCCCACGGCCCTTCCGGAACAGACACTGGGGGAATGTCCGAATCTCACCGCGGTTCTGGTCGGTGAATGGGAATGGACCCTGCTGGAAGCTGCGCACCAGGGTCGGACGAAGGGCATAGCTGGGCTGCGCACGCCTTCCTGCACAAACGCGGAATGGCTGCCCCGGCCGGTCTGTACCGATCTCGACAAGCTGCCCCCGCCGGCCTGGGACCTGTTTGCCATGGAGCCGATAACTCGCCGTCAGCGCTGGCTGATCCGCTGGCTGCCGCTTCGGACACTTAATCTGCGCACCTCTCGTGGCTGCCCCAACGCCTGCAGTTACTGCGCCGCCCCGCTTACCGCCGGCACGGGAGTTCGCCTGCACTCTGTGGATTACGTGATGGCGATGCTGGAACGGGGACTCAACAGCTATCCCCTCGATGCGGTATTGTTTGAAGATGAGACCTTTGCTGCGGATGAAGGGCGCTTGCTGCAGATCTGCGATGCAATGCGGAAGCGCGGCTGGAGTGAACGCCTGCGGTGGGCCTGCTGTCTGCGCACCGACCAGGCGCGCCCGGCGTTGCTGCGGGAGATGAAAGCCGCCGGCTGTCGGCAGATCGAATACGGATTTGAAACGGCCAGCGACCGGTTGCTAAAGCAGATCGGAAAAAATACCACGTGCGAACAGAATCTGGCAGCGGCCCGCTACACACGGGAGGCGGGAATGCGTATTTTCGCCAATATCATGTTCGGTTTGCCCGGCGAAACCGCCGACGACATGGACAACAGCCTGGGCTTTATTCGCGCTATTCGACCCGAAGTTTTGTCGGCTACGGCCATGATACCGCTTCCGGGTACCGAGCTTTACCGCAACCTGAGCCCCGAGCTCAAAAGCCGTCTGGCATGGGGCGATCTGCATTATTTTGGTGACGCTCTCGAGGGTTTCAACCCCACCGCCATGAGCGACGCCCTGTGGAACCGTAAATTCAGGCAGGTGCAGAAATATTTCGTCAAACCCCTGCTCTGGCACCAGTTGCTGCGGGACGCCGGGGACGAATCTTCCGCCGATGTGCAATTCTGGAAAAAAAACTGGCGCCGTTTTCAGCGGCGCCATCCCTTCAAGGCGTTGCGGCTGCCCACCTGAGGCACAGCTCAGATCGTTCAATAGGTCCGTTGCTCCATATCGATAAGCAACTGCCGGAGCTTCTGCCGCTCGGTTTCCAGGCCGGTGAGCTCTTTTTTGAGCTCTTCGATCTGCTGTTGCTGCCTTCGCTGCCGATTTTGCAATGCGGCCACTTCCCGTTCCAGTTGAAGAATTTTCCGCCCTCGCTCGGCGCTCTGCTCCGCAAGTATTTCGAGTTCCCTGACCTTGGCGTTCCATGGGCTTTCCGGATAAGCCTCGGACAGCCTTTCGAAATCCGCGGGGCGCTCGCCCTCGCCGGGAAAAACTTGCAGGCCCTGAAGAAAAAGCCGCTCGTCGTCGGCCATCCTGTTTTCGAAAAGCCCCCTGGCAGCGCAGCCGTTCAACAACAACGCCGCCAAAAGCCAAAACCACAGACGAGTCATTTTCGCAGTTCCCGCCGGTCGATGAGAAAATTGCTGCCGGGCAGGGTTTTCAGGTGCTCTTTCATTTTGGCGCACTCCTTGCCTATGGTCTCCGGGGTCGGGTTGGCCAGGTTCCGGGTACAGACGACGGCAATCGACATGGACAGCAGGGGAAACCGGCGCTGATCGCCGTAACGATCCTCACCGCTGAAATAGCCGCGACGGCGGTCCTCTTCGGTGTAAAACTCCGGCACCATGGCATCAAAGCCCTTGATAAGTTCCCGGGCCAGTTGTTCTGCCCGTTCCGGTGTGCTCAGGAGAATATAGTCGTCGCCGCCGATGTGGCCGATCAGATCCTCGGGGTTGCCGTAATCGGCCCCGATCCTGCGGACCAGGTCACCCACCCGTAAAATCACTTCGCTGCCGGCAGCGTAGCCGTATCGATCGTTGTAGGCTTTGAAATAATCAAGATCGATGTAGATGTGGGCAAAAGGGCTTCCGGAGGCGATGCGCCGTTCCAGTTCATTGCGAATGACGAGGTTGCCTGGAAGCCGGGTCAAAGGGTTGGCATCCAGATGATGCTGCTCAAGGTCCCGCAATTTCAGGGCCATGTCGGCAAAATGCCGGGCCAGGTGACCAAATTCGTCGTGTCCTTCCAGAGCAAGGGGATAACCGTAGTCACCTGCGGCGATGGCCCGGGTAGCCTGCCGCAACTGATCCATGGCGCGGTGAATTTTCAGTATCAGTCCGGCCGCCACCGGTACCGCCAGACCGATCCCGACGAAAGCCAGGGCCAGGGTCAGACGGTATCCCTGCCGGGATTGAGTCACCAGATGACGCATGGTATCGTCCATGCTCCGTTCCCGGGCCTGCCGGTAACCGGCGAGATCTTCAAGGAGTCGATTGCGCTGCGGCGACAGCAGCGCCGTGGAATGTGCTTCCGCAGCCTGCCATTGTTCCTCCCCAAGCAGACTCCAGGATTCGGCGCGAAACTGCTCAAAAGCGGCAAAACCGTCCTCCATTTCCTGAAAACCGGTTTGCGGCAAATGGGGCTTTAAGGGCTTCCAGAAGTTCTCAATGTCCTGGCGACGATTTTCGAGAAGGGCCAGCATGGTTGCATCCCGCAGCACCATAAGCTGTTTTTCCAGACGCTCGTGGGCCAAAATGCTGCGGGAAAGGTCGCCGGCCAGGGTGAATGTCTTAAACTCAACGGCAACCAGTCGTTCCGCCCGCCGCGTGACCGAGTTCAGGGCCGCAAGAGCGTAAACCACCGCAGCAAAGCAGAAAACCACCACCAGCAGATACCCTGCGGCAATTTTTTGCGAAACAGTCAGGCGCAACAATGAGACCTCATCTCGTACCTTTTTCTCCTACCTAACAGACTCACGGGAGTACCCCATGAATCTTACCACAACAAGACATGGTCGATTCTAAGCGGAAGTCGACAAATCGACAAGAATCTGCAACATGAGTGCCGAACAAATATGCGGGGGGGGTTCTCTCACCGGCAGCAAAAGTTGCTGTGCGGGCTTCGGCTACACGAACCAGGATAGTTGTTCAACAGGCCGCGCTACCCGAAGACTGCGGGAAGGTACTCGCGAACGCCGCGAAAGGTTTTACGGTGAATGGGGCTGGGACCGAGTTCAGCTATGGCCTGTCGATGGGCAGCACTGCCATAGCCCTTGTGCCCGGCGAAGCCGTAGCCGGGATAACAACGGTCGTAATGGACCATCAGGCGGTCCCGAACCACCTTGGCTATAACCGAGGCGGCGGAAATAGAAAGGGAGCGGCTGTCGCCTTTTTTGAGTGTGCGTTGCGGAACAGAACCGGGCAGCGTGGTGATACCATCGATGAGCAGGTAGCCGGGAGCCGGCTTGAGTCGTGCCACAGCCCGCGACATGGCCTGAAGAGTGGCCTGTAGAATATTGATTTCATCGATCTCCTCCGCAGAGGAGAGACCGACCCCGACGGCCACGGCCTGTTGCCGAATGCGCTCGTAAAGCTGTTCACGAACCCTCGGGGCAAGTTTCTTGGAATCGGTCAGGCCCGGCAGATCGGCCTCAGTGGGAAGCACCACCGCCGCCGCCACCACCGGCCCGGCCAGTGGTCCGCGGCCCGCTTCGTCGATTCCGGCAACCCGCTCATACCCTTGAGCCCAAAGACCGTGCTCGAATTGCAGCGGGTGTTCCTGCGTTACTGAAAACAATTCCAGAGTCACGGGAACTCTCCGAAAAACGAGGAACGGCAAGCCGTCGGCGAACCGGCAGGCAAGAAACGTTGTCGGGTCTGTTTTGGCCGCGCCATCAGCAAAGGCCCCGGCAATACCGGGACCTTTGACAAAAGCTGGCGGATCAGGCCCGGCGGAGTTCGCGAATCCGTGCGGCCTTGCCCTGCAGTTTGCGCAGGTAGTAAAGCTTGGCACGACGCACACGACCAACCATCATTACTTCAATCCCGTCAATGGTCGGTGAATGCAGAGGAAAAACTCGCTCGACCCCCATCCCTCCGGATACCTTGCGAACCGTAAAGGTGGAACCAAGACCGCGGTTCATGCGCTTGATACAGACCCCCTGAAAGGCCTGAATGCGCTGCTTATCGCCTTCAACGATTTTTACCTGCACCTTCAGGGTGTCGCCGGCCTTGAAGGGCGGAATGTTCTTTTTCATCTGTTCCATTTCCAAACGGTCAATAACGTTCATATTTTCCTCCTCAGCAACGAGCTGTTGTGTTCAGGTTGCACGCTTAAATTTCCGTGGCCCCCAGCAGCCGATCGAGCATGATCGCAGCGGCCGAACGCACCGGTAAATGATTGTAATCATCGCCGGCACCGACTATCGGTTCCAGCACCGTCCATTTCTGCTCAAAAAGATCCGGGGCCAGGCCCCAGCCGGTACCGAGCACCAACAGCAAGGCCTTTTCCCCGAGCAGCTCCCGACAACGACGAAAGCTGATGCCGCCGGTGGTCGAAGCGCCGGTAAGAACCGGCCAGGGCTCCTGGCCGCTGCATTCCTGCCAGTCAGCCAAAGCTTCCTGCAAGTCGGTTACCACGGCCACCAACTTGAGGGCCTCGGCCCGCTTCGGGTTATAAACGGCGCCATGCCCCTGACGCCAGTGATCCAGAATACGTGCCACCAACTGCTGTTGCTCGGCCAGCGGGGTCACCACGTAAACCCTGTCGACATCGTAAGTCCGGGAAGTGCGGGCCAGGTCATGAATATCCAGATTGGTCACCGCAGTGGTAACGCGATCCCCCCGCCGATCCAGGACCGGATGATGGACCAGAGCAATGGCCACGGATCGACGTTTCATGAATTCACACCGGACTTTTCCCGACGCAGTTCCTCGAGCCAGAGTCGATCCTGCGGGCTCAATTCCGCCTTGTCCAGCAGATCGGGCCGCCGCTGCAAGGTGCGTCGTAACTGTTGTTTTCGACGCCATTGGGCGATAGCAGCATGATTGCCGGACAACAGAACCTCGGGCACCGGCATTCCCCGAAACACAACGGGCCGGGTATACTGGGGGTGCTCCAGAAGACCGTCCGCATGGGAGTCCTTGAGAGCACTGGCCGGGCAGCCGAGAACGCCGGGCACCAATCGCGCCACGGCATCAATGATCACCATGGCGGCCAGTTCACCGCCGGTCAGGACAAAGTCTCCGAGAGAATATTCGGCGTCCACCAGAGTGCGTACCCGCTCATCAAAACCTTCGTAGCGGCCGCAGACAAAAATAAGCCGTTGTTCGGCGGCCAATACCTGGGCGTGATGCTGGCGAAATGGAACTCCCTGAGGGGTCATCAGCAGAACCCGGGGGCGAGGACCCCGGCCAACCAGTTCGTCAAGGGCCCGGGCAATCGGTTCCGGCTTCATCACCATGCCGTCGCCGCCGCCGTAAGGAGTGTCGTCCGTCACCTGATGTCGGCCTTCGGCCCAGTCCCGCAGATTGTGGGATACGATACGAATTTTCTCGCCGGCCTGCGCTTTTCCGAGAATACTATCGGAGAAAGGCGATTCGCAGAGGGCGGGAAACAGGGTCAACAACTCAAAGATCATCGGATTTTTCAACCAGACCTTCGGGAAGATCGAAAAAAACAGCTCCGGCCGCCAGATCCACTCGCTCCACAAAACGATCCACCGCCGGAATCAGCACCTCTCCGAAAGGTCCCATGACGACATAGATATCATGGGCTGCGGTGGTGAACAGTCCGGTGAGAACCCCGAGGTCCCCTTCCTTGCGGTCAACAGCCCGAAGGCCCCGCAACTGGTGCCAGTAGTAGCCGCCCGAAGGCAGCTCGGGAAGCCGTGCCGGGTCGATCAGAACCGCGGCTCCCTTGAAGCTCTCGGCTTCTGCGACCTCATCGAATCCATCCAGCTTGACCAGCAGATTGCCGCGCACGAAAGCACGATGGCGAATACGACAGCAGAGCGGTGTTGCACCGGCCTGCTGCAGAAACAGCTCGTCGTGGTCGTGCAAAACCGAAAAATCGGGGTCCTCCGAGCGCAGCTTGAGCTCTCCCCGAAGTCCGTGGCTACCCGCCACAACCCCGACCCGTAGTAATTCCGTCACCGGTCTGATCATTACTCCAGAATCTGCAAGCTGGCCCGTTTCGCTTCCCGGGTGGCCTTGGCATTCAGCAACGTTCGCATGGCTTTGGCGGTGCGTCCCTGTTTGCCGATAATCCGTCCCATATCCTCCGGTGCGGCGGCAAGCTGCAACAACATGCTGCCGTCTCCGTTGTCTTCGAGGGTGACGGTAACCGCCTCCGGTTTTTCCACAAGCGACCTGGCGATGAACTCGATAAGCTCTTTCATGGGGCAGTCCTTTTTCAAGAAGCTTCCCACCACGGCCCAAAAACCTGCTTTCAAAATCCTCTTATGCCTGTTTGAACTTGCTCCACAGACCTTTGTCGCGGAGCAGACGCCGGACTGTTTCCGTGGGCTGGGCACCCTTTTTCAGCCAGTCCATGACCCGTTCTTCGTCAATATCAACCATGACCGGGCTCTGGCGGGGATCGTACTGGCCGAGATTTTCAATAAAACGACCGTCACGGGGGTTCCGCTCGTCCGCTACCACAACCTGATAAAAGGGCTTCTTTTTTGCGCCGCCGCGAGCCAATCTGATTTTTGTTGCCATGCGCTGTTCCTCCTGAATGTTTCGAACGGTTGCCCGTTGTGTTTGTTAATGGGGATATGGCAAGAGAATCCCCGGAAAAAACCGTTAAAAGGGCATGCCACCACGCCCCATAAGGCTCTTCATTCCCTTGGGACCCATTTTCTGCATCTTCTTCATCATTTTCTGTGCTTCACCGAAGCGCTTCATCAACTGATTGACATCCTGGACCGTCGTGCCGCTTCCCCGGGCGATACGCAAGCGTCTCGATCCGTTGAGAAGCCTCTGATCACGCCGTTCCCGAGGAGTCATGGAATTGATGATCGCCTCGATCTTCTTCATTTCCTTGTCGGGCAACTGGGCGTCGCCCATTTTTTTCATGGCTTTGCCGGCTCCCGGAATCATTTTCAGAAGCGATTCCATACTGCCCATTTTCTTGATGGTCTGCAGTTGGTCGCGAAAGGTTTCGAGGGTAAAACCGTCCTGACGCAACTGGTGTTCCAGACGCAGGGCGTCCTCCTGATCCAGGGCCGCCTCGGCCTTTTCGATGAGGGACAGCACATCCCCCATGCCGAGGATTCTCTGAGCCATGCGGTCGGCATGAAAAACTTCCAGGGCATCGAGCTTTTCACCCATGCCGACCAGCTTTATCGGCTTGCCGGTTACCGCCCGTATGGACAAAGCGGCACCGCCCCGGGCGTCTCCATCGAGCTTGGTCAGAACGACTCCGCTGATATTCAGGCGCTCGTTGAAGCTTTCGGCGACATTGACGGCATCCTGGCCGGTCATGGCGTCAGCCACCAGAAGTATTTCCCGAGGCTGCAGCGAAGCCCGAATCCGAACCAGCTCCTCCATCAGCTGATCATCGATATGCAGCCGTCCGGCGGTATCGAGAATCAGGGTGTCAAAACCGTTCAACTCGGCATAGCGACGGGCCTCTTCACAGATCGCCAGCGGACTGTTCGCCGGGTCGCTGTCAAATACGGCAATATCCAGCTGCCGGCCCAGGGTCTTGAGCTGATCAATAGCGGCAGGGCGATAGACATCGGCCGGCACCAGCAGCGGGGAGCGCTTCTGCCGCCGCAGCTGCAACGCCAATTTAGCACAGGAGGTCGTTTTTCCCGCACCCTGCAGGCCGCAGAGCATGATCGCCACCGGCGGTCGCGCCGCCAGATCGAGCTGGTTGTCTTCGCCCTCGCCCATCAGTCGGCCGAGTTCGTCCCTTACGATCTTGATCACCTGCTGGGCAGGATTAAGACTCTTGAGAACCTCCTGCCCCAGGGCCCGTTCCCGAACGGTGGCGACGAAATCCTTGACTACGCGAAAATTGACGTCGGCTTCCAGCAGCGCCAGACGTACCTCGCGCAGGGTCTGCTTGATGTTGTCCTCGCTGAGAACCCCGCGACCGCGCAGCTTTTTAAAAACCGAATCAAGTTTTTCCGACAGATTATCGAACATGTTTACCCAGGCAAAAAACACCGGTCACGCAAAATTGCAAATGCGAACTATATGTAAGCACCCCGGCTTTGTCAAGGAGAAAACCCCGCTGGAATCAGGTGATTGGCCTGCTGCGTCGCAGCCTGTTCACCGTCTTTTCCGGAGCGACCATTCCAGGGGTTTTAGCGAAAGCCGATGTCCGGAAAAATGAACGGCAGCGGGGTTTG
>SLLR01000133.1 GCA_007134025.1 Desulfuromonadaceae bacterium | reverse complement strand
CGCATGGCCGCCATCTGTCGCAAAGTGGCCCGGGAGATCACCCAGGGAGCGCCGGAACGCCGCCGCATCGCAGTCGAGGATGTCGAGACGCTGCTGGGTCCGCGACGTTACTATCTGGATGTAGCCGCAGAGGAAGACCGGGTGGGGGTAGCCACGGGGCTGGCCTGGACCGAAACCGGCGGCGACATCATCTTTATCGAAGCATCCCGCATGGTGGGTCGCAAGGAGTTGTGGCTCACCGGCAGCCTCGGCGAAGTGATGCGGGAATCGGCTCGCACGGCGCTGTCTTTCGTCCGGGGACACTGCGAGGAGTTCGGCATTGAAACGGATTTCTTCGAACAGAGCGATCTCCATATCCATGTTCCCGCCGGGGCGATTCCCAAAGACGGACCGTCCGCCGGAGTGGCCATCGCTACAGCTCTCGTATCTTTGTTGACCGGCTGCCCGGCCCGACGGCACGTCGCCCTGACCGGTGAACTGACCCTCTCCGGGCGTATTCTGCCCATTGGCGGCGTCAAGGAAAAGATTCTGGCCGCCCATCGGGCCGGGGCGACCACCGTGCTGTTGCCGACCAGCAACGTCGACCATCTGCGGGACATTGACGAAACGATCCGTGGGGAATTGCGGCTGGTGCTGGTCAGCAGTATGAAGGAGGTGTTGTCCGAGGCGCTGGTCGAGTTGCCCGGGCTGAAATTGCGCTGCCGGCCCGGTGACAGTCCCCTGTTCCCCTCCAATGCCTCACCCTGAAATCAAACGCCGATAGGCCTTGCCGGAAAGCGGGGGTTTCGGTATATACTGGACTCCGTGACAGGCCTTTGAAATCGCCGGCAGAGTCCGGAGACCAAGGTTTTCAGCAGGCTTTAACTTCTAAGCCGCAGAATGAACCAGAAGGGTATTATCCATGCGAATCAATCTGTTGGGGCGGCTTCTGGCCGCCTTGCTGCTGTTGTGGTCCGTACCGTCCCCTGTCTCGGCAGCATCCCTGGCGGAAAAAGTCCAGACCCACAGGTTGGCCAACGGCCTGACCCTGCTGGTGGTAGAACGGCCGGGGGCGCCGGTCTTTTCCGCCTATTTGACCATCGGGGTCGGATCGGTGCACGAGTCCGACAGTGAGCGCGGTGTGGCCCACATGCTGGAACACCTGATGTTCAAGGGGACCGAAACCATCGGCACTCGGGATTTTCAGCAGGAAAAACTGCTGCTGGAAGCTATCGAACAGACCGGCGAGGCCCTGGACCGACTGCGCCGCGGGCAGGCCGAAGATGCGACCGGGATCGCCGAACTTGAAAAACAACTGGCCGATCTGCAGCAGCGACAACGGCAACTGCTGATCACCGATCATCTGGCGCAGATCTACGCCCGCCACGGCGGCGTCGGTTTCAATGCCTTCACCAGCCGGGATCTTACCTCCTATACGATCTCTTTACCGGCCAACAAGCTCGAACTTTGGGCTTCTCTGGAATCGGACCGCATGCGCAACAGCGTGCTGCGAGAGTTCTACACCGAACGGGAGGTGGTTCGGGAGGAGCGTTACCAGGTCTACGACAGCAGTCCGGACGGACTGCTGCAGGAGTCCCTGATCGCCGCCGCCTTCAGCATTCATCCCTATCGGCATCCCATTATCGGCTGGCCAAGCGATATCACCAGTCTTTCACCGGCGATCACCCGCTCTTTCATGGAACGCTACTACAGTCCGGTCAACACCATCATCACCCTGGTCGGCGCGGTGGACTTCAGCCACGCGGTGACCCTGGTCGAGACCTACTTTGGCGCGATGGAACCGGGCACGCCGGTGCCGCCGGTGACCGTGGACGAGCCGCCACCCCGGGGTGAAAAGCAGGTCACGGTGGAGTTTGCCGCGGAGCCCCGGCTGGCGGTCGCCTTTCACAAGCCGACCCTGCCGTCGCCGGACGACTATGTATTCGATGTGCTTTCCCGGCTTCTGACCCGGGGCCGGACCAGCCGTTTGCAGCGGGTTCTGGTGCAGGAAAAGCGGTTGGCCACCTCGGTGGCGAGTTACAGCACTCCCGGCTACCGCTATGACAATCTCTTCGTCCTGCGGGTGATTCCCCGCCATCCCCACACCGTTGCCGAGGTGCAGGAGGTTCTTTACGGGGAACTAGAAAAGCTGGCTCGGGAGCCGGTCAGTCCGCAGGAACTGGAGAGGGTGCGGAACCGGCTGCGCGTCGATCATCTGAGGGCTCTTCAAAGGAACGCCGGGCTGGCCCGGATGCTGAGTTTTTATCAGAGTATTACCGGCGACTGGCGCTATCTCGTCGATTACGAAGAGCAGGTCGCTGAGGTCACTGCACAAGACATACAACGGGTCGCTGCCGAATACCTGATTCCCCGCAACCGAACCGTGGCCATTCTGCAGAAAGAGGAAAATTGACCCATGATGCGAACCATAGCGCTGTTGTTGCTGTTGCTGGCGACCCTGTTGTCGGCCTGTGCCACAAGACCGCCACTGGATTATCCTGTTGTCCCGGAGATTCCGCCGCTGGTTTTTGCCATCCCCCAGGTGGAGAGGCGCAATCTGGACAATGGCTTGCGTCTCTACCTGCATCCGGAGCATGAACTACCGCTGGTCACCATCAGCCTGATGATCGGTGCCGGCAGTATCGGCGAAACGGAGCCAAAGGCCGGTCTGGTGGATCTCTACGCTGCTTCCTTGAGGGGAGGCGGTGCCGGCCGGCTGACCCCGGAAGAGTTCGATCAGGAATTGGACCGCCTGGCGGCCGACTTATCCTTCAGAGGCGACATCTACGCGGTGAACGGGACATTGTCGCTGCATCGGGATGATCTGGAGGCGGGGCTGGCGCTGCTGGCCGAGTTGCTGCGACGGCCGCGCTTCGATTCCCGGCGTATCTCATTGTATCGTGGCCAGTTACAGGAGCGCATTCGCCGCCAGAACGATGAACCGCGGGTGATCGCTCGACGAAAATTGCTGCGGGCCCTTTACGGCGACCACCCTCTGGGCCAGTCGGCGACCATCGCCAGTCTCGATGCCGTCGGCCGCGACGACCTTTTGGCATTTCATCGCCGCTATGTGCTGCCCAACAATCTGTGGCTGGCCATTTCCGGCGACTTTGATCCCCAGGACATGATGCGCCGACTGGATCAGCACCTGGGGGACTGGCCTCTGAGGCCCTTTGAGCCCCAGCTGATCCCGCCGCTGGCAGGACCTTCCGAGCCGGTGGTTGTGGCAGTCGACAAGAATATTCCTCAGACCACGGTACTGTTCGGTCAGTGGAGCATCGACAAGGACAACCCCGATCACTACCCGCTACGGGTGATGAATTTTATTCTTGGCGGTGGCGGCTTCAATTCGCGGCTGATGCAGGAGCTACGTTCCAACCGGGGGCTTGCCTATTCGGTTTATTCGTCTCTGCAGGTCGGGCGCCGTCTGCCGGGGTGGTTTGTCGCCGGCAGTGAAACCCGAACCGGGACTGTGGATGAGGTGGTGGGGTTGATGCGCCAGGAGATGCGGCGCATGACCGAGGAGGAGGTTTCCGAGGAGGAGTTGATGACCGCCCGGGACAGCCTGCTCAACTCCTTCGTCTTTGCCTTTGAGAACCCCCACGAAGTGGTCAGCCAGGCTATGCGGCTGGATTTTTACCGGTACGAGGAGGATTATCTGCAGCGTTACCGGGAACGGGTAGCGGCCGTCACCGCCGAGGATGTGCTCGATGTCGCCCGTCGCCACCTGCTTTGGGATCGGCAGGTCATTGTACTGGTGGGCGATCAGAGCGCCGAGGGGGGCTCCGCCAGCAGATACGGGCTGCCGGTAGCGGGCATGTCCGAGGAATGACCGGCTTTCGTGGGCATTCCGCCGTTTCGGCGGTTTTCAACGGCCGCGGGGGAGAACTGCGGACAGAGGAGAGAAGATGAACCGGTTGCATCATGCACTGGAAAAAATCAGAAAATTTCTGATTTACGACCTCTGGCGTATCGATCCTGGCGAGTTGACGCGCTGGCGGCTGTTCTGGCTGCGCCAGGTTCAGGTGTTCTGGCTGGTGATTCGGGACTTCAGGGCCGATAAATGCATGCTGCGAGCCTCGGCCCTGACCTATGCCACCCTGTTGTCTATCGTGCCGCTGCTGGTCATGATGGTTTCCCTGCTCAAGGGCCTCGGTGTGCAGAATGTGCTGGAGCCGATTCTCATTGAAAATCTGGCCCTGGGTTCCCAGGAGATCGTTACGGAGATCTTTCGTTACCTGGACAACACCCACTTCGGTCGCCTTGGGGTTATTGGCCTGGTTGTACTGATTCTTTCCGTGCTCGCACTGCTGTCCAATATCGAAGAAAGCTTCAACCATATCTGGCAGGTGCGGGAAACCCGCACTCTTTTGCGGCGTTTCGCCGATTATTTTTCCGTGGTGTTGTTCGCTCCGCTGCTGATTCTGGCGGCGGTGTCCATCAGCACCAGTCTGCAGAGCCAGACCCTGGTGCTGAAGCTGCTGGAAACGGCCTACGTCGGCGAGGCCATGCTGCTGCTGTTCAAGCTGATCCCCTTCGTGGTGATGTGGGCCGCCTTTATCTTTCTTTACCTGTTCATGCCCAACACCCGGGTGCGATTTCATGCGGCGCTGGTGGGCGGCGTTGTCGGTGGCACCTTGTGGCAGCTGGTGCAATGGGGGTATGTGCATTTTCAGATTGGAGTGGGCAAATACAACGCCATTTACGGCACCATGGCCGCGCTGCCGATTTTTATTGTATGGATTTATCTCTCCTGGATGATCGTGCTGTTCGGGCTGGAGCTGTCCTACGCGGTACAGAATATCGGTACCATAAGCCGGGAGATCGGCGCCGAGAAGATCAACTTTGCTTCTCGGGAAAAACTGACTCTGGCGCTGCTGGTAGTGATCGGCGAGTCTTTTTACCGGGGCGGACCGGCCTGGAGCCGCAAACAGGTGGACGCCTTCCTGAAGCTGCCGCCGCGGATTGTCAGCGAACTCCTTGAAGACCTGGTGCGGCTTCACCTGCTGGCGGTACGGGATGACGACAAGGATCGAGGCGCGCACTATCAGCCGGGACGGGCTCTGGATGCCTTGCCGGTTCGCGAAGTACTCAGGATTCTGCGGCAGGACGGCGCCAACTATATGCCGGAATTAAGCTCGCCGGCACGGCGGATTATCGACGAACTGGAACAGGAGGAGAGGGCGGAGCAGCGGAGGCTGGGGCGCCTGACGGTACAGGACCTGGTTCTGCAGCTCATGGAGGAAAACAACGACGACCGGTGTGAAGCCGGCAGAGAAGAGGATCAGGCCCGCTGCAGGGAGAAAACGCCTTTCTCCAGCAGCCCGTAGGAGTCCTGTTCAATCCAGTCGCCGAGGCACAGGAGCAATTTTTCGTCTATTCTCTTGATCAGAGGCAGGTGGTAGTGGCCGAGTACGACGACATCGTGCCCCTCGGCAAACCGTTCACGGGCGAACCGAACCAGCAGTTCTTCGGGGATTCGGTAATTCTCATCTTTGCGGCTGCTGCTCTGTCGGCTTCCCCAGCGGGACACCTTCCAGGCCCAGTCGACGGGAGCCAACGGCAATAGCCGGCGGCTCAAAGTGCTGCGCAATACCCCGCGCAGCAGGCGGTAGCCCCGATCCGCCCTGTTGACGAGATCGCCGTGACCGATGTAGATCCGCTGATCGTCGAGTTCCAGGGTGCCGCCATCGGGAAAAATCCGGCATCCAAGGGTTTCGCTGAAGTAGGGGCCGAGATGAAAGTCGTGATTGCCCTCGACGAAAACCAGCTCCGTGCCGGCCTGCCGTTGCCGCCGCAGTTCTTCGAGCAGTGGTATGTAGGCGGAGAAAACCGCATGGCGATAGCCGAGCCAGAATTCGAAGATGTCGCCCAGCAGAATCAGGTGGGACAGGGAGCCCCGTTGTTGTTTGAGAAAACCCAGCAGACGCCGATAGTTATCGGCTTCCGGCTGGAGAAGGTGAGCGTCTGCAAGGAAAATGGCTTTCATGGCGCTAGAATATAAAAGGCGCCTTCGTGAAAGTCAAGCTGACTTGCCCCCGGAGTGCTGCAGCCCGATGATCCGCCGGCAGGGTTTTTTCAACAAATTGCAGAAGCTTTCGATTGCAGGCTAAAGAATTGCCACCAGGCGGTCGACATACCCCCTGTGAGCCGTAAAAACAGGTGACTGTTCAGTTCCGGGTCACGGGTCTCGGTTGGGGCGGTGGAAGGAACCCCGTCGCCGCAATCCTCTTCTGAACAGTGCAGGAGCCATGTTGCCGGATGGCGTGGCGATATGTCGGACCCCCAGGGTAAGGAGGATCAGGGCGATGAAAGTGGTTGAATCAGGCAGGCTGATGCAGTTTCAGGTCGACACCAAAAACCTTCTTGAAAAAAATGAAGACCAGGGGAGAAAAGCACGCCTGGCGGCTACTGCCGAGGATCCCGGCGGCGACCGGGTGAGCCTTGGCCGTTCCCGACCCGAGGCCGTCACTTACAGCGCCGGGCTGACGCCCGAAGAGCTTTCATCCCCTTACGAATTGATTCGGGCCCGGCTGGTCGCATTGCTTCAGGAACAGGGTGTGGCGGTGCAACTGGCTGCCGGCAACTCGAAGATCGACATCGCCAGCCTGACTCCGGAGGAAGCCCGGGAGCTGATCGCCGAAGATGGTTATTTTGGTGTGGAGCAGACATCGGAGAGAATTTTTCAGTTTGTCCTCGGCCTCGCCGGCAATGATCCGGCCCGACTGGATGAGGTGCTGCGGGGTATCGACCAGGGATTTGCCGAGGCCGAAAAGATTTGGGGCGGAACCCTGCCGGACATTTCCTACCAGACCCGGGAGGCCCTGCTGGATAAAATCAGCCGCTGGCGGGAAATATCGGCAGCGGGCTGAGGAGATTCAAGTCTTGGTTATGCCCGGCAGGTCCTGCAAGACAGGCCGGCAGTCAACAAACCCTCTGACTACTGTCGGGGGGTTTGTTCGTTCAAGCTTCGAGTCTGCGGCGACCGTCGGCTGCAAATAGGCCGCCGAGCCGCCGGCCCAATCGAAAAGGCACCCAATCGAAAAGACATCGTCGGCTCCAGAGATTTATGCTATTTTTGTCAGCATGCGCTGTTGGCAGTGATTGAGAAGGCAGTGATTGAGAAGGGAAAGATGACGGAACCCATTCTGACGAAACTTGCCGACCATCTTTTCAATATGGCACGGCGGGCCGAGATCGATACTGTGCGGATCGGTCTCGGCTACACGGCAGTTCGTCTGCGCGGCGGCCATACCGGGCTGGCCTGGACGCCGCCGGTGCAGGGGGGCTGTTCGCCTCTGGAAGAGGCCGGCACCCTCACTGAGCGACCCGTTGCCGAGCTATTGCGAATGGTTGAGGCCGAGACGCCGTTGCCCCGAGCCGTCGGTCTGGCAACAGCCAATGCCCTTTTGAATCAGTTGCCTCGACCGCCTGTGGTGAAAGAGGAGATCATTGAAAGTCTGGGCATTGCCGCGACGGACCGGGTGGCCATGGTCGGTTATTTCGGACCGCTGGTTCAACGATTGAGGCAGACCGGTTGTCAGCTTGATATCATTGAGCTGGATGGTTCTCGTCCCGGGGTGCTTTCTCCGGATGAGGGGCGTCCGGTGCTGGCCCGCTGCAATGTCGCCATTGTCACCGGAACCAGCCTGGTGACCGGAACCTGCGAAGCACTGCTGGCCGATCTGGGGCAACCGCGGGAAGCGGTGCTGCTCGGTCCCTCTTCGCCCTTCTGCCCTGAAATCTTTGCCGGCACTCCTTTGACCCGCATCGCCGGAGCGCGGGTTGTCGATTCAAACGCTCTGCTTCGTGTGGTGTCCGAGGGCGGCGGGACGCCGCGATTTAAGCCCTACGTCTGCTTTGAGACGATGTTTTTGTCAAAGGTCGTTTCCTCCTGACAGGTTTTTCGAAAAGCCCATTCCCGGGATCTACAGGCTGTTCTTCAGAAGCCTGCAAGGGCCGTCCGATTGTCGATACGGCGTACATTCAGTCTGGAATTTTTAGCAGAAGGAGCAGCAATGTCAGCCAGTCCAAGTATCAAGGAACAACTTGCCGGTTTTGCCGGAGTCGCGGCCGCCCTCATGGAAATGCTGCGGTTGGCCAAGGGAGCTCTCAATCGCCAGCAGACCCAGGAGCTTGAAACGCTGACAGGTTTGCAGGAGACGCTCGTCGGGGAAATGAGCCTGCTTTCCGGCAAGCTGGACAAAGAGCTGTGCGAAATGCAGGGTGATGGACAGGTATTGTGTCTGAAAATGGAGAGCGTGCTGACCCATCTGCAGCTGGTAGCACGGAATGTCGGTGAGATGGTTCCCTTGATTCGCCAGCAGATCGCTGAAGGAATCCCCTTTTCCCTGAAAGGCAACGCCCAGGCAAACCAGGTTTTTGATGGACTGGCGGAGATTCTGGACGATCTGGAGACGATCTTTCGCACCGATAACGAAGAGCTGAAGCAGCAGGTACTGCTGGAGAAGGGACCGAAAGTCAGTCAACAGTCCATCGACTTTGCCACCGATCACGAAGCCCGCATGATCGAAGGCCTGTGTCTGCCCCACGCCGCTCCGGTGTTCCTTGGATTGCTCGATGCGGTTCGCAACGCCACCCGGCACGCCATGGAAGTCGCCCGGCTGATTCAGCGCCGGACGCCGAACTGAGGTCAGGGTGCCGGTCTGGGGCTGAGCAGAATAATCTGGATTCGGCGGTTCTGGGCACGCCCCGCTGCGGTACTGTTGTCGGCGATGGGGCGATAGGGGCCGAAGCCGGCCACGGACAGGCGCTCTCCGGAAATGCCCTTGCGCTGCTGAAGGAAGTGTACCACGTTGGTGGCGCGGGCGGTGGAGAGTTCCCAGTTGCTGGGAAAGGTTGCCTGCAGGCGGGGGCTGATTGGAACGTTGTCGGTATGCCCTTCGACGCGGATTTCCCGGTCGGCGACCTGTTTCAGAATGTCCCCGACGCGGTCCAGAACCTGGATTCCCGCAGTTTTGAGATCGGCCTGTCCCGAGTCGAATAGAATACGCTCCACCAGGTTGACGGTCAGTTGTCCCTGCAGCTCTGAGATGGTAATCTCGCCCCGCTCGATCTCACTCTCCATCGTTTCCACCAGCTGGTCGTAGGTGGCTTGCAGCTCCTCGATGCGCATCTGGCGGGCCTGTTGCTCCCGCTCAAGTTCCAGGGTCAGATCGCGCACCCGCCTCTCGAGCTGATCGACGGTCTGGCGCATCTCGCTCAGGGCTGCGCCTGCAGAAGCGCTCCTTTCAAAAAGGATGTTCTCCAGTCGCTCAATGTCGGTGCCGGCTCTGAACAGATCCTGTCGTAAGCTCTCCTCAACCGTGCTGGCTTCCTCCAGTTGGGCCAGCCGCTGGTCGTATTGCCGGGCCAGTTGCTGCTGCTGTTCCAGTAGCTGCCGGTAATCCCTTTCCAGCTCATGGCGGGCTGCCGAGAGGTGGGCGGATTCGTCGATGGCCCTCTGATAGTCGGCCTTGCTGACGCAGCCGGCAAGAAGCACCAGTGCCAGCAGCGGGATAAGAGGAAAGATGCGGGACACGGCGGCCTCCTTAAGGTGAAATCGGGTTGACAGCCTCTGTCGACGGACTGAACCCGAGCCGGAGTGATTGAAGCAAAAAGGGCGGATCATCATTTCAGTCAACCCCGATTCTGCGCCAGCCGGCCGCAAATTGCAAAGGTAAAATGACCTGTATTGCCGGGCTTTTCGGTTGCGGTCGGGGCGTTTGTCATGCTATATAAATAAGCGTTTTAAAACCACTCTCTGGAGCCATCCATGTTCGAAATTGATCGCATTATTCGCAACGCTCTGCAGGAGGACATTGGTCTCGGGGACGTGACCACCCAGGCGACCATCGATGCCGCTGCCCCCGGCCGGGCCGAATTGGTGGCCAAGCAAGACTTTGTGCTGTCGGGAATGGATGTGGCGGCTCGGGTGTTTTCCCTGCTGGACAGCCAGATTGCCTTTGAAAAGTTGCGGGAGGATGGCTTCGCCGTACAGCGGGGCGAGGTGCTGGCCTGGATCAAGGGATCTGCAGCCGTTTTGCTGCAAGGTGAGCGGGTGGCGCTCAACCTGCTGCAACGGATGAGCGGCGTGACCACCCACACGGCCCGCTTCGTCAAAGAACTGGAGGGCACCGGGGCGGTGGTGGTTGATACCCGCAAGACCACTCCGGGGCTGCGCTGCCTGGAGAAATACGCGGTACGCCTGGGCGGCGGTCGCAACCACCGGACCTCCCTGTACGACGGGGTGCTGATCAAGGAGAACCATATCGCTGCGGCCGGAGGAATTGCCACGGCCGTCTCCCGTGCCCGGCAGCGGGCGCCGCACACCCTGAAGGTGGAGGTGGAAACCACAACCCTGGCGGAGGTCGAGGAGGCGCTGGCGGCCCAGGCCGACATCATCATGCTCGACAACATGGATCTGGATACCCTGCGCGAGGCGGTGGTGCGGATCGATGGCCGGGCCCTGACCGAAGCTTCCGGCGGCGTCACCCTCAAGACGGTGCGGGCCATTGCCCAAACCGGGGTTGATTTCATCTCCGTCGGTGCCCTGACCCATTCCAGTCCCGCCGTCGATATTTCCATGTTGTTTCAGTAGCCTACAGGTGCCAGAGAATTTATGAGCCAACAGGCCCGGCAACTACAGATTTTGAAGCTGTTTCAGCAACAGCAGGGCGCTTATCTGTCTGGTGCCGAGATCAGCCGGGTTCTGGGAGTCTCACGGACTGCGGTGTGGAAACATATCGAACAGTTACGTTCCCTGGGTTACCGCATCGAGGCGGTGACGGCCCGGGGCTACCGTCTGCACGGCTCGCCGGATCTGCTGCTGCCGGCGGAAATCCGTACCGAACTGGAAACCGAAGTGATCGGCCGTGAACTGGTTTACTTCGCCGAGACCGACTCCACCAATGACCGGGCCCATGCTCTGGCCAGGGAGGGCGCCGTCGAAGGTACGGTAGTGATCGCCGAAGCCCAGAAGGCCGGAAAAGGTCGGCTGGGCCGGCACTGGGTCTCCCCGCCGGGGGTCAATCTGTATGCCTCCATTGTGCTGCGTCCCTCCATTGCTCCCCGGCAGGCTCCGCAACTGACCTTTCTTTCGGCTGCCGCCGTGGCCCGCGCCATCGCTGAAATGACTCGCCTGAGGCCGACCGTGAAATGGCCCAACGACGTGCTGCTGTCCGGTCGCAAAGTGGCCGGTCTACTCAACGAACTTGATGCCGAAACGGAGCGAATCCGTTACCTTGTTCTCGGCATCGGCATCAATATCAATATGACAGCCGATCAGTTTCCTGCAGATCTGCGTTATCCTGCTTCGTCCCTGGCCCTGGAAACGGGTAGCACGGTTTCCCGCAGATTGTTGACCTGTGCCCTGTTGAGGCAACTGGACAAGCTTTATGCCCTCTATCTCGAGCAGGGTTTTGAGCCGATCCTGCAGGCCTGGCAGGATTATTTCGATCTGACCGGCCAGCAGGTCGAGGTCAGCGAACAGGCGGGAATTTGCCGCGGCCGTGTTCTCGGACTGGATGGAGAAGGGGCCTTGCTGCTGCGTCTGGCCGATGATTCGGTCAAGCGGATTCTGGCCGGAGATGTTCGGCCTCTGTAGTTTTTTGAAAAAGGAACCGCATTGTTATGCTTCTGGTCATCGATGTCGGCAACACCAATACCGTGCTCGGCCTGTACCGGGACGACGAACTGATGCAGAACTGGCGGATCACCACGCTCAAAACCCGGACCGTGGACGAATACGCCATGATTATTCACGAGCTGATGCGGTTGGGTGGTATCTCCATGTCGGCCATTGACGATGTGATCATTTCCAGCGTGGTGCCGCCGGCCAAAGAAGCTCTGGAAGGACTTTGCCGCAAATATTTCGACCGTTCGCCCTACCTGATCGGACCGGGAATCAAGACCGGCATGCCGATCCACTACGACAACCCGCGGGAGGTCGGCGCCGACCGGATCGTCAACGCCGTGGGCGCTTACGAAAAGCGCCGCTGCAGCCTGATTATCGTGGATTTCGGTACAGCCACGACCTTCGACATGGTTTCTGCCAACGGTGAATATCAAGGCGGCGCCATCGCTCCCGGTCTGAACATCTCTGCCGAGGCCCTGTTTCAGCGAGCCAGCAAACTGCCTCGGGTGGAGTTCGCCCGGCCGCCCCAGGTGATCGCCAAGAACACGGTCAACAGCATTCAGGCCGGTTTATTTTTCGGTTATGTGGGTCTGGTGGACGGTATCGTCGGCCGAATGCGCCAGGAATCCAGGGAAAACCCCCTGGTGCTGGCCACCGGCGGTCTGGCCCTGACCATCGCCCCCGCGTCTCAGACGATTCAGGAAGTTGAACCCTTTTTAACCCTGGAAGGCCTGCGAATTCTCTATCTGCGCAACAAGGCCTGACAGAACAGCGGCACGAAGCCGGTCACGAACGAACCATCTTATCATAACCATCCGGCGGCGGACTGCCGCCCTGTGGATAGAATGCGTTGTTTCCTGCAAAGCGATCCTTAAACGAGTTCCCTTGACCGGGAAAGGAAGGGAGAGACCATGGGAAAGTACGACACGGCAAAGGTGAGGAATTTCGGGGTCATTGCACATGGCGGCGCGGGCAAGACCTCTCTGGTCGAGGCGGTTCTGTTCAACAGCGGAGTCACCGATCGACTGGGGCGGGTCGATGACGGTTCATCCTGGATGAATTTCGAGCCGGAGGAGATCAAGCGCAATATCTCCATCAGTGCCAGCGTTGCCCACTGCCAATGGCGGGAGCACCAGTTGCGGATACTCGACACGCCGGGTTATGCCAACTTCCTTCACGAGACCCGTAATGCCCTGCGCGCCGTGGACGGAGCGGTTCTGCTGGTCTCGGCCCTGTCGGGGGTCAAGCCACAGACGCAAAAGATCATGGACTGGTGCCGGGAATTCGGGGTGCGCACCATCGCCTTCGTCAACAAGATGGATCGGGAGCGGGCCGATTTCGACAAAGCCATGAGCAGCATGTCCGAAAACCTTGGCCTGCCGGCGGTGGCGGTCACTCTGCCCATCGGCGCTGAAGACAATTTTCGTGGCATCGTGGATCTGGTCACCATGAAAGCACACCTGTTCAGGGACGATGGCAGCGGCGGCAGCGACATCGGGGAGATTCCGGCGGATCTTCAGGACGAAGCCGAGACCCGGCGTTTCATGCTCATGGAAGCGGTCGCCGAGACCCTGGATGAGCTGATGGAAAAATATCTGGAAGAGGAAACCCTCAGCGAGGAGGAACTTTTGCAGGGGTTGCGGGCCGGCACTCTGGCCGGCAGCTTCATGCCGGTGCTGGCCGGCAGTGCCGTGAAAAACGCCGGGGTCAGCGAGCTGTCCGATTATGTCAACTGGTGTCTTCCGGCGCCTGTGGACTGCCCTTCCCAGGCCGGCAACAACCCCAAGACCGAAGAATTGGAAGAACGCCTTCCCAGCGAAGATGCTCCCTTTTCCGCTCTGGTTTTCAAGACGATCAGCGACCCCTATACCGGGCAGCTGACCCTGTTGCGGATTTATTCCGGATCCGTCAAAACCGACAGCAACTTTTACAATGCCAACAAGGAAGCGGTGGAGCGTGTCGGCCAGTTGTTCATGCTCAACGGCAAACACCAGAGGCCGGTAGCGGAAGCCGGACCGGGAGACATCGTCGCGGTGGCCAAACTCAAGGAGACTGCCACCGGCGACACCTTGTGCGACGGTTCCAGGCCCATCGTCTACGATTTTCCCGAGCCGGTCAGGCCGGTCATTTCCTTTGCTCTGGAGGCCGCGAGCAAGAATGACGAGGACAAGATCAATGCCGCGCTGCACAAGCTGGTTGAAGAAGACCCGGCGCTGACCGTCCGGCGGGACGAGGAGACCAAGCAACTGATCCTGTCCGGCATGGGGCAGATTCATGTGGAAGTGACCATCGAAAAACTCAAACGGAAATTCAACGTCGAAGTCCTGCTGAAGGCGCCGAAAGTACCTTATCGGGAGACCCTGAAGGGTAAGGCCCAGTTGCAGAGCAAGTACAAGAAGCAATCGGGCGGTCGTGGCCAGTATGCCGATGTATGGCTGGAGATCGAACCGCTGCCCCGAGGTGCGGGGTTTGAGTTTGTGGATAAAATTGTTGGCGGCGCGATCCCTCGCCAGTACATTCCAGCGGTTGAAAAGGGGATTCTCGAGGCTTCTGAAAAAGGGGTTCTGGCCGGTTATCCTACTGTGGATTTCAAGGCGACCCTGTACGACGGGTCTTTTCATACCGTCGATTCTTCCGAAATGGCGTTCAAGATTGCCGGCTCCATGGGCTTCAAGAAGGGCGCGGAGATGGCCAGCCCGGTCCTGCTCGAACCGATTGTACAGATGGAGATCACGGTTCCCGACGACTGCGTCGGTGATGTCATCGGCGACATGAATTCCCGCCGGGGCAGGGTTCTGGGAATGGAACCGAAGATTGGCAACCAGGTCGTCAGCGCCCAGGTCCCCCTCAGCGAGGTGCTCAAGTATGCTCCCGAATTGCGTTCCATGACCTCCGACCGGGGGATGTTTACCATGGAGTTCTCGCACTATCAGGAAGTGCCTCCGCAAAACATGCAGAAGCTGCTGGAAGAGCTCAAGCCCCAGGATTAACCTTGTGAAGCGTCCGGCGGTATCGACACCGTACGGAAGAACAAAACGCCCCTCGACGACCTGCCGGGGGGCGTTTTGTTCTCACATCCTCTTCAACAGGTCCTTGCGTGGGGATCTGGTTTGACGTTGCCCTTGACTGAAAGGGACAAAGGGTTAAAATGACGCATCTTCCAGGCTGCAAATGAGATGAGTTGATCATGAAAGATCTCAATACCGATCGAAAACTGAAAGTATCGCCCAGACTCGCTCAATTGATCGGAGCAGAAAGTTCCCTCGAGGAACAGCGTGCCGTGGCCGCCGGTAAGGTGCAGTTATGCAATGAGGAAGAACTTATGGCGCTGTTTCTGCTGGCCCACCGGGGCACCGACGAGGTACGGGAACTGGCCGTGGGTACCCTGAAAAGCATGCCTCCCTATCGGCTGGTTCCGCTGCTGTGCGACGGCGAAATGCCTCCCCAGGTTCTGGATTTTCTGGCCCGCCAGCGCAGCGACGAGGCGTCGGTGTTGGTGCTGCTTCTGGACAATCCGGGACTGGCCTGGCAGACCCTGCTGATGGTGGCCCGAACCTGTAACAGCGACGTGCTGAGCTACCTCATTGAACGCCATGTGGACAGCGGAGTCGAAGGTTTGCGGGAGGCCATCAGGGAAAACCCGGCGGCTGAAAGTTCCTGGCTGGTCCGTTTTGATGAATTGGCGGCGCGGGTCGGCGACCGCAGCGATTTGCAGGAAGAACCGACGGAAGGGGAGATCGAAGAGGAAAACCTGTCGGCCTATCAGCAGATCATGCAGTTGGGAATCGCCGAAAAAGTAAAGGCCGCACTGACTGGCGACAAGGAATGGCGCAAGTTGCTGATTCGGGAAAACAACAAGCTGGTCTGCTCGGCGGTTTTGAAAAATCCCCGCATCAGCGACGGGGAAGTGCTGGCCGTCGCCAACAACAAAAGCAGCAACGAGGAACTGATTCGCATGATCACCTTGAACCGGGAGTGGATGAAGAACAACACCATCAAACAGGCCCTGGTGGTCCATCCCCGCACCCCTCCGGCACTGGCTCTGCGATTCATGAGCATTCTTTCCGAACGGGACCTGAAAACCCTCGGCAAAAGCCGGGAAGTTTCACAGGTGATCGCAACCAACGCCCGACGCATGCTGGCTGCCAGGGCCAATAAAAGATAGGGACTCAGCCCTGCCGGAGAGCCGGCCTTCATGGGTCTTTTGACAACGCCTCGCGGCGTGTTTCGGGACGCCACCACCTTTCTTTATATATTCAGGAGATAATGATGATCGAGGCAAAAATTATCGCCGTCTGTACCAGCCCTGGCAAAGGCGGACGGAAACAGGATGTCGGCCGGGGAGTGCTGCTCAAGGATCTGGGTCTGGTGGGGGACGGCCATGGCGGAGACGGCCATCGTCAACTCAGCCTGCTGGCCATGGAGAGTATCGAAAAAATGCAGGCCAAGGGTCTGGATGTGGCACCGGGAGATTTTGCCGAGAATTTAACCACCCGCGGGGTCGATCTCTGTGCCCTGCCGGTGGGCAGCCGGTTGCGGATCGGTGCTGAAGCCCTGGTGGAAATTACTCAGATCGGCAAGGTCTGTCATGAGCGCTGTGAGATTTACTATCAGGCCGGCGACTGCGTCATGCCTCGAGAGGGGGTCTTTGCCCGTGTACTGAAAGGTGGCGCAGTGGCGACCGGAGATGCCATCGAGGTGGTTGAGGGTTCCTGGGAGGTGCTGTGAAAACGCCCGAGACCTTCAGAATCGGCATTCTGACCCTTTCCGACAAGGGCTCCCGGGGTGAGAGGGAAGATCTCAGCGGTCAGGTCATTCGGGAAATGATCACTCCCCTCGGCACTGTTGAACAGTACCGGGTGGTGGCTGACGATTCGGATCAGATTGTGGAGGTTCTGGTGAATTGGGTCGACAGCCACAAACTGGATCTGATCCTCACCACCGGCGGGACCGGCATGAGCCCCCGGGATGTCACGCCCGAGGCGACCCTGCGGGTCATCGACTGGCAGGTGCCGGGGATGGCGGAAGCCATGCGCGCCGCGAGTCTTCAGGTGACCCCCCACGCCATGCTTTCCCGGGCCGTCGCGGGGGTTCGAGGCCAAACCCTGATTGTTAACCTACCCGGCAGTCCCAGGGGGGTTCGCGAAAACCTGGCGGTGGTGTTGCCGGCCCTGGAGCACGCTCTGCTCAAACTAAAAGGCGACCCTTCGGACTGCGCCCGATAGTCGCCGGTTCAAGGCCGCCTGAAAGAACCTTGTCGGGCTGTTTTTTTCCGGCGGTTTTCTTTTGGTCGCCTGTACCCTGGCTGCGCAGGCTGTTGCTGGCCATAATGGCTAGGTTTTCGGTGACGACCCCGAAAAATCGTTCATCGCGATACCCAGCCTCTCGCAGGCCATTTCCCGAAGCCGGTATTTTTGAATTTTACCGCTGGCGGTGAGGGGAAAGCCTTCCACAAAAAACACGTGCCTGGGCTTTTTATAGGGGGCGATCCGGTTGCGGGTGAAGTCGATCACATCTTCTTCGGTGACATCGGCGTCCTCGCGGCGGATGATAAACGCTCCCACCACCTCGCCGTATTTCTCATCGGGAATCCCCACCACCTGCACATCGAGTACGCCTTCCATGGTGTAGAAAAATTCTTCGATTTCCCGAGGATAGATGTTTTCCCCGCCCCGAATGATCATGTCCTTGATGCGGCCGGTGATGCGATAGTACCCCTCGTCATCGACCTCGGCCTGGTCGCCGGAATGCAGCCAGCCGTCGGCGTCGATAGCTTCGGCGGTCTGCTCGGGCATGTTGTAATAGCCCTTCATGACATTATAGCCTCGGCAACACAGTTCACCCCGGGCACCGGCAGGGAGGGTGTCGCCGGTCTCCGGATCAATAATTTTAACCTCGATCTCCGGCAGTACGGCGCCGACGGTGCCGGTGCGCTGGGCCATGGAATCGTCGGTGCGGGTCTGGGTGATGACCGGTGAAGCTTCGGTAAGGCCGTAGGCGATGGTGATTTCACGACAATGCATCTTCTCCATCACCTGCCGCATGGTTTCCTCGGGGCAGGGAGAACCGGCCATGATGCCGGTACGCAGGGAACGGAGATCGAACAGGTCAAACATGGGGTGGGCCAGTTCGGCAATGAACATGGTCGGTACGCCGTAGAGGGCGGTACAGCGTTCTTTCTGTACCGCCGCCAGCACCAACAGTGGGTCGAACAACTCCAGCGGCACCAGGGTGGTGCCGTGGATCAGGGCCGCCATGATGCCGAGCACGCAGCCGAAACAGTGGAACATGGGAACCGGCAGGCAGAGGCGATCCTGTTCGGTGAACTTCTGCCGTTCGCCGATAAAGTAGCCGTTGTTGAGAATGTTGTAGTGACTGAGCATCACCCCTTTAGGAAAGCCGGTGGTGCCCGAAGTGTACTGCATGTTGATGACATCATGGGCATCGAGGGAGTTTTTGACCCGTTCCAGGTCCTCGTCGCCGCAATATTCTCCCAGCATCATCATCTCCCGGGTGGTGAACAGGCCCCGGTGCTTCTGCTGGCCGATGAAGATGACATGGCGCAAAGAGGGAAACTTTTCGCTGTGCAGCCGGCCTCTTTCACAGGTGGCCAGTTCCGGTATCAGTTCATTGACGGTCTGCAGATAGTCGTGATCGCGAAAACCGTCGATGAGCGCCAGCGCCTTGAGGTCGGCCTGCCTGACCAGGTACTCCAGCTCGAAACGGCGATAGTGGGTGTTGATGGTCACCAGCACCGCACCGATTTTTGCCGTGGCAAACATGAAAGTGGCCCAGTCGGGAACGTTGGTGGCCCAGATTCCCACATGATCACCCTTGTCCAGGCCGATGGCCAGCAGTCCCTTGGCCAACCGGTCGACCCGCTCGTTGAACTGGCTGAAGGTAAAGCGCAGGTTGCGGTCGGGATAGACCAGGAATTCGTGATCCGGCAACCGTCGCACCTGCTCTTCGAAAAAGCTGCCGATGGTTTTATTCGTATAGGGCATGATTCATTGCTCCTAGCCGGGCATGTAGACGACGGCCAGAATCGTGGCGTTCCGGTCGCCGGCAGCCTGCACGTCGTGAGGAACGATCGAATCGTAATAGATACTCTGACCAGCCTCCAGGGTATAGGAAGTTTTGCCGTAGTTGACCTGGATCGCGCCGGAAACCACGTAGATGAATTCCTCCCCTTCGTGGCCCGACAGAGGCGGCGTCTGACCGCTTCGGGGTTTGACATGGACGAGAAAGGGCTCCATGTGGCGATCCTTTTTGCCGGCGGCCATGGAGTAGAAGTCCAGGTTGCTGCCGCTGGCCGCGGGGTCCTTGCCCGAGAAGCGGATCACGGAGGGTGCCTGTTCGGGCTGAAAGATCGCCGGACCGTCTACCGGTGCGTCGTCCAGCAGGGTACCGAGGCGCACGCCCATCGCCCGGGAAAGAGCGATCAGCGGGGTCAGTGAAGGGATCAGCGCGCCCTGTTCGATGTGCCGGATCTGGTCGCCGTGGCAGCGGCTTTTTTCGGCCAGTGCTTCAATGCTCAGATTCCTGTCCTCCCGCAAGCGGCGCAGGCGGGCTCCCAGGGTGTTTTCCGCAGACATGTTTTCTCCTTTGTGGCCAAACCAGCATTCCCTTCGGATTCCGGAAAGCTTGGGAAACAACACGAAGGTGTTTATTCACGGCAGCTTACCGAAGGCGATAAGGGCTAAATTGCCCTATCTTTCGGCAGGGGTCAAGCTGTAACAGGCTATTATGGGCGTCGCCTGATTGCCTCGACCACGGTGAGACTCGGGTTAAAAACTGGTTGCCGCCTGTAAGGATCGCAGCGTTACTGATCGGCCGCGGACTGTTTCGCGACGGCATTGAATGTGCAGAACCGTCGGAGGAAGATCCGTCTTATCCCTTTGAAGCCAAGCCAAATCCGGTTGAAGGAGTGTTTTGTGAAAACAGCATTGGTGGTTGACGATAAGGCCGAAAATCGCCGTCAGGTGGTAAAAGCGCTGGAAGGTTACGGGTTTACTCATATTCTTGAGGCGGAAAATGGGCAGCAGGCCGTCGACCTGGCCTTGGTACACAAACCTTTATTGATCGTCATGGATGTGGGAATGCCGGTCATGGATGGTCTTGCCGCTGCCGAAATAATAGGCGAAAAGGCTCCGGCGCCGATCGTTCTTTTGACGGGAAAAACCGACCCGAAAACCGTTGAAGCGGCGCGGCGGGCCGGGGTGATGAGTTATGTGGTCAAGCCCTTTCGGGAGGAACAATTTTTTCCGGCGGTCGATCTGGCCATTCACCACTATGTCTGTGAAGCGCGTCTGCGGGACGAGGTGGACAAGCTTAAGGGCACCCTGGAGGCTCGCAAAGTGATTGAAAAGGCCAAAGGCGTATTGATGAAAAGAGGGCACGGTGAAGAAGAGGCGTACCGCCGGATTCAAAAGATGGCCATGAACAAACGCAAGAGCCTGCGGGAGATTGCCGAAGCGATACTGCTTGCCGACGACATGGCCGGCTGATGTCGATTGCCTCCTTGAACCTGTGCAATATTCCACCCTGGGCTATTGCATCCCACCACTTCAACCGCCACCCTCAGCCCCTGGAAATCCAGGGAGTGCGCCAAGCCAATCGGCTGCTGTTCGAGCGTCTCGATGAGGAAGTTTGTCTCGAAAAACGAGCCAAGCTGTTCAACGATTTCATGGACGTCACCTTTCAGCTTCACCAGTGGCGGGAGCAATCCTCTGTTTCCGGAAGAAAAAGCCTGAAAAACAGTTACCTGCGTTTTTTAAGGGGCTGGATGTTCGATTCCAACAGTCGGGAAGGCGCGGTTCTCAAGGGCTGGGTGGAAAGCCGTTTCGGCCTGCGCCCTACCTACCACCAGGTGCCCGTGGGAGATCCCCATTCGGAAGGCTATTTTCACTACCTTGTGCAACGCATGAGGGGAGCTGCGCGCACCAGTGCCATCCATCAGCAGCTTGACGTGCTGTACGAGTTTACCCAGTACGAACTGCGCAGGCGTTTTCCGGAGCAACGACACATCCTGTTGTATCGGGGCGTTTACGATTTTGCCGAACACGTGATTCTGGAAAAGAAGGACAAACACCACTGCCTGATGCTTCTGAACAACCTGAATTCCTTTACCACGGACTTTGAACGGGCCTGGGAGTTCGGTACGCGAGTTCTCAAGACCCGGGCGCCTCTGGCAAAGGTGGTTTTTTTCAGCAAACTGCTGCCGACCGCGCAACTCCAGGGCGAGGAAGAGTACCTGCTCATCGGCGGCGAACACGAAGTCGAGGTGATGATTGGTGGCTGAAGCCCTATCTGCAGTTTTTGACAGACAGGACGTGGTCCAACGAGCCCGAGGCGCTTTTCTCGGGATGGCCCTCGGCGACGCCCTGGGAGCCACCACGGAGTTTCTGCTGCCCGGTGAGATTCGCTACCGGCACAAGGTGCACAACCGTATCACTGGCGGCGGCTGGCTGAACCTCAAGGCCGGTGAGGTGACGGACGACACCCAGATGAGTCTCTGTATCGGACGGGCCATCGATGAAACCGGCGGCTGGAGTGCCCGTTGCGTGATGGAACATTTTGCCCGATGGCTCAAAACCAAGCCCGTCGATGTGGGCGCTACCTGTCGCCGAAGTATCAGTCGGTACATCCTCAAGCAGGAGTTGGGCAAAGAATACAGCGACTGGGATGCAGGCAACGGTGCGGCCATGCGCATGGCGCCGGTGGCGCTTTTTACCCTGGGGAATGAAGCGCTGCTTGCCCGGCTGGCCGTGGAGCAGGCCCATCTGACCCACAACAACCGGCTTTCCGATGCCGCCTGTATTACCATCGGTCGACTGGTACAGCAGGCTATATTGGGCGCCGATCGGCCCGCTCTGCACGGCATTGTTCGGGAGTTGATCGCTGCACATCCAAAATTTCAGTATCATAACTATCGGGGCGGTGCCTCGGCTTATGTGGTGGAAACCCTGCAGACCGTTTTCCATTATTTTTTCGGTACCGCCAATTTTGAGGAATGCCTGGTGGCGGTGGTCAACCAGGGGGGGGATGCGGATACCACCGGCGCCATCGCCGGGATGATCGCCGGAGCTTTTTATGGCCTCGAGGCGCTACCTAAAAAGTGGCTGAAAGTCCTCGATCCCAAAGTCCGTGACGAGATCGACGGCCAGGTGGTGCGGCTGCTGGATCTTGCGCCGATCTTTCATCGGCCCGGAACTGCAGAAGGGCGCTAACCTTGTGCCCGTTTTTTTTGATCACCTGTCATGCCCTGCTTTATTTTTAGGCAAAAAAACAAACGGCAGGGAAGCCAAAAAGTTTCAGTAGCTCTTCAGGGCCGATAAAATCCGCTTTTGGCAAGGAATGGTGTTTTTGGCACACCGTCTGCATAAGTAAGAAGACAAATGCCGGACACAACGATGTGACCGGACATTGAACGGCAACGAAGCCCGCAGGTGAGAATTCCCTGTCGGGCTTTCTGTTTTTTGTACAACCGCAGCAGGTTCGATAAACGCCATGGCGGCGTTTTTCGGGGTAATGGCGCCCCATCCGGATGGTCCGGGTGGGGTTTTTTATTCAGATTACGGCTTTTCGTTGAGCAACCGGCCGAAGCCGATTTCACCCTGAAACATTCACCACCTTAAAAAAAAGGAGTCACATCATGGCGAAGAAACTCAGACAACTTGCAATTTACGGCAAAGGCGGCATCGGCAAATCCACCACCACCCAGAATACGGTAGCCGGTCTGGCGGCCATGGGCAAAAAAATCCTGATTATCGGCTGCGACCCCAAGGCCGATTCGACCCGTCTTATTCTGCATTCCAAGGCTCAGGAAACGGTCATGGACAAAGTGCGTGAGCTCGGCACCGTCGAGGACCTGGAGCTGGAAGATGTGTTGAGGGAAGGCTACGCCGGTGTCCGCTGTGTTGAATCCGGCGGCCCGGAACCCGGGGTCGGCTGTGCCGGCCGCGGGGTCATCACCGCCATCAATTTTCTGGAAGAAGAAGGCGCCTACACTCCAGACCTCGACTTTGTTTTCTACGACGTTCTCGGGGACGTAGTTTGCGGCGGCTTCGCCATGCCGATTCGCGAGAACAAGGCCCAGGAGATCTATATCGTTGTCTCCGGCGAAATGATGGCCATGTACGCCGCCAACAACATCTGCAAAGGGATCGTCAAGTACGCCTCTTCGGGCAGCGTGCGGCTGGGCGGACTGATCTGCAACTCCCGCAATACGGACAAGGAAAAAGAGCTCATCGAAGCCCTGGCTGCCCGCCTCGGCACCCAGATGATTCATTACGTGCCCCGCGACAATCAGGTACAGCGTGCGGAGCTGCGACGCATGACCGTCATCGAGTACTCTCCGGAGCACCAGCAGGCCCAGGAGTATCGGGAGTTGGCCCGCAAGATTGACGAAAATGAAATGCTGGTCGTCCCCACTCCCATAGAAATTGACGATCTGGAAGAGCTGCTGATGGAATTCGGCATCATCGAGGCAGAGGATGAGACCATCATCGGCAAGGCCGAAAACGCTTAATCGACGGGTCAGGCAGGGGGCAGGGTGATCGGGTGACAGAAAGTTCGCTTTGCCCCCTTACTACAGGTACTTTCGCATGGAGTCGATAATCATGGAAAAAACCAGTAAAAATAATCCCTTAGAAGGAATTACCAAGGAAAAAACTCAGTCCATGGTCGAGAAAACTCTCGATCTCTACCCGGAAAAAGCCCGCAAAAAAAGGGCGCCGCACATGTCGGCCAATGATCCCGACGACGCCGGCTGCGCGATTCGCTCCAACCGCAAGACCGTTCCCGGCGTCATGAGCGCCCGCGGTTGCGCCTATGCCGGGGCCAAAGGGGTGGTCTGGGGGCCGATTCGCGACATGGTGCACGTTTCCCACGGTCCCGTCGGCTGTGGTTATTACAGTTGGGGAACCCGCCGCAACCTGGTGGATGGGACCAGTGGTGTCGATGTGTTCAGCGCCATGCAGTTCACTTCCGACTTTCAGGAGCGGGACATCGTTTACGGCGGCGACAAGAAACTTGGAGTGCTGTGCCGCGAAGCCAAGGAGCTTTTCCCCTTGGCCAAGGGCATCTCAGTGCTTTCCGAATGTCCTGTCGGCTTGATCGGCGACGATATCAACGCCGTCGCCAAGGAATCCTCCAAGGAACTGGACATCCCCGTCATTCCCTGTAACTGCGAAGGTTTCCGTGGAGTCAGCCAGTCCCTGGGGCACCATATTTCCAACGACACGATTCGGGATTACGTCATCGGTACTCGGGAATTTTCCGAGCCGATTGGCGATTACGACGTGGCCATCATCGGTGATTACAACATCGGCGGCGACGCCTGGGCCTCGAAAAAGGTTCTGGAGGAGATCGGCTTGAACGTGAAGGCGGTCTGGACCGGTGACGGCCAGATCGAGCACATCGCCGCCACTCACCAGGTCAAGCTGAACCTGATTCACTGTTACCGATCCATGAACTACATGGCCAAAATCATGGAAGAAAAGTACGGCGTCCCGAACATGGAGTTCAACTTCTTTGGTCCGACCAAAATTGCCGAAAGCCTGCGAGCCATCGCGGCGCGATTCGACGAAAAAATTCAGCAAAAAGCCGAGGAAGTCATCGCTCGGCATAATGTGGAAATGCAGAAAGTTATTGACGAGTATCGTCCCCGGCTGGAAGGTAAACGGGTGCTGATCTTTGTCGGCGGCCTGCGCCCCCGTCACACCATCGGCGCCTATGAGGACCTGGGCATGAAGGTCATCGCCAGCGGTTACGAATTTGCCCATACCGACGACTACGACAAGACCTATCCCGAGATGGACAAAGGCACCCTGATCTTTGACGACGCCTCGGAAATCGAACTGGAAAAATGGGTCGAGGAGTTCCGTCCCGACCTGGTGGCCAGCGGCGTCAAGGAGAAATATGTGTTTCAGAAGGCCGGTGTTCCTTTCCGGCAGATGCACAGCTGGGACTACTCCGGGCCCTACCATGCCTATGACGGCTTCCCGATTTTCGCTCGGGATATGGACATGGCCATCAACAGCCCGACCTGGAAATTGGTCAAATCGCCTTTTTAAACACGCATAAGGATGCCCAAGTGCCGGCAGAGGCGTTGAACGGGCCTCTGCCGCCTTTGGCACCCTGGCATCATAAAGGAGTCATCACCATGAGTGAAGCTGCCATTAAAAAAGTTACTGAAACCACTCCGGAAGAAGTGGCTCGAATCAAGGAATGGATCAACAGTGAAGAATACAAAGAGAAAAATCTGGCCCGGGAGCACCTGGTGGTTAATCCCGCCCACGCCTGTCAGCCCCTTGGTGCGCAGCTGGTAGCCCACGGTTTCGAAGGGACCCTGCCTTTCGTACACGGCTCCCAGGGCTGTGCCTCCTACTACCGCAGCAGCCTGAACCGCCACTTCCGTGAGCCAGCCCCCGCGGTCTCCGACGCCATGACCGAAGACGGTGCTGTGTTCGGCGGCCAGAACAACCTGCACGAGGGTCTGGAAAACGCCTTGGCCCTGTACAAGCCCAAGATGATGGCGGTTTTTACCTCCTGCATGCCGGAAGTGATCGGCGATGACCTGAACGCCTTTATTCAGAATGCCCGTAACGAAGGGATCGTGCCGGCGGACTTTCCGATTCCCTATGCCAACACGCCGAGCTTTAACGGCAGTCATGTGCAGGGTTACGACGCGATGCTCAAGAGCGTTCTGGAGTGTCTGACGGCCGGTAAGAAGGTCGAGGGCCAGGACAACGGCCGACTCAACCTGATTCCCGGTTTCGACACCTGCACCGGCAATTATCGGGAATACAAGCGGATGCTGAAGGCTTTCGATGTTCCCTGCACCCTGCTGGCGGATATTTCCGAATCCTTTGATGCGCCTCTGGACGGCACCTATCACCCCTATCCCGGCGGCACCCCGCTGGCCGAAGCAGCCGAAGCGCTCAACGCCAAGGCCACCATCTCTCTGCAGAAGCTGGCCACCAAGGAGACGGTGAAGTGGCTCTCGGCCAACACCGAAGCCCCGGTAGAGGTTCTGGACATGCCCATCGGGGTGAACAATACCGACGCTTTGCTGATGAAGATCTCCGAACTGTTCGGCAAGGCGGTTCCCGCCGAACTCAGGGCCGAACGGGGTCGGGCCGTGGACGCCATGACCGACGCCCATCAGTATATGCACAACAAGAAGTTTGCCCTCTACGGCGATCCCGACTGGTTGATCGGCATGGTTTCCTTCCTTCTCGAAATGGGAGCCCGGCCCTACCACATTCTCTGCAGCCGGGTACACAAGAAGTTTGCCAAGGAAATTCAGAAAGTGCTGGACAGCTCGCCCTTCGGGGCCGGCTGCAACATCTGGCTCAACAAGGACCTGTGGCATCTGCGCAGCCTGGTGGCCACCGACCCGGTCGATGCCCTGATCGGTAACGGCCACGGTAAATTCATCACCCGGGACATGGGGATTCCGCTGATCCGGGTCGGCTATCCGATCATGGACCGGGTCAATCTGCACCGCTATCCCACGATCGGCTATCAGGGCACCATCAATCTGGTGACCTGGATCGTCAACAGCCTCCTCGACCAGGTGGATGACACCTGCGAGGACCGCAACTTTGAACTGATGCGCTAAGACCTTCCGTTACGGCCGGACAGTAGAGGCTGTCCGGCCGGCAACCGCGCCGGAACCGGGACTCTTGGCAGTTGCCGGGAATCCAGGAACCGGGGAGGATCCTTCGTGACCCTGCCGCGACGACTGACCCTGGTCAAAACCTCGGTCAAGAGAGGATTCATCATGAAAGTAGCCTTTGCAAGCAGCGACAACCATCACATCGATCAGCATTTCGGTTGGGCGGAGAAATTCTCCCTCTGGGAAGTGCGGCCAAATCAGGCGGATTTTATCGGCTTCATTGAAGTGCAGGCCGAGGGCGATGACGGTGAGGACAAGATCAAGGCCCGCCTCGCCGCCCTGCAGGGCTGCGCCCTCGTTTACGTTACCCAGATCGGCGGTCCGGCAGCGGCCAAGCTGGTGGCGCACCGGATTCATCCGTTAAAAAGCAAGGGAGAGGAAAACATTCCCGAGGTGGTTGAAAAACTCCAGCAGGTATTGAACAACAATCCTCCGCCCTGGCTGCGCAAGGCCCTGCTTAAAGACGAACAGACCGCCTGAAAGGTCGGGGGACACCACCATATCATCAAAAACGTACAGGAGAGATCAGATGGCCTATTACACCGGTAAGACTCTGGACGGCAATGACTGGACGCCGACTTTTATCGTAGCGATTGACGATGAGAAGTGTCTCGGCTGCGGCCGCTGTTACAAGGTCTGTTCCCGCAAAGTGTTTGATTTTGAGGAAATTGACGAAGAAGATTCGGCCCGCATGTTCATGGTCGTTGCCAGGCCGGGCAACTGTATCGGCTGTGCCGCCTGCGGAGTGACCTGCCCCAAAAAAGCCTTTTCATTCAAACCTCTGGAAATCTGAACCAGGCAAGAGGGCCTTTGTAGCTGATCAGTGAGGGTCTCGGAACACCAGGCGCCGCGTCTGAAGCTTCCGAGACCCTTCTGCCAAGGCCCTCTGCGGGAAAGGATGTGGCCCATGCGCATCGCCGTGGCGACCAGCAACCAGAAAACAGTGGATCTTCACTTCGGTAAGACCTCGACCTTCAGCCTCTACGACGTGGCCAGGGACGCAATTCATCGGGCAGGAACCGTGGAAGTGACCCAGTACTGCGCCAGCGATCCCACCCACAGTCTTCATGAGCAACGTTTTGCGGCCATCGCCCGGGCCCTGAAAGGCTGCCGGGCGGTTGTTTGTCGGCAGATCGGCGACCTGCCTCGCATGTCCCTGGCCGAGGAAGGTATTCAGGTCTATACCGCGCAGAGAGAGGTGGACGAGGCGTTGCGCGAAGCCTGGTTGCTGTTCTCCGTCGGAAGCGAGTAACACTTCACACTTCTGCCCAAAAATTTATCTATAAATAAACCGGTGCCGTCACCTTGGGCAGGTCTGCCTTACCGAAAAGGCTGCCTGCCCGGTTTTTTCCCTTTTTAGAGCGCGTTTTTCAGTTGGCACACAGAGTGCATCGTATCGAGTCAGAAACGGTTTCCGGGTACAACCAAAACAGTGTGCTCCGTGATGTGGGGCCGAAAGTTGATTCGCTTTCAGCCCCTTCTTTTTTCCGGGGGTGTTGGCTCGGAATCTTTCGTAGAACAAAGGCACAACGAAGTGCCATGTTTTTTACCGGCAATGAAGCCCGCAGGAGTGTTCCTGCGGGCTTTTTTATTTTTCAGGTTTCGAAAGGAGAAGCTGCATGTCTGAAAAACAGTGCACCTCGGCCAGCAAAAATCCCGGGCATCCCTGTTTTGGTGCTAATCATGACAAGGCCGGCCGCATTCATCTGCCCGTGGCTCCCGGCTGTAACATCAAGTGCGGATTTTGTGAGCGAAAATTCGATTGCGCCAACGAGAACCGGCCCGGCGTCACCAGCCGGGTACTGACCCCCGAGGAAGCCCTGGAGCGGCTGCGGCTGGTCATGGCCCACCCGGAAGGCGGGGCCAATATGCGCGTGGTGGGCATTGCCGGCCCCGGCGATCCCCTCGCCAACGAACGCACCTTTGAGACTTTTCGCCTGGTCAAGGAACATTTTCCCCAGCTGATGCTGTGCCTCTCTACCAACGGCATGCTGCTGCCGGAGCGGATCGACGATCTGCAGGAGCTGGGCGTGCACAGCGTCACCGTGACCATCAACGCCCTGTCGCCTCAGGTGGGCGCTAAAATCTATCAATGGGTTCGTGTTGACGGTCAGCGCCTGAGTGGCGAGGAAGGGGCTCGGCGGTTGCTGAAGCGGCAGTTGGAAGGGGTGGAAGCGGCGGTAGCCGCCGGCATGCTGGTGAAAATCAACACGGTCTACATTCCCGGTATCAATGACCATGAAACCCTGCCACTGGCGGTGACGGCCCGCAAACTCGGCGCCAGCATGATGAACATTCTGCCCCTGATCCCCCAGGGTATTTTCAGTGACCGGGAGCGGCCTTCGGAGCGGGTGATGGAGCTGATACGCAACCAGGCTGAAACCATTATCACCCAAGCCCGCCATTGCGGTCAGTGTCGGGCCGATGCCGCCGGACTGATCGGTCAGGATATGGATCTGTGTGCGCTGAAGAAGCCGGCAGTGACGTCCGGCAAATTGAGCTGTACCGGTATGCAGGGCGGTGGCTGTTAATGGGCGTCTGTCAGGGAGGAACAGACAGGCGCCTGAAGTTAACTGAATCTTACGGATCGGGACTGCCCCGTGGAGTCGGTCATGCAACTGGAAGTTGATCTGAATCTGCAGCTTGGAGAGTTCGCCTTTTCCGCGGCCTTTGACGTGACCGGTCGCCGGGTCGGCATCTTCGGCCCCTCGGGAAGCGGTAAATCGACGCTGGTCAACCTGCTCGCCGGGTTGCTGACCCCCGACCGGGGCCGGATTGTTCTCAATGGCCGGTCGCTGCAGGACAGCGGTGCCGGTATTTTTCTGCCACCGGAGCAGCGCCGGGTCGGTGTAGTGTTCCAGCACGCCCACCTTTTCCCGCACCTGAGCGTGCGCAACAACCTGCTCTACGGGTATCGGCGCACCAGGCCGCGGAACCGCAAGTTACCGCTGCAGGAAGTGGCCCGGGCTCTGGAGCTGGAAGCGTTGCTGGAACGGGGTGTGGCCTGCCTTTCCGGCGGCGAGCGGCAACGGGTAGCCCTGGGACGGGCGTTGCTGGCCGCACCGGAGCTGCTGATTCTGGACGAGCCCCTGAGCGCTCTGGACCACGGACTTAAAGAACAGATTGTTCCCTTTTTGCGCAAGGCGCTGCGGCGCTTTGAGATTCCGTATCTGTATATTGCCCATTCACTGAACGAAATGCGCCTGCTGACGGACCGTATGCTGCTGTTTAAAAAAGGAACATTTCAGGGGTTGGCCGATGTGGAGCAGGTGGCCCGTGAGCGCATGTCCCGTTGCGACTTCGGCTATCTCAACCATCTGCAGCTCGGAGAATCGCGGGAGGTCGGCGATCTGCAGGCCTTTCGCTGGGGCCGCACCGAACTGATAGTTTCCCGTCGGGAAGGAAGTGAACCCGGACTCTTTGAATTGGCCAGCAAGGACATTCTGTTGTTCAAACGTCATCCCGAGGCCCTGTCCGCCCGCAATCTGCTGGAGGCGACGGTGGCGGAGCTGGTGCCCTGCGACGGCATGCTCGGTGTGGTTCTCGATTGTGCCGGTGAACAGCTGGTAGCTACGGTGGTTAAAGAAGCGGCGGCGGAACTGGAGCTGCGGGAAGGCAGCCGGGTTTTTGCGGTGATCAAGGCGGTGGCCTTTCGACGCCTTTTGTAGACAAAGACAGTCAACCCGGGACAGGCCGCCGCAGGTCCATGAGACAGTTTTTGACGCCGGTAACCGTTTATCCGCAAAGGAGTGCACCATGTTCAAAACAGTCAAAGTCTCTCGATTATTAACGCCCCTGGTGTTTGGGCTGATCCTGTCTATTCCCTGGCCGGCGCAGGCCGCAGAACTGCGATTGTCCGTCAATGCCAGCATGAACGTGGCGGTTAGGGAGATTATCGGCGCGTTCCGGAACCTGAATCCCGAGGCGGTTATCCTGCCCAACTTTGCCTCTTCGGGGGCTCTGGCCCGGCAAATGGCGGCCGGTGCCCCGGCCGATATTTTTATCTCCGCCAATCCGGAATGGATGGATTTTGTCGTTGCTGAAGAACTGGTGGCGGCCGACCAGGTGCACATGCTTGCGGCCAATCGGCTGGTGGTTGTCGGCTCTGAACCGGGGGCGGCCAAACAACTGCCGGACCTGCCCGGCTTGGCCCGCATCGCCATCCCCAGCCCGGAAAGTTCGCCGGCAGGACGTTACGCCCAGCAGGCGTTGCTGGAGACAGGGCTGTACTCCAAACTGCGCTCCGCCGGCCAGCTGATTCTGGCCAAGGATGTACGCCAGGCACTGCTGTATGCCGATCGCGGCGAAGTGGACGCAGCTTTTGTCTATGCCACCGATGCCCGCCTGGCCGGTCGGGCACAAGTCCTGTTTGAAGTCCCGCAGGAACTTTATCCACCGATTCTGTACCCGCTGGGATTGACCGTTACGGGACAGGACAAGCCCCTGGCCACGGACTTTCGGGACTTTCTGTTGGGCGATGCGGGCCAATCCATCTTTGCAGCTTACGGTTTTATCCTGACGGAATAAGGGGGGGAAAGTCATGCTGGAGTTTTCCGCGGGAGACTATCAGGCTCTGTGGCTGTCGGCTCGAGTCGCGACGGCGGCTTCATTGCTGGTGTTGCCCGTGGGGTTTGCACTGGCCTGGGTGCTGGTGTTTAGTCGCCTGCCGGGCAAGGCCCTGCTGGACGGCCTGGTCAATCTGCCGTTGGTGCTGCCGCCGGTGGTGGTGGGCTATCTGCTGTTGCTGCTGCTGGGACGCCAGGGATGGCTGGGGGGCCTGCTGGACCGTTTCGGCATTCAGATTGTGTTTACCTGGAAAGCGGCGGTGATCGCTTCGGCGCTGATCGGCCTGCCGCTCATGGTGCGCTCCATAAGGCTCGGCATGGAGCAGATTGATCCTCGCCTGCTGCAGGCTTCCCGTACCCTGGGAGCGGCCTGGTACGACACCCTGCTCACCGTGGTGTTGCCCTTGTCCCTGCCATCCATGATCGCGGGGCTGTCCCTGGCCTTTGCCCGCAGCCTGGGGGAATTCGGCGCCACTATTATTGTCGCCGGCAATATTCCGGGCATTACCCAGACCATTCCCCTGGCCATTTACGATTACTCCAATACGCCGGGCGGCGAGGCCCGCGCGCTGGCCCTGTGTCTGGTGTCGATTGTCCTTTCCTATGTGGTGCTGTTGCTGAGCGAGCTGGTCCTGCGCCGCTTCGGCTGGGG
>SLLR01000007.1 GCA_007134025.1 Desulfuromonadaceae bacterium | reverse complement strand
GCGGCCCCGTAAAATCCGCACAGACTCAGTGCGGCCACGGCGGTGCACAATATCCTCTTCATTGCGAACTCCCTTTCTCCATCATGAATTGAATGCCCGATGCCGGACCACCCCGCATCGAACGATGGAGAAGAAATAGAGCGCGCAGGTTTGGTTTATGTTGCAGTTGTGTTGTTTTTTGGTTTGGTCATAAGGACGGACAAACGCTGAGGACTTTAGAAAATGGTAGAAAATGGTGTCAAGAAAATGGTGTCAGGTCTACACTCTTGACAATCTCAGCTTCCCTATGATGTCTTCAACCTCTTTTTTCACCACTTCATTTTTCCCCATCAAAGCCTCATATCTGCGGCTGGCCTGAGACACTCCCGACTCACTCAAACCGAAGTGCTCTCCCAGTTCTTTCAAACGGGCGCCGCTGAATCGGTGAGCCAGATAAATGGACGTTTTCCTGGCCGTTACTTCATCCGTTATGGTTTCCCGAACCGTGTTCAAAATTTTTTCCAAGCGCAGCGGTTTTGCCAGGTGGCGAACAGCGGGCACATCCCGGTCAACGGGTTTCTGGGCTAAATGCGTTTCGGTAAAATGCCGGACAAACGTTTCACTGCCCAGCAGGGTTGCCGCGACCATCTGCATTAATGGGTTTTCGTACTCCTTGTCCAGAAGATCTTCCACGAACTGACGGTAGCGGGCGGGTCGGCCGTCAAAATGTGCGAGAATAAATTCGGTTTGGTGCCATTTCGCCGGTGACTGGAGATCGACGTAAGCGCCATAGCTGGACCAAGGGTAGTCCTCAGGCCTGGCAACGATTCCGGCCCGAACGGGATTGAGGTGAATGTAGCGAGAGAGTTCAACAAGATACTGCTCCGCTTCGATGAGAATGGCCTTGTAACGCCCCTGAAACAGATGGCCTGCCCGTTTGCGCTTGGCATTAAAGTAGTTGGTGTAGGCCCCGTTGACATGTCGCATGATTTGGGAAAGATTGCCCCGAGGCGTTTCCAGCAAGAGATGATAGTGGTTGGTCATCAAACACCAGGCATGGACGATGGCTCCATAGCGACACACCGCCGACTCCAGATAGCCGAGGAATCTTTCCCGATCCCGCCTGCTTTTGAAGATGTCCTTCTGCTCGTTCCCACGGCTGGTAACGTGGTAGTGGGCTCCCTCGAATTCAATCCGCAGCGGCCGTCCCATAGATCGTCTCCTTGGAACTGAATTTTTCTTCAGCCTATCAAATGGAACGGCTCTGTCAAATGTGTAGACCTGACACCTTTTCTTGCCCCGACACCTTTTCTTGCCCCTTTTTCTTGCTTGAATGTATCCCTGATTTGGAAGAACGGTGGACTCCGAAAAGCCCAACAATGGCAAATCGTAAATTAAGCGTAAGCAAGTAACGTCTCCTGGGGTGGCACCCGACGGCGCGCCGGGCGGTGCGGTTGCAGGTTTCAAAATGCCGGGCGAGACAGGCCTCGTTGGGATAGCGTCCGTCACGGATCTTTCGATCAAACCAGTAGTAGCGTTCGAATTTAAGATGATCGGCCACAGGCGGCCCCTTCTGGCGGTGCGGCCTTTGGAGTTCGGGCAATATGCTCTTAATGAAAAACTCAATGAAACGTTTTTATAGTTTTGGCAGCAACGGGCGGGTTTGACAACGGATTGGGAGCTTGACAGGATCTGGTGCGGTGTTTTGCCGGGAGGCTGTGAGCAGTAAAAGGAAAAAGAGTAAAGGATAAATATTCCGGCGGGCCGCCTGTGGCGACCCGCCGGGGACTTTTTCAGTCGAATTCGCTGTGATAACCCCTGTCCTGCAGTTTGAGGGCGATGCGGGCCACGTGAGCGCCCTGGTAGCGGGCTCCGGCCAGTTCGTTGGGGCTGGGCTGGCGTTCGCCCTGGCTGCCGGCGATGGTGGAGGCGCCGTAGGGGGTGCCGCCGGTGATTTCTTCGAGGCTCAACTGTCCGGTGAAGGAGTAGGGCAGGCCGACGATGATCATGCCGTGGTGCAGCAGGGTGGTGTGAAAGCTGATGAGGGTGGATTCCTGGCCGCCGTGTTGGGATGCGGTGCTGGTAAAAACGCTGCCGACCTTGCCGACCAGGGCCCCACTCTGCCAGAGTCCGCCGGTGGCGTCGAGGAACTGGCGCATCTGGCCGCACATGTTGCCGAAGCGGGTCGGAGTGCCGAAAATGATGGCGTCGGCGGCGGCCAGATCGTCGACCTTGGCGACGGGGATCTTGTGCATGGTTTTTTGCGCGGCCACGGCGCCCATCTGTTCCAATACCTCGTCGGGAAGTGTTTCGGGAACCCGTTTGATGATTGCCTCGCAGCCGTTGACGCTGTTGACTCCTTCGGCTATGGCGTCGGCCATGGCGCGGACGTGGCCGTAGAGGCTGTAAAACAGAACCGGAACTTTCATTTTTCTCTCTCCTTTTCAAGGGTGATCCGGACGGCGGATGCGCGACAGAGGTTGAGCCTTTGCGCCGTTCGATATACAGTGGTGGATCTTCGGGTCGACGCCTGGTCAGCGTCGGCAATCTTTCTTAGAATAACAGAAAATAGTGGTCTACAAAAACAGCCGTGACGGATGGTTGCGCCGGGTACATTCCGGCCGCCGTGGAATTGAGGATGGAACATGCCGCGATCTTCGCGAGTCCCCTGGAAAGGGATGACCCTGGTATTTTTTTTGCTGACGGGAGTGATTCTCGATCAGACGGGAGTGCTCGACTGGCACGCCATTCGGTCCCAACTCGAGCCGGTGGCCGGCCAGTGGTGGCTGCCGCCGTTGATTGTGTCGGCTCAGACCCTGCTTTATGCCCTGGCCATGCCGG
>SLLR01000013.1 GCA_007134025.1 Desulfuromonadaceae bacterium | reverse complement strand
TTTTCGGACGGATAACTGCTTTCCATCCCTTTCGCGCCGGTCTGCCCCCGGCACCTGCACGGGCCAGGCATTCCTGCCCCTCCACCGCGATGATCTTCCATGTCCCGACGAAAAGCTCTCTCCCTTGGGTGGTCACATAAAAAAGATCCGCGTCCCAGCCTTCTCGGGGCGCTCCTCCGGAGGACAACCGGATCCGGACATCCGCGCCCGAAACCTCAACAACCTCACCGGAAATCTCTACATCCCTCCCTGCTGCTTCGTGTATGACCTCCTCAGCGGTATCCTTCCGGTAACCGTCATCAAAGGGCCCGAGATAGGGGAACGGTGCTCCCCCGGACCCTTCAACCGCGCGTTCGCCCACCGGCAGACCCCTGCCGCCGCTCCTGTAAACAGAAGGGGCTCCGGACTCTTGCGCCGCCACCCGGCCCCGATACACTTGCGCGGATACCGGCAGGACGACAAGCATCAAGAGCGCCGTCGTCATAAAATATAAGCGGACTGCCTGTTTCATGACTCTCTCCCTTTCCTTGAGAAAGCCGGCGGTAGATCACCACGCGTCTACTGCGCGCAGATACCCAAAAGGTCCAACCCGCCGACACAGTCACTTCCGCCTCTATCCTGTGTCGCCCCGCCCGAAGAGCCGGTCGACCCGGATGGCGAAACCCCGCTTCCGGTCTGACCGGTTCTGGGTGTCTGGCTTGGAGCTCCCCGGCTGGGCTGCGAACTGCCGCCGCCGGAAATCTGCTCCATCGCCTCCGACCAGACATTTATGAACTGCTGCATCTGCTGTTGCCGAGTCTGCCGCTGCTGCTGCCTGGCCTGTTCATTATGGCGATTGATCATCGCGATCGCGTGCTGGACCAGCTGAGGGTTCAGCGCGCAGTTCCATTGCCGCGCGTCCGTTAAGATAGAACTAGCCCATCCCGCGTTATTCTGCTGGCTGGCCGTCCGCAGAGCCATTTCCATCTGGGCGCAGGCGATCCGCTGACGCTCCGCGTTCAGTGCGGCCTGGGCATGGGCGGACCAGTTGCATGCGCGGCCCTCGTCTATCCAGAGCTGCGCCGTGCTCAGATCACCGCCCTGCAATGCCGTCTGGAATCCGCTGTAATACTGACGGCAGTCAATGCACCGCGTGCGCGACGGGTTAAAGACAAGCCCGCGCACACAGTCACAGACCCCCCGCCGGCCTTCACGATCATACACGGCGGTACTGCCCTCGATATGACTGCAATCCACCGTCGCCAAAAACGCCGGGATATTTAAATCCTCGTAACAGGCCAGGACAACCCCTTCTTCTTTCAGTGTGACCTCGATCCCGGCCGCAGGATCTGTTCCGGCAATGCGGTATTCCAAATCCGGATGAACGGCCTGTCCTTTTGAAAAAGTATAGGTCCGGATCCCCAGGCCGGCCATGACCCCTCCGCCTTCCCGACAAAGCATTCCGACAACGTCCGGAACAACAGCGCTCACGTCGATCCGGCTCAGCTGCTCAGCGTTATTCAGGCAATTGCGCGCGACCAACATGGCTTGAGCACAGGACTCGGTATACCCCTGTCCCATTGACGCCAAAAGGTCAATCAAATGGGTCTTTTCGAGAGCCACATCAACCGGCAACGGGTCACGCCTGCCCCCCTCGCCAATAAAGGCCCGGCGGATTTTATCAATATTATTCTGCAACTGCCGATATCGGGTGTCAAACCGCGACAGAACGCTTTGGCTCCGTTGAAAATCCGTTACGGGGCCACGCACACAGTCCCGGGCCACGGACAATGACCTGTCGATTTCCCTGGAAATCTGGGATAGTTCCGCCAGAAGCTCTCGCCCTTCAGGGGTCCGGCGCTCTGATCTCAGTTCGTTCCTGATCTGCCCTGCCATTGTCTTTGCCTCAGCGACCAGCCCGGACAATTCCTCCAGTCGGCCTTCAAGCACCTGCTGCTGGGCTTCAGCCGCAGCAACGCCCGCGTCCACCGCCTGCCGGGCGGCCTCGATCTCAGCAGGAAGACGGGTTACAGGGTCCAGATTCTGCCGGGCCGTGGTCAGGGTATCCAGCGTCTCTTTAGCCCTGGCGTTGATCCCTTCCAACTTGCTGAAATCCGAACGGGCACGATTGAAGCCGGGCTGAATATCCGCATAAGCCGCTGTCGCCTCCTGATAAAACACGTCCCGTTCCCTGTTGGTCCGGGCGTCGTGCATCACCGAGGCAATAGCACAGACATCCTCCTGTCGGCCTTGCAAAAAGACCGCGGCGTCGCCGATCTCAACCGCCAACCCTTCCGCGCTTTGATGGTCCCTGTTCAATCCATTGATGATCGAATCCAGGCGGTCAATGACCCGCATGATCTGCCGGATCCTGGGCTCGACCTGGGTGAAGGTCTGATTGGCCCCCTCAATCGCCTGCCGGGCCGCCTCCAGATCCGCGACGAGCCCGGCTCCCGCTGTACAGATTAACCCGGACAACTCCTCACACTGGTCTCGCAGGGCGCGCAGTTCCGTCAGGGCATCATCCGCGCAAACCAGATGCAGCAGGGATTCGATCTGCTCATGGTGAAATTTGAATAATTCCAACGCCAGATCCTGGTCCGTCTTCTGGCTGTCTCCCGTCAGAAAACCCCATACCTGGTCCGCGTCCCTTTGCGTCCGGCTTTGACTATCGATATATCCCCGGGCAATTGTCGTCAGCCAATGCTGCCGCCCCCTGGCCTCAGGATGGTCATAAACGTTTTTCCAACTTTCCTTGAAAACCTGGTGGTAGACGAGCTGTTTCAGGATCTCCGGATCGATCCCGGCCTGGGCTGCTGTCCTCTCTTCCTCCCTGGTTTGACAGGCCTCGACCGCACGGCGAACCTTCTCCTCCATGATAACCTCTGTTTCGAGGGGGAGCTTGGCCCACCGGAAATAATCTTCTTCGTCCCTGGACGCCCGCCCGGTCAAAAAATATTTCCCGGTGAGGAACCTGAGGCCGTGATCGATCTGGGGCCCGCCGGTCAAGCGTTTTTCCGCCTCGGTCCGGTGTTTATGGATATGCGCGTATACCCTTAAATAATTCTTGATGACCTTGGCATTCTTTTCATACACTCCCCAAACCGCGGCCTCCCCACGGATGTGGCGCTTGACTCCTCTCAAATAATCCCCCAGCGATACGACAAACTGAACAAACTCGCTCCCAACCTCTTCCTCCAATGCGGCAACCACCTCATCCTTGATCATCAATTCATCAGCGATCTGCATCAGTTCTTCATACATCTTCGGCACCTGACCGCTGAGTTGCGCGGCTTCAGCACTGCGGCGCTTCTCCAGTTGTATTTTCATTTCCTTAACAAACTCTAATTTGACCTGCTCCCAACGCGTATACCATAAATCACTAAAAAATTCTTGTAAAAGCGGCCCGGCAATCTCGCTTTTTCGAATCGAATCATAATAAACCAGGAACGGATCGTTCTTGCCGATATTTACACGCAACGCATCGTTGAACCTGAACCAACCGGTAATCCCACCAAGAGTATAATCCATCGGGAATGGGTCAGGCGGCCGGGTCGCCTGGTCGTACCTGAACGATTCCTTCATCGCCAAATACTGCTGCATCTCGCGGATCTGCGCCTCTTTTTTCGCGATGAAATCCAGCATATTTACTGTTTCCCCGCGGTAGGTCACCGACTCAAGCCGCCAGTTGGTCAGCCTGATATCCTCCCCGACCTTTTCCAATCCCAGAAGCGTGAATTCCGCGTTCTCATACAACGAATCGATAAATTCCTGCAGTTCCTCCTGCCAGGAGATCTCCCAAGACTTTTCGCCCACAAACCTTCCGATCTTGGCCGAGGTTTCAAACAGGGCCGCCGGCGGCACGAACGTCTTGACCAGACTCCAGGTGGCCGCGAAGTAATCCCCCATAATATAGTTTTCAACCGCCATTCCCCCAGGCACACGGCGCACGAAAAATTGCGCGCCAAACTCCTGCCAATTCCCGTCAGCGATCAAATTTGCATACAGTGGCAATTCACTGGCCAGGTTCACCAGGATCAAACCCTGAATCATATAGGTTCCGGCCAGGCTGGCGTCCACGGAACGTTGAAAGGACTGATTGATCCCCCGGATCCCCCGGGCCATACAGTTGTCCAGCAATTTGGTATTGACCCGGATCTCGACCTGCTTGAACTGCTCATGGAGATTATCCATGCTTCTCTGCAGATCACCCCCAATTCTCACCCGGTCAATCCCCACAAAATCATTGACCTTCTGGCTCCAGGAAACCTCATGGGACTCCTTAAGGGCCTGGTACCAATCCAGGTCACGGGTTCCCTTCTTCACATCATCCAAAAGCACATTATCAATGAAATCAATCCGGCGGTTGATGTCACCGGCTGTTTTCAGAATGACGCCGGCCGCCAGCAGCAGCGTATTCTGACTTCTGCTCGCGTTTGCGGCTTCCGAGAGTTCCCTGACTGCTCTGTAGGTGGTTTCCGCGTCCGGACCGTGCGCCCGCCCCTGCGCTCTTTTAAGGAAATCATTATGAACAGTACGAGAACTCCGCATTTCCCTTTCGAAGGACTCCGGGATCCTCTTAACACCTACATCCTGGCGACGCATGACGCGGTCCTGCACCTCCATCATCTCCCACATCTGCTTCATCTCCACAGCCAGATCACTTTGAGGTGTGATCTTGGTCGGGTCCATCGTGGCAACCCGGGCCTGAAGCTCCGATATTTTGATAGAAAAACCAAGCTCAGCATTTTTCCACATGGCCGTGCGGCAAATATCCCAGAATTGGTGGACGGCTAGTCTGTTGGCTTTGAGAGTGGCAGGCCCGTGACCGGTACGGCTGGGGGTCAGGTCGATTTCATAAGGGAAGCGAATCCCTTTTTTTGTAAAGTAATTACGGATAATGTTGGCGATAGTATCCGGAGGCGCGGTCTTGCTTTCCACCAGCAAGTTAGTGACTTTCGACAAATCTTCATCAACCCCATGAATACCGGCCTCGGCGAGGGATTTCATGCTGCGTTCTGTATACTTGGCGGCCTTGATAAAGGATTCCACATCAGAATAAACATCTTTGTGCACAATATCATGCTCAAAATGGCGTATCATCTCCAGGCTGATACCGGGCTCAGTCGGCCATTTCAGTTCTACAAGGTTCAACAGCGGGGTATCGGAAAATTTCGCCTCCAGAAGGACATCGGTCAAGGCATGTTTCCCGTTGACCAACTCACCGATCCGCGAGCCTGATGCTTGCCGATTGAGGTTGATCCGTCTGACATTACTCAATGATTTCTCCGCGAAGGCCTGCCCATGCCGGTGAACATAAACTTCATAGGTGCCCTTGCCGTGCGCGGTCGCGGGAATATCCATTTGCTCCGGGGTCATCCCGTATCTGGAAAAAATGTAACTGTCATAGGCCTGTTTAAGGGCCATCGCGATCTCAACATCGCCGCATAGAAAACTGAAATCAATATCCCCGGCAAGCTTCATCTCCTGGGGCAGTTCCTTGGCCCATCCGCCGATCTCCGCCAGATAAACAGAATATTTTTTGTTGCCTTTGATGTTGCGGCCGGCAAAATCCCGCAGAACACGCTCAACCGCGTCAAAGACAATCTTACGCCGTTCGGTTAGAATAGCCCGTTCGACCTCAGTAGAACCGCCCACTTTTCTCCCATCTTTCGTCGTGGTCTCTAATCTTCGTCCGAAGAAGAACTCCTGGCCAAAGGATTCCTCCGACGTTCCGAAAAACTCCCCGATATCCCGCTTGACCAGCATCAGGGCGTGACGAGGTTCTTTGTTGTCAAACATCGGTAGGCGGCCGAGTTGTTTATAAAAGGTCTCCCCACTCATGATACCGTTTCGCACTTTAAGAAAATTCCTGGCAATGGCAACGCGCGTGTCCACCCCTGGCACGCTGCTTTCGACCAGACGTGCTTGGTAGGCGTCCAATGCCTGAAAATCTCGCGCCGAAAGAGACTGACCGGCGAAACCGGCAGATAGGGAAAAGGCTAAAAGAGAAACGACAACCGACAGGAAAACAAGGACCCGCGAAGGCCGGCCTTCGCGGCGCAGGTAAGAAAGGCGCATGGTCATCCTCCGATCGAAGCATTAAATTTGACAGGTTCAAGGTACTCTTGGGCAGGTGCCAACACTTTTTAAATCATACACTGGCAGGCCGTTAAATCTAACCGGGAGTTCACCTTTTTTCATCTTTTACAATCGATTATTTGCTGTTTTCCATGCTCCTGGTGGATCCGAGCATTTTCACCCTTGTCAGACAGCTTCCGTTGGCCGATGGTCGCAGAAAGGCCAGCCATTGCGCCCGGGCCCTGCTGTTAGGCAACGTAGAGAATGGGAAACCAGTTGGTGTGATGACGGTCCGCATTACTAGAAGAGGTTGTTTTCGAAGATAAGGCTCAGAGCAACCCTTGACGGCGTTGCCGGCGGCCGGACAGTGGCGGGAAAGACGGCAAAACAGAGCGGCAGCGGAAGTAAGGCAGGATTTATTATTGCCGGGTGCCAATTTTTAGGGAACCGGGCAATAACGAGCGGCTGTTGATGGGAAGGGGTGTCAGACCTTGCCAGGGCAAAGTCATGGGTCAGGCAAAGTCATGGGTCAGGCTTGACAAACGGAGTTTTCGGGATGATTTTCCCCATAAGTACAGATATGTCGACCCGTGACACTTCGATCACCAATCTCCAGATTGGAAAAGAACCTCAAATCCCGCCTCTCAGCCCCGGGACAGGCCGCCACCGCGATCGTATTTGCGGCGCCCCATCACAAGGACCGCTTTCTACAATGCCAAAACAGCCTCCGCGCCGAAGTGCTCTGCCCGAACCTTGGCGACTTTGGCGCTTTCCAGGTATTCGTCGAAGGTCATGCTGCGGTCGATGAATCCGGCGGGGGTGAACTCGACGATGCGGTTGGCGACCGTCGACAGGAACTTGTGGTCGTGGCTGGCAAACAGCACCACTTCCGGATAGGCGATGAGGCCGTTGTTGAGGGAGGTGATGGATTCGAGGTCCAGATGGTTGGTCGGTTCTTCGAAGACCAGCACGTTGGCCCCGGTCAGCATCATTCGGGCGAGCATGCAGCGCACCTTTTCGCCACCGGAGAGGACGCTGGATTTTTTGGTCGCCTCTTCGCCCGAGAACAGCATTCGGCCGAGAAAACCGCGGGCGAAATTCTCCCCCTCGGTCGGTGCGTATTGAAGCAGCCAATCGATAAGGGTCAGGTCGTTCTCGAAAAAGCGGCGGTTCTCTTTAGGAAAAAAGGCCGGGGTGATGGTGACCCCGAAACGGAAGCTGCCGCCATCCGGTTCAGATTCGCCGGCCAGGATCTGAAACAGAGCCGTCTTGGTCTGCACATCGCCGCCGACAAAGGCAATCTTATCCCCCTTGTGAACGGTCAGGCTGAAATTATCCAGCACCTTCACGCCGTCAACGGTTTTGGACAGATCCTTGATCTCGAGGATGATGTCGCCGCAGGGACGTTCCGGCTTGAACACCACGAAAGGGTATTTGCGCGAGGAGACGGGCAGATCCCCAACGGTGAGTTTTTCCAGAAGCTTTTTGCGCGAGGTTGCCTGCTTGGCCTTGGAAGCGTTGGAGCTGAAACGCTGGATGAATTCCTTGAGGTCGTTGGCCTTTTCGGTAACCTTCCGGTTTTCTTCCTGCTTTTGTTTCAGCACCAGTTGGCTGGCTTCGTACCAGAAGTCGTAGTTGCCGACATAGACGGTGATCTTGCCGAAGTCGATATCGGCCACGTGGGTGCAGACCTGGTTGAGAAAGTGGCGGTCATGGGAGACGACAATGACCGTGTTCTGGAACCGGGACAGAAACTCCTCCAGCCAGGCGATGGATTTCAGGTCAAGGTGGTTGGTCGGTTCGTCGAGGAGCAGGATATCCGGATTGCCGAACAGGGCCTGGGCCAGCAGCACCCGGACCTTTTCCCCGCCTTCAAGTTCCTTCATTTTTTTGCCGCGCAGGTCTTCGGGAATACCCAGGCCGTTGAGCAGCACCGCAGCCTCCGACTCGGCTTCGTAGCCGTTCATTTCGGCGAACAGGGCCTCCAGCTCGCCGGAGCGGATACCGTCCGCCTCGGTGAATTCCCCCTTGGAATAGATGGCCTCCCGCTCGGCCATAACCTCGTAGAGCTGGCGGTGCCCCACCATGACGGTGTTGAACACCGTCTCTTCGTCGAAGGCAAACTGATCCTGGCGCAGCATGGCGATGCGCTGGCCGGCGCCGACGGCAATATCGCCCTTGTCCGCTTCGATTTCCCCGGCGAGAATTTTGAGAAAGGTCGATTTGCCGGCCCCGTTGGCGCCGATGAGGCCGTAACAGTTGCCGGGAATGAATTTGATGTTGACGTCTTTGAAAATGACCCTTTTACCGTAGGCGAGGGCTATATTGTGGGCGCTGATCATGGTTGCATTACTTCCTTGTCTATCACTGTTCACGAAAGGGTCTCGGGGCGTCCACGCCGAGGGTGTCTGGCACCCGGATGGCGCCAGCCAAGACCCAGGGACGGGTTCATGCGGCCCTCGGAGTGGAGGGCGCGAGGCCCTTCTTCAAAGCTGCTGAAAGTTACCCCGGTCTGCAAATAAAAAAAGAACCGCAGGGGCTATCCCCAGGGTTCATGGAATCGCGCTTTATACCATCAATCAACAACCGACGGCAACCGCTTTTGTGTGCACCTCGGCGAAAACCCCCTGCGCGGCAAGATTTACCTGTCATATGCGGCTGTTTGAAGGTAACTTGGCTACCGGATTGAAACGAACCCTCAGCCTCCTCAACAGGAATGTTGCGCCATGAATATATGGGTAGACGCGGATGCCTGTCCCGCGGTGATCAAGGAAATTCTCTTCAGAGCGGCAAAGCGTACCGGCGTTACCCTGACTCTGGTCGCCAACCACGCCATGCGTTTCCCCCCTTCCCCCCATATCCGCTTTTTGCTCGTGGCTTCAGGGATGGATGTGGCCGACAATGAAATCGTCCAACGCCTCGACCCCGGCGACCTGGTGATTACGGCGGATATTCCCCTGGCGGCGCAGGTCATTGCCAAGGGCGGCCATGCCCTAAATCCCCGCGGTGAACTGTACGACGCCGACAATATCGGCGAGCGGCTGGCCATCCGCGACTTCATGGATTCCCTGCGCGGCAGCGGCATCGAAACCGGAGGCCCGGCAGCCCTGAGTCAGAGCGACCGGCAAAACTTTTCCAACCGCCTGGATCAACTGCTGTCCCGAGCCCTCCGGTCCTTATGACGGTGCCGGAATATCCGAACGACAATTCTTCAACCTTTATTTCAAGTAATCGCATGCCCCATAAAATCGCCATTCTGACCCACGCCCGGCAACCCTTTGATTCGGTTCACTACCTGCTGCATCCTTTAATCAAGTGCTGGCAGAACCAAGGGATAGAGTGTGTCCTGCTGCGCGGCACCTCACGCACCGAACCCGCCGACGCCCTGTTCCTGCATGTCGATCTCACCGTCTTGCCCGACGCATACCTCAAATTCGCCGCCCGCTATCCTCTGGTGATCAATGGCCAGGTCAGGGACATTTCCAAACGTCAGATCAGTACGCATCTCATCACCCGCGCTGATCCTTGGTCCGGCCCGGTGATCGTCAAGACCGACCGCAACTTCGGCGGCCGCAAGGAGCGGGGCCTGGCCCGAAGAAATCCCCTGTACCGCCTGGTCGACAGTTTGCGCGGCCAACTCCCCTGGGTCTGGCAGACGCACCTGAAACCGTCCTGCTACCCGATCTTCGCCTCTTCTCAAGAAGTCCCCGCCAAGGTCTGGCGCAACCGGCAACTGGTCGTGGAAAAACTCCTTCCGGAAAGGGAAGGACCGCATTACTGCCTGCGCCAGTGGGTGTTTCTGGGCGACCGGGAAATGAGCCAGCGAACCGTTGCCGGCGGGCCGATCGTCAAAGCCGGCAACATCCTGCGGCGCGAGCAGGGCATAGCCATTCCCGAGTCGCTGCGCCGCCTGCGCCGGGCAATGGGCTTTGATTACGGCAAGTTCGACTTTGTCGAGATCGACGGCGAAGCGGTGCTGCTCGACGCCAATCGCACCCCTTCTTTCAACGCCGCAGATCCGACTCCGGAGCAGCGGGCCATGCTGGACAACCTGGCCCAGGGTTTGCCGGCATTGCTCAAGGACTCCGCTTGCTGAAGGAAGGAAATGACCGACGCCAAAGGACACAACACCGCCCCATGAAACCGGATTTGGCCGCAAAACTGACCCTGGCGGATATTTTTGGCAGTAACCGGCTGTTCAACCCACGCCCCTGTCCGCGATCCCGGGACTGGCTGCCGGAAGATCCCGTGACCCTGGAAATGCTCACCGGGGGCATGCTGACCGTAGTCGGTGACATGCCGACCCTTTGTGCCGCCAGCGTAGCGACACCAGCGGCCCTGCAGCTGCTTCGGGACACAGGGCACAGCCTGCCCCGGGATATTCTACAGTTCACTCATGATGAAGATCACCGTCATCACCTTCGGGAGACCATGGGGCGAGGCTTGAGAATCGCCCTGCAGCACGCTCCCCACCCCGACGAGGCCCGGCCCGAGTCCTGCTGGATTGATCTCGAAGTACTGTCCTGGCTCAACAACAAAGCCCACCTCTGCACGCTGGTCCCGGACGCTCATCGGCCCAGGCGACGCCTCGCCTGCTCGACGACCTTGATTCCTGCGGCGGCGGAAAATGGTTTTCCTGTCGTCATTAAAGCCGCAACCGATGAAACAACGGGGGGTGGCTGCGCGGTGAAGATCTGTCGCGACCATCGGGATCTGCAGGAAGCGCAACGGGTCTTCGGCCAGTGCTCTCAAATTGTCATCGAGGACTACATGGCCATCGCCCGCAATCTGTGCCTCAACTACGCCGTGAATTCGCAAGGCAGGATTCACTATCTCGGCAGCGGCGAGCAGATCACCGATTCGGCGGGCAATTATTACGGCAACTGGTTTGACGGACACGGCGACGCGCCACCGGACGCGATACGGGCGGGAGAAACGGTCGTAAGGAAAGGATTCGAGCGGGGTTACCGGGGGTTTGTCGGCATCGATGTGGCGGTCTTGAGCTGTGGCCGAAGCATGGTCTACGACCTCAATTTTCG
>SLLR01000023.1 GCA_007134025.1 Desulfuromonadaceae bacterium | reverse complement strand
TCGAGAACGAATTGGTATTCCTGGTTGGCTTCGCGGAACCGGTTCATGCGTTGCAAGGCGAGCCCTTTGATCAGGTGGGCTTTGGCGGAGAGTTCGCCCCATGGATAATCCCTGAGGAACTGCTTGTCGAAACTGGGCTGGGAACCGCCGGGTCGGTACTGATCCCGGGGCCAGAAACGGGAAGAGTCCGGTGTCAGGGCTTCGTCGATCCAGATCAGTTGATCCCGGTAGAGACCGAACTCGAATTTGGTGTCGGCGATAATGATGCCCTTGGCGGCCAGTTCTTCCCGGGCCCGCTGGTAAATGGCCAGGCTCGCCTGCCGGGCCTCTTCGGCCAGTCCTGGTGCGCAGATCTTCACCGCCTGGTCAAAGGAAATATTCTCATCGTGCGCCCCCAGTTCGGCCTTGGTCGATGGGGTGAAAATCGGCTCGGGAAGTTGTTGACTTTCCTGGAGTCCGGCCGGCAGGGCAATACCGCACACACTTCCCTGGCGGCGGTACTCCTTCCAGCCGGAGCCGGTAATGTAGCCGCGCACAATGCACTCGATGGGTAATGGAACGGCTTTTTTGACCAGCATGCTGCGGCCCTCGAGCTGCTCCCGATAGGGATGGGCCGCTGCTGGAAAATCGCTGATTTCGGTAGCGACCAGGTGATGGGAAATGAGGTCCGCCATGCGCTCGAACCAGAATTTGGAGATCTGGGTCAGGACATATCCCTTGCCGGGAATACCCTGATTCATGACCACGTCAAAGGCGGAAATACGGTCGCTGGTGACGATCAACAGATGCTCGCCGAGATCGTAGATGTCCCTAACCTTGCCCCGGTTCAACAGCTTGAGGTTTTTGCACTCGCTTTGCAGTACGACAGTTTTCATCGGATCATTTCTTCCTTGAGAGAGTTTTGCAGAGCCGGATGAATTTTTATGGTGGCCCTGCTACGCAGTTCCTGAAGTCGGGTTTCGAGTAGATTTTCCCTGGCGCGAGCCAGCAGCAGGCTTTCCAGCTCGGCCTCTTTGTCTTCGTCGAGCGCCTCCATGTCCGCCGGCTGCCGCTGTTTCAGAGCCACCACCAGGTAGCGGTCTTCCACCTGAAAAACCCGGTCGGCCGCCGGTTGTTCTTCGCTCAAATCAAAGGCGGCGGCGGCTACCGCGGCGGCGCTGCCGATGCGCGGCACAAAACTGCCGTAGGATCGGGTGAAAAAGCCGGTTTCCTCTACCTGCCGGGACAGTTCGCGGGCGGCGTCCTCAAAAGCCGTGCCGGACTCAACCTCGGCCAACAGAGCTTCCGCCGCCCGGCGGGCCAGAAGCCGACTCTGCTGGCGGCGATAGGCCGCTTCCACGGCGTTGCGAACCCGGTCCAGTTCCGGCACCTGGCTAGGAGTTTTTTCACCAACCCGCACAAGGTAGATGGCTTCGACGAGAGCCACCGGGCGGCCCATCTCACCTTCCCCGAGCCGGAAAGCGGCCTGGTTGAGTTCCGGCGCAGAGCCGATGTTTGGCACCGTCGACCCCCGTTCAAAGGGCCCCGTCGACCGCAGGGTCAGGCCGGTGGCTTCGGCGGCCGCTTCAAGATCGGCGCCACGGTGATGGATGTTGTAGGCGTCCGTCGCTTTCTGCATGGCAATCTGTCGGGACTCTTCTCGCAGGACGCCGGCCCGAACTTCGTCGATCACGTCGGCCAAGTCCTTGACGCCGGCCTCGATATAGCCCATGCCGCGCAGGATATGATAGCCGAAACGGGTCTCCACCACCGCGCTGAGTTGTCCCGGACGCAGGGCGAAAGCCGCCTCCTCAAAGGCCGGCGCCATGGTTCCACGAACAAAGTAATCCAGCACCCCACCCCGAAACGCGCTGCCTGCGTCGTCCGAGTGGCTGCGGGCCAGTTCGGCAAAGTTCTCCCCATCCCTGGCTCGCAACTGTTCCAGCAGCTTATCGGCCAACTCACGCTTCTGGCGGCGCAGCCGCTCATCGGCATCATCGTCCACGCGAATCAGAATGTGGGACACCTGCACCTGCTCGGCCACATCGAAACGGGACAGGTTGCGCCGATAGTAGGCCTGCAGAGCTTCGTCGCCAAGATCAGCAAGATGCTCATAATCAGCCGGGCGGAACACCAGGTAGTCCAGGGAAACGGTTTCAGGAATCCGGAACCGGTCCGAATGATCACGGAGGTAAGCCTGCAACGCTTCCTCGGTAATCTCGACGGCGTTTTCGAAAAGCGCCGGAGCAAATCTCACATATGCCAGGTTGACCTGTTCATGGCGCCGGCGATACTCTTCGGCGATCTGCCCCTCGTCAACCACCGCCCCCGCCTCGATCTGATGACGGATTTTTTCCAGGAGCAGTTGCCGGCGCTGACCATCCTCAAACTGCTCGGGCGTCAGGCGCTCATAAGCCAATACTCGAAGGTACTGCTCCTTGTTAAAAACGCCATCGACCTGAAAGGCGGGAATACGGCCGATACTTTCCACCAGTTCGTCACGGGAGATCCGGATTCTCAGCCTGTCAGCCTCCTGCAGCAGCAGGGCCTGGTTGATCATCCCTTCAAGGACCTGGCCTGCCAGACCGAGTTGGTCTTCCATCTCCGGAGTAAACTGGTCCCGGTAGATATTCTGATACAGCCGGCGCATGTTCTCGTAGGCGCCGCGAAACTCACCGAAAGTCACCCTTTGACGGTTGACCCGAATCGCCACCTCGCCCTCTCCGCCGGGACCGCCCCGACCCCTGCCCCAGACCAGGAAAATCGTGCCGACAAAGGTGGCGATGATCACCCAGAACACGATTTTGATCAACAGGGACTGCTGTTTTTTTCTTATCAGATCCAGCATCGTCAAAGACTCCTTCAGACTGCGTTTTTTTGACTGTCGACGAATCACGAATAGTAAGTCAACCGCTCCGGAAATTGCAACCGGTTTCTCCATTTGTCTCTTGAAAACAGGTCGCAATTCTGGTAGTGTGGCTCACATTTTTCCTGGCGTGTGGCACGGCTTGCCAAGGTAGCCGAGTGAAAGGAGCATCCCCCACCATGTTCAACCTCATCGACATCATCTTCGGCATGTTCTCCAATGACCTGGCCATCGATCTCGGTACCGCCAACACCCTTGTCTATCTTAAAGGCAAGGGTATCGTCGTCAGCGAACCTTCGGTCGTTGCGGTGCAAAAAGATCACATGGGGCAACGCAAGGTTCTGGCCGTGGGCATGGAAGCGAAGAAAATGCTGGGCCGCACCCCCGGCAGCATCGTTGCCATTCGGCCGATGAAAGACGGGGTGATTGCCGACTTTGACATCACCGAGGAGATGCTCCGCTACTTTATCCACAAGGTTCATAACCGCAAAGCCCTGGTGCGGCCCCGCATTGTGATCTGTGTGCCGTCCGGCATTACCCAGGTGGAAAAACGGGCCGTCAAGGAGTCGGCTGAATCGGCCGGAGCCCGGGAGGTCTACCTCATCGAAGAGCCCATGGCGGCGGCCATCGGAGCCGGCCTGCCCATCACCGAAGCCTCGGGCAACCTGATCGTGGATATCGGCGGCGGCACCACCGAAGTCGCGGTCATTTCCCTGGCCGGAGTGGTCTACTCGAACAGTGTTCGGGTCGGTGGCGACAAACTGGACGAAGCCATCGCTCAGCACCTGAAACGCAAATACAACATGTTGATCGGCGAACGCACCGCCGAACAGATCAAGATTGAAATCGGCAGCGCCCACTCCAGCAATGAAAAGACGACCATGGCGGTCAAGGGCCGGGATCTGGTTTCGGGCATTCCCAAAACCCTGGAAATCGATTCCAGGGAAATCCAAGAAGCCATGTCCGAGACCATCAATACCATCGTCGAGGCGGTACGTACCGCCCTGGAGCGCACACCGCCGGAACTGGCGGCGGACATCGTCGACAAGGGGATTATTCTGGCCGGCGGCGGCGCCCACCTGCGCGGCATCGACACACTGCTTTCCGAAGAGACCGGTCTGCCCGTGGTGATTGCCGAGGACCCGCTCTCTTGTGTCGTCCTCGGTTCGGGAAAAGTTCTGGACGAACTGGAACTGCTGCGGCGGGTTTCGGTTTCCTACTGACAGAACGGTCGAATCTGCGTCGATACCGGCGCGCGGGCGGCTTTTTACTGCAGGCCGCTCAGACCGAGATCTTCGATCCGTTACGGCCCACGGCGCCAGTCGTTTTGAGCAGTCTGTTTCACAACCCCGACGCTTCGCATTCTTGCTGTTTTCAGTAACGGCGAGGAGGGCGATCGGCCCTCCTTCCGCGTTTTTCGAGCCCCTCTTCGGTTAAAGCTCACAACCATGCTGGAACTGCTGCGCAAATACCGTTTTTATCTCCTGGTCGGCTTCCTGGTGTTGGCAGCCCTGCTGTTCTATTCGTCCAACTTGCAACGGCAGCAGGAAACAACCATTTTTGAAAAAGTCGTCCTGCAACTCGCCGCACCCCTGTTGCACGGCTTTGACCGTGGGTATCGGTTTCTGGAGCAAACCTGGAGCCGCTACATCTGGCTGGTCGATACGGAAGCCCACAACATCCTGTTGCGAGAAGAAAACCGCCGTCTGCAAGGCGAGCTGACGGATCTTGAGGAAGTACGACTGACCAATGCCCGTTTGCGCAAGCTCCTTGACTTTGGTGAAACAAGCGGGCTTTCAGGGGTTGCCGCCCGGGTCATCGGTGTGGATGCCAGCCATCTGTTTCGCACGGTGCTCATCGACAAGGGCCTGGAACATGGCTTGCGGGAAGGGCTGCCGGTGGTGGTCGCCGAAGGCGTCGTCGGACAGATTGTCAAATGCGCTCCCCGTCAATCCCGGGTACTGCTGATTACCGACGCCTCTTCCAGCGCCGCGGCCCTGGTGCAGCGCAGCCGATCCCGAGCCACCTGTCGGGGCCGCGGCGACGTCCTGGTTCTGGATTTCGCCCTCAGCCGGGATGATATCGCGGTGGGCGACGCGGTCATCACCTCCGGAACCGGAGGCGTCTATCCCAAGGGCCTGATGTTGGGCCGGGTCAGTCAGGTGGAGGTCGGCTCCTACGGGCTTTTCCAGAGGGTCAACGTCACGCCGAGTGTTGACTTCAGCCGCCTCGAAGAGCTGCTGGTACTCACGGAAGCCACACCATGATGGACGTTTTGGGATATTTCCTGCTTGGCCTGGTCGGCATCCTGATACAGACCGCCGTGGCCCCCGCCCTTTTGCCCCTGCAACTGAGGCCGGAACTGCTGTTGATCCTGGTCATCTTTCTCGGACTCTACCGGCAGGGCGTCAAGGGTGGTCTGGCCGCCTACCTCGTGGGATTACTGCAGGACAGTTTCGCCGGCACCACCCTGGGATTGTTCGGTCTGATTTTTCTGGTACTGTACCTGCTTTTGCGCGGGCTGGCCGAAAGACTGAATACGGAACCTTCTCTTGCGTTGCTGTTTATGGTTCTTTGCGGAACTCTCACCCAGGCTCTTCTGCTGGTCTTTCTGCTCGGCTTTTTCGGCGACGCGGGCCACCTCTGGCCCCTGCTGCCCCGCACACTGCCCCGTCAGGTGCTGCTGAATCTGGTGTGTGCATGGCTTCTCCTCGAATCTCTGCGACTGCTGCGCGGCCGACGTTTGTCGCCCCGAAGCTGAGTCGCCTCTGTCCGAATCGGCTTGTCATGGCTCTTAATACCGGCTGGTCGGGTTCACCGGCCCTGAAAAAACGTTTTGTGTTCTCCTCCCTGACGGCGCTGACCATTTTTGCGCTGCTGTTGTTACGCCTCTGGTACCTGCAGATCATTCGCAGCGACGACTATCGGCTGTTGTCGGAGCGAAACCGTACCCGCTTTGTTACCATCGCCGCACCGCGCGGCCCCATCGTCGATCGCTCGGGTCATGTTCTGGTGGACAATCGACCCGCATTCCGCATCGCCGCCCTGCGTCAAGAGGTAACCGATCCGGAAACCATGCTGGCACGGTTGGCTGAAATTCTCGACCTCGAACCCGAACTGCTTGAAGCACGCTGGGCTGCCGGCCGGCAGTTGCCCCGCTACCGGCCGGTTCCCCTGGCCGACGATGTCAGTCGCGAGGCCATGGAGAAGGTGATGGAACGCTCCTTCGAACTGCCTGGCGTGCTCACCGAGATCCGGCCGATCCGGTTCTATCCTCATCGGGAATCCGCCGCCCATCTGTTAGGCTACCTGGGTGAAATCACCGAAGAGGAACTACGCTCGCCCGCGTACCGGAATTATCAGGGAGGGGATTTTATCGGCAAAAACGGACTGGAAAAAGTCATGGAGGCCTACCTCAACGGCATCCCTGGCGAACACCGGGTGGAGGTCGATGTCCTCGGCAAGAAGCTGCGCATCCTCAAGACTCGGGAGCCCTTATCCGGCCAGCGACTCACACTGACCATCGATCGCGACCTGCAACTGGCGACGGAAGCGGCTTTTGGCGATCAAGCCGGGGCGGCGGTGGCCATCGACGTCCGTACCGGAGAAGTTCTGGCCCTGGTCAGCATGCCCAACTACGATCCATCCCTGTTTGCTCGCGGCATCAGCGGCCGTGAGTGGCTGGATCTGCTGCAGAACCCCTTGAACCCCCTGCAGAACCGCGCCCTCACCGGACAATATGCGCCCGGTTCGATTTTTAAAATTGTCACCGCCTTGGCGGCCCTGGAATTTGACCCATCCCTGAACAATTTTCACACCAACAACACCGGTCAATTCGTTCTCGGCAACCAGACCTTTCGTGACTCGACCGCCGTAGGACGCACCATCAGTGGTCTGCGCGAAGCTCTGCAAAGAAGTTCCAATATCTGGTTTTACGAGGTCAGTCTGAAGATCGGCATCGATCGCATCGCCACCATGGCCCGCCGTCTTGGACTGGGTACACCAACCGGAATCGGTCTTGCCGGCGAGCGTGCCGGCTTGATTCCCGACAGTCAGTGGAAACGGCGGCGATTTAATGATCGCTGGTACCAGGGGGAAACCGTGATTGCTTCCATCGGTCAGGGCTATATACTCACTACGCCGTTACAACTGGCCAATTTGATGGCAACCGTCGCCAATGGGGGCACTGTGTTGCGCCCTTATCTTATCAAGGAAATCGACAATATGCGCGGTCAGATTGAGAAAATCCCCCCCCCTCAGCCGCTGCAGCAGGCCCACCTCAATCCGGCTCAGCTGGAACTGGTACGGCAGGGTCTGAAAGCCGTTGTTAATGAGCGGGGAGGGACTGCTTTTTCAAGCCGCCTTGACGAGTTGTCCTATGCCGGAAAAACCGGCACCGCCCAAGTCGTCGCCCAGGCGCAACGCCGCAGGGCGGATCAGGTCGTTCCGTATCGTCTGCGTGACCACGCCCTGTTTGGCGCTTTCGCTCCTTCAGTGAATCCCGAAATCGCGGTGGCGGTGGTCGTCGAACATGGAGGTTCCGGTGGCGCTGCCGCCGCGCCTATTGCCCGGGCCATGTTTGAAAGCTACTTCAAACTGCGGGAGCCTGTCGCCGACGAGGATACACAAAGGAATTGATGCCATGTTTGACCGCCGCCTGCTGATTCATTTTGACTGGCCCCTGCTGCTGTTGGTGATTGCCGTGGCCCTTATCGGCATCGTCAATCTATACGGCGCCACCGCTTCCTGGTCGTCCATGAACCTGCCGGTCTATCTCAAACAGGCCTGGTGGCTGGGCGGCGGCATCCTGCTGGCCTTGGCGGTCAGTCTCTTCGATTATCGGCATCTGCAGCATTTCGGTTTTATCCTCTACGGGCTCAATCTTCTGCTGCTGCTGGGGGTGCTGCTGTTCGGTAAAACCTCCATGGGCGCGACCCGCTGGCTGGATCTGGGCGTTTTCAATCTGCAACCCAGTGAAATCATGAAAATCGTCATCATCATTGCCCTGGCCTGCTACTTTGCCCGGCAGGATACCCTGGCCGGCTACGACTTCAAAGGCCTGGTTGTTCCCTTTGTGCTGTTCGGTCTGCCGGCGCTGCTGATCATGCGGCAACCGGATCTCGGTACCGCCCTGATCGTGATTTTTATCGGCCTGACCATGGTCCTGTTTGCCGGAATCCATCGAGCCACTCTCGTCGGACTGTCCGCTCTGGGGATCAGCGCGATCGCCGGAGGATGGTTTCTGCTGCACGATTACCAGAAACAGCGGATTCTGAGCTTTCTGAACCCGGAAAGTGACCCTCTAGGCGCGGGTTACCACATTATCCAGTCCAAAATAGCCATCGGCAGCGGCGGCTTTTTCGGCAAGGGTTTCATGAAGGGCAGCCAGTCCCAACTTGCCTTTCTGCCGGAACGTCACACGGATTTCGCTTTCTCGGTATTTGCCGAAGAGTGGGGTTTCTGCGGTTCCCTGCTGCTGCTGACCCTCTACCTGCTCATCGTCATCTGGGGTATCTACGTGGCCCGCAACGCCGCCGACCTGTTCGGCACCTTTCTCGCCTTCGGGGTCTCTGCCTTGTTGTTCTGGCACATCATCATCAATCTCGGCATGGTCATCGGACTACTGCCGGTGGTTGGGGTACCCCTGCCCCTGTTTTCCTACGGGGGAACCAGCATGATCACCTCCATGCTGGGCGCCGGTCTGCTGCTCAATGTCAGCATGCGGCGCTTCACCTTCTAAGAAGTCTGTCGGCAGCAAACGCGGTTTCTGAAAATCCCCACGAGCCTGCGGCAAAATTGCGAACCGCATAATCCTTTCCTCCGCAGTGGATATCCGAATTGACCATTCGGTTGTGCTCTTGTTAAGATGGCCGCGGCTTTGATCGGCAATCGGCAGGCAGCACGGATTTTTCTGTTATCCCGGCGCGAATTCGAGGATTTATAATTATGTCAACAGCACAAACAACCACCTGGTCCTTCAGCCAGTGGGCGCAGGACGACCTGGAACTGGTGGCCGCTACCGCAGCCGTCAAGGATCTGCCGCCCATGGCCGATATTATCACCGAGTTTCTGGTCGCCGCGCAGGACCCCGACTGGACAGCTAAAGGGCTGGCGATGATCGTTGCCAAGGACCCGGCCGTTTCCGCCAGTGTGCTGAAGGTCGCCAACAGCTCTTACTACAGCTTCCAGCGCCAGGTCGCCAGCCTCGAAAGCGCCATCTCGATGCTCGGTCTGCAGACCCTGAAAAGCCTGGTGCTGGCGGCGGGAGTCAAGACACTTAACAAGCGCTTCGGCCTGATCGAGAAACTGCTGGTGGAAGATTCCATCGGTGGCGCCCTGAGCGCCCGGGCCATCGCCCGCCAGGCCGGCGGCATCGACCCGGAGGAAGCCTTCCTTGTCGGTCTGATGCGGCATATCGGCAAAATTGCTTTGAACAATCTGGACCCGGAACATTACGCCGCCATCGTGCAGGGCGTCTATAACGAGGAAGGTTCCCTGGCGGAACTGGAACGGAAATATTTTCCCTATACTCACAGCGCCATCGGTGCCGCCCTGCTCGACAGCTGGAATTTTTCCCCGGCCCTCGTGGCCTGCACTTTGTTCCACGCCGATACGCCCCCCGATCAAGCATTTGACCGGGAGATCGAGCGACTGCTTGCGATGTCCGTCCTGGCTGGACGTGTCTGCCGACGTTTGGGCCTCGGGCAACGCATAGCGGATGAGTCCGTTTCCATCGCCGGAACGCCCTGTGCTGAGAAACTGGGGATCGACGAAGAGGCCGCGAAAGCCATCCTCGAAGAAGTTACCTCAGCCTTTGAAGAAACCTGCCAGTCTTTTCTCGACGACAGTTGATCGCTCAGTAACAGGACTCCCCCCAGACAGGCACCGACACGGTTTTTTATCGATGGCGCACTTGCCAGGGGACTTCTTGGCAGCGGCTCCCCTGTGGGGGGCCTTTGGGAACACGGCCTTCCCCGGCCAATCCGGAACCGGGCGGGCTCTGTGGTAACCTGGTCCTCTTTTGCCTCTTGAGAAAAGTCCCCCGGATAGTCTTCCATTGCCGATTTTCGCCTAGCCGTGGCGGGAGATGTGAACCGGATCGTTCCGGCCACAGACAGCTGCACCCGGCATACAAAAAGCCAACCAGCATCACCATTTCAAACATCGGCCACCTCCCCCTCAGACAGTTTGTTGAACAGGTTTCTCCGCGGCTTCGCTGAACCTTTTACGGCCCTTCCCGGGAGAGGTCTTCAGGATGCCCTGACTGTGTGACAGAATATGTCTCAATTGCGTCCCGACCGGAATTTTTCCGGCGCTGCCGATTCATCAGAAAGCCATTGCGCCTTCGCCGGTACTCCGCTGCTGGCGCTGCTGCTGGCGGCCTTCATCGCCGGAATCATCGCCGCCGACTACGGACCGGCGCTGCCTTTGCCGCTGCTCTGGCCCTTTGTGCTCGCCACGGTCTGGCTTCCCCTGCGCCGCACCCGCGCAGGTCTGCCCCTGCTGCTGGGGCTTTTTGTGGTGCTGGCATGGGCGCAATATCAACGGCAGCTTGCACCTCCCCTGCCGGCCCATCACGTCGCTCATCTCGACAACAATTCCGTTCACACCATTGAAGGCCGAATCCGCGAAATTCACCAAACCGACTCATTGCGCATCGATCTGGAAACGGAACACCTGTTTACCGGAGTTACTGCAACGCCCCTTTGCGGCAGATTGCGCCTTTCCACCGGAGAAGGCGAAGCCGACCTGCGGGTCGGGCAGCGAATTCGGTTTCGCGGCCGGCTGCGGAAACCTGTACCCTTCGGAACCCCCGGCGAATTCAACTATCCCCGTTACCTGGCCAACCGTAAAATTTTCGCCACCGCCTATGTGGATCGTGCCGAGCTCATTGTTCCTCTGGCCCGAGACGGCCCATTCACCTTAGGCCAGCGCATCGGCGCGCTGCGGCGGCATATCGGCCAGCGCATCGACCATGCGGTGGGAAACGAGCGGTCGGCCCTGGTGAGGGCGCTGGTTATCGGCGACCGACAGCTGAAACCTGAGCTGCGCCGCAAACTGTCCCATAGCGGCCTGTCTCACCTGTTTGCCCTGTCCGGCCTGCATCTGGGACTACTGGGGCTGTTTCTTTACCTTATCGGCAACAGCCTCTATCGACGCAGTGAACACCTGCTGCTGCTGGCCCCCCCCGGCCGCCTGCTGCCGCTGCTGCTGTTGCCGCCTCTGTGGTTCTATCTGCAACTGTCCGGCAACGCCCTCTCCACCCAACGGGCCTTTTCTATGGCGGTCATCGCCGCACTGCTGCTTTTTTTTGGTCGCCGAACCCGCCCTCTGCAAACCCTCATGGCGGTGGCCCTTTTGCTGTTATGCGGCACGCCGCTGGTGTTTTTCGAGCCGGCCTGGCAACTTTCCATGGCCGGGGTGACAGGCATTCTGCTGTTCCTGCCGGCCTGGCAGAAACGCCTCTCAAAGTGCCCGTGCTGGATTCGCTGGCCTTGCGAAATGGCCGCCACCACCCTGGCAGCCACTCTCGCCACCGCACCCGTGATCCTGGGCCATTTCCACCTGCTGGCGCCGGCCGGGTTGCTGGGTAACCTTCTGGCGGTGCCGCTGATCGGCTTTGGCGCAGTGCCTTTGGGATTGGCCGGGGCTCTTATCGACCCTCTGTTTCCTTCTGCCGGAGCTGCTCTGTACCGACTTTGCGGCAGCCTTTGTGAAGCGGCCTTGCAGGGCGGCGACCTCGTTGCCCGCATTCCGTGGCTGGCTCCTCGAACCCTGTATCTGCCTCCCCGCAGATTGCTGGGAGCAGGTCTGTTGGCCCTGACCCTGCTGCTTCCCCGTCGCCCCGGGCGCCTCCGCTGGCTGCCCCTGCCCCTGCTGATGACCGCTCTGCTGTTGCTGCTTTTACCGGCCCGAAGTCCCCGCACTCTGACGCTGACCTCGCTGAGCGTCGGTCACGGCGACGCCCTGCTTCTGTCCTGTCCGGAACGTGGCCACTACCTGATTGACGGCGGCGGATTTTACGGCAGCAATTTTGATGTGGGAGCGCGTCTGGTGGCGCCGGCCCTGGCCAGACTCGGCGTGGACTCTCTGGAAGCTGTACTCCTGACCCACGACCATCCCGATCACCGTCTCGGGCTGGTGGAAATTCTCAACCACTTTCCGGTTAAAGCCTTCTGGTCCGGTCTTTCCTTAGAGGAACTGCATCAAGATCTTCGCGAACCGCTGCTGCGCCGCAACATCCCCTGGCGGACCTTTGAGCCGGGCTGGACCCTGCTGGATCGCAATGAAACGGGAAGTCTGTCTCTCCACACTCCCTGTCAGCGTCAGACCCGGGTTAATGACCGCTCGCTGGCTCTCTACCTGCATCAGGGACGGGACGGCCTGCTGCTGACCGGCGATCTGGAACTGCAGGGCGTGGTCGATCTGCTTCAAAAACCTCCTCAGGGTCCCGTCACCCTGCTGCAGATCCCCCATCACGGCAGTCGCTATTCGGAACCCTGGCGGCTGGTGGCAGCTCTGCAGCCCGAGCAGGTGTTTGCCTCCACCGGCCGTCAGAACCGTTACGGCCTGCCTCACGTTGAGGTCATCGCCATTCTGGCGGAGCAGCAGCTTGCGCTTCATCATACGGGCCGGGAAGGTAGTCTGCAGTTTCGCAGCGACGGCGACGGTTGGCGCCTGCGGCGCTGGCACAAGGGCCTTTTCCGTTGACAGTTCATCCCATGGTTTGCTAGCTTCTGCAAAGATTCCCAGCGGTTCAGAGTTCTTTTTTGGAGAGCGGGTTCATGTGCCTAACAACGGTCCTGGTTGTCGATGACGAGCTCTTCTTTCGTCGCCTCTTCACCCGCTTTCTCGGTGAAGACGGCTACCAGGTGGAAACGGCCGCCTCCGGTGAGCAGGCCGTATCTCGCGTCAACCAGGGCGACATCGCCGTGGTCGTCACCGATCTGGTCATGCCCGGCCTGGATGGAATGGACGTGCTGCGCCACTGCCGTTCCCTGAACAACCCGCCCGACGTCATTCTCGCTACCGGTCACGGCACCGTGGAAACCGCCGTTCAAGCCTTGAAGAACGGGGCCAGGGATTATCTGGTCAAGCCCTTCAACCCCGAGGAACTGCGGCACGTGGTGCGGACCTGTCTTGAGCAACGTCGCCTGCTCGATGAAAACACCCAGCTGAAAAGGCAGATCGAACTGTTCCAGCGCGGCCAGCATCTAGGCTCGCTGCTGGATATCGAACGGCTCTTTTCCGAAACCCTTGATGCCCTGCTGCGGGAAGTGGGCGGGGGACGGGGATTGGCCTTTCTGCTGGAAGAAAACGCGACGGTCGAGGTCGTGGCCCTGTCCGGTCTTGCCGAAAACGAGGCCCTGCTACTGGCCTTGGGGCTGCTTTCCGATCTGGATCAACTGGAACAAGTTCGCCTGCTGCTGTTGCAGGATATCCCCTCGCACCTGCCTCTGCCGCCCCGGGTTCACAGCCTGTGCCTGCTTCCTCTCCACCATAAGAAGCGCGTTGAGGGAGTGCTGGTTCTCCTCAACCGGGCCGAAGAAGACTTTCCCCAACCGCTGCCCATGGACAACCTGCACTACCTTCTGGAACAGGCGGCTATCGGCTTTGTCAATGCCTACCGCTACCAGGACGCGCGCCGGCTGATCCATACGGATGACCTGACCGGACTTCACAACTACCGTTATCTGCAGATGATTCTGGATCAGGAAATTCACCGGGCGCAGCGTTACGGCCTCGAGTTTTCACTGATCTTCGTCGACCTCGACCGATTCAAGGAGGTGAACGATTCCCGGGGCCATCTGGCCGGAAGCCAGGCGCTTCGGGAAGTGGCGGATCTACTGCGGCGTAGCGTCCGCGAAGCGGATCTGTTGTTTCGCTACGGCGGCGATGAATTTACCGGTTTTCTTACCGAAACGGGTGCCCAAGGCGCCGCCGTGGTCGCCGAACGGATTCGACGCACCATCGAAGCGCATGTGTTTTTTCCCAAAAGCGAACAACCCGCCCGGCTCACCGCAACCGTCGGCTATGCCACCTTTCCGCTGGACTCGGAGGACAAGCAGGGGATTATCGACCTTGCCGACCGGGCCATGTATCTCGGCAAGGAAGTGCGCAACGTCGTGCGCAGCGCCCGCGACCTCAAACCCTGAATCGTCTTCCGGTTTACTTTTCAAGGGCCTCAGACAGGTTCTGTCGCACAGCTTTACCAGCCCTCTGCCCCTCGCGGAAAGATGAATGGAAAGGCGAATGGATTTGCCATAATCGGCCGATTGGGGTATACAATGCGGCTGGCCAAAAATCTGCGAGTGGCCGACAGAGCAACTCCTCGTACTCTTCAAAGGAACTTTCCGTGAACATCACAGGCATCAAAGGCATGAACGATATCCTGCCGGGAGAGGTGGCGACCTGGCATTTTCTCGAGCAGCAGGCTCAGCGGATTTTCCAGTGCTACGGTTTTGGGGAAATACGGGTTCCGGTGGTGGAAAAAACCGAACTCTTTTGCCGTTCCATCGGCGAAACTACCGATATTGTCGAAAAGGAGATGTACACTTTTGATGATCGCAGCGGCAACTCACTGACCCTGCGCCCGGAAGGCACCGCACCGGTGATGCGCGCCTTTATCGAGCACAAACTGTACAATCAGGACTCGGTAGCCAAACTCTATTACCAGGGGCCCATGTTCCGTTATGAACGGCCGCAGAAAGGTCGCTACCGCCAGTTTCATCAGATCGGCGCGGAAGTCATCGGCGTGGACGACCCCAAAATCGACGCCCAGGTGCTGGCCATGCTGAGCCATTATTTCGAGGCCGTGGGCATTCATGATGTCGCGCTGCACATTAATTCCCTGGGGTGCAGGGAATGCCGGCCCGCCTATCGTGAGGCACTCATCGATTACCTGCAGGAGCGCCTTGGCGAACTGTGCAGCGACTGCCGGCGCCGCAGCCAGACCAATCCCCTGCGGGTTCTCGACTGTAAGGTACCCGCCTGTCAGGAAGCGACGGCCTTGGCGCCGTCCATGCTGGAGCATCTGTGCCCGGCCTGCGAAACACACTTCAGCCAGGTAAAAAATTATCTACAGGAGTTGAATCTGCCCTTTGTGGTCAATGCCCGAATGGTTCGCGGTCTCGACTATTACAGTAAAACCACCTTTGAGATGGTTACCAATAGTCTTGGCTCACAGAATGCTGTCGCTGCAGGAGGCCGCTATGACGGCCTGATCGGCGATCTGGGCGGTCCCGCTCTGCCGGGGATCGGCTTCGCCATGGGCGTCGAACGACTGGTGTTGATGAAAAAAACCGAATCGCTGCCCACCCGGCGTCTGCCCCTGTTTCTGGCCGTTATGGGGCAAGCGGCTTCGGATCGTGCTTTTCTGCTCATGGCGTCCCTGCTCAAACAGGGCCTGCCCGTAGAAATGGAGTATGCCGGCAAAAGTCTCAAGGCCCAGATGCGCCGGGCCGCAAAGTTCGGCGCCCGCCATGTGCTGATCCTGGGGGAGGAAGAGCTTTTCCGCCAGGTTGCGGTTCTGCGGGACATGGACCAAGGCAGCCAGCAGGAACTTTCCCTCGCCGGAATCGATACCCGGCTGCTGCAAATCTGCCGGGAGGAGCCCAACGGCCCGACGGCGGATTAACGCCTTGACCACAGTGAAAATCGCTCACTATAATTTTGCTTCCGGCGCAAATACCCTTTGCAGCATTGCAGCGGCCGGGTTTTTGGCGTCTGTCCATTCTAAAACAAACCGGTTCCGCCTTAGGGCGCGATGATCGCTAGCATCGTAGGAGAGAATCTTGGACGATACCTTGGGAGATTGGAAGAGAAGCCATTATTGTGGGGACATTTCCGCCGCCGATATCGGTCGTGAAGTTTGCCTTATGGGCTGGGTACAGCGCCGCCGGGACCATGGTGGCCTGATCTTTATCGATTTGCGCGACCGAGAAGGCATCAGCCAACTGGCCCTCGATCCGGATCGGGACCCCGCCGCCCATAGCAAGGCCGAACAGGTGCGCAACGAATTCGTGTTAGCGGCCCGAGGAGTGGTTTCGGCCCGCCCCGAAGGAACCGTCAACGCCAAGATGAAGACCGGTGAAGTCGAAGTAGAGGTGCGCGAACTGCGCATCCTCAACAGCGCTCAGACCCCGCCTTTCATGATTGATGAATTTACCGAAGTAGCGGAGAACATCCGCCTGAAACACCGCTACCTCGATCTGCGCCGTGCCCCGCTGCAGCGCAACCTGATACTGCGCCATCTGGCAAGCAAAACCGTAAGACGCCATCTCGACGACCAGGGTTTTATCGAGATTGAAACACCGGTTCTGACCAAGAGCACCCCGGAGGGCGCCCGTGATTACCTGGTGCCGAGCCGGGTCACTCCCGGCACTTTTTTTGCCCTGCCCCAGTCGCCTCAACTGTTTAAACAACTGCTGATGGTTTCGGGTTTCGATCGTTATTACCAGATCGTCAAATGCTTTCGTGACGAAGACCTGCGCGCCGACCGGCAACCCGAATTTACCCAGATCGACTGCGAACTGAGCTTCGTCGATCGCGATCAGATCATCGGCATCATGGAGAGCATGATCGCGGAGGTTTTCAAGGCCACCCTGAACCTGGAGATTTCCCTGCCCATGCCCCGCCTCAGCTGCGCCGAGGCCATGACCCGCTTTGGCGTGGACAATCCCGACCTGCGGTTCGACCTGGAACTGGTAGAATTGTCGAACCAGGTTGAGAAGTCGGGTTTCAAGGTGTTTGCCGATGTGGTCGCCAAAGGCGGAATCGTCAAGGGGCTTAATGCCAAGGGCTGCTCCGGCCTATCCCGAAAAGAGATCGACGACCTTACCGAGTTCGTCAAGATCTACGGCGCCAAGGGGCTGGCCTATGTCAAGGTCCAGGAAGACGGAAGCTGGCAGTCACCCATCGCCAAGTTTTTCACCGCCGAGGAGATCGCCGCCATCGACCGGGCCCTGCAGGCGGCTCCGGGAGACCTGCTGCTTTTCGTCGCCGACAGTTTCCGGATCGCCAACGAATCGCTGGGACGGCTTCGCGGTCATCTGGGAAACAAACTCGGTCTGATTGGCGAAGGCGTCTACCGTTTCGCCTGGATTACCGATTTCCCGCTGCTTGAGTGGGACCAGGAGAGCCGCCGTCACGTGGCGGTGCATCACCCCTTCACCGCACCAGTTGAAGAGGACCTCGCATTGCTTGACAGTGACCCTGGGAAGGTGCGGGCACAGGCCTACGACCTGGTGCTGAACGGCTCGGAAATCGGCGGCGGCAGCATCCGCATTCACGACCAGCAGACTCAGAAAAAGATGTTTTCGCTGCTCGGCATCGACGCTGAGGAAGCCGAAGAAAAGTTCGGCTTTCTGCTCAGCGCTCTGGAATATGGCGCGCCGCCTCACGGGGGCATCGCCTTCGGCCTGGATCGGCTGGTCATGATCCTGACCGGTTCCGACTCAATACGCGACGTGATTGCCTTTCCCAAAACCCAGAAGGCAACCTGTCTGCTTTCCGGAGCCCCGGACCAGGTGGACAGCAAGCAGTTGCGGGAACTTTCGATCCGCACTGCGCGACCTCCCCAATAAGGGGGTTACGGCGGATCGAGGACTGCTGAAATTCCGCCTGCAAGTTTTTTACGAGTCCTCCCGTCCCTAGAGACGAAACTTTTTACCTTAAAATGTCCGACCGGAGGCGAGTACGGATATTTTCACCCAGAGCCGTCGAATGAATGCAAGGACTCTTTGCTCATTTTTACTACTGACGTGCTTTTTGTGGGGCTGCGCCAAACCACCGCGTCAGGAACTGGTGACCGCTCAGGCCGCTCTGGCCCGTGCGGAGGCGGCGGAAGCGCCGGCTCTGGCCGCCGAGGAATATCGTGCTGCAAGTAACGCCCTGCGAGACGGCGAAGCCCTCATCCGCAGGAAGCAATACCAGTTGGCACGACAGATTCTGCCGTTGGCCGAGTCCCATGCTCAAAAAGCTTTGATCAGGGCGCGACAGGAACAAGTGGCCCGAGAACAGCAAAAAGCCCGGGAACGGGAAGAGCAAAGGTTGCGTGAGGAGCAGGCCCTTCTCGAGCGCTTGCCGCCGGAGCCAAAACCAATCCGGCCGCCCCCGCCTTCCGTCAAAGCACCGGCACCGGCTCCGACTCGCGAGCTCCCGGTCAGCTACCGGGTGCGAGGCGGTGAAACTCTCTGGACCATCGCTGCGCGCAAGGATGTTTATGCCGACGCACTACTGTGGCCGCTTCTTTACCAGGCCAACCGGGATCAGATCAAAGATCCGCGCCAGATCTACCCCGGACAGACACTGAGCATCCCCCGCCAGATCAGCGATCAGAGTCAGCAGGAGGCACGCCAGAGAGCTCGCGAGTCAAAAATATTTTTTCCAGCCCCCTGAGCGCCCGGGTCACCCGTTCTCTGTCGCAAAATGTCTTTTTCCGTCTCAACTTTTCTTTTCAGCGAAGGAGTCTTTATGAGCTACGAACATACCAACGTCCCGGCGGGAGATAAAATCACCCTTCAATCCGGAACCCTCCAGGTTCCCGACCGACCCATCATCCCTTTTATTGAAGGAGACGGCACCGGCCCCGACATCTGGAAAGCGGCGGTGCGGGTTTTCGACGCCGCGATTGAAAAAGCCTATCAGGGCCGTCGCAAAATCAGCTGGATGGAAGTCTATGCCGGGGAAAAGGCTTTCAATATGGGACTGGGCTGGCTCCCGGAGGAAACAGTTAGCGCTTTCAGCGAGTTTCTGGTGGGCATCAAGGGACCTCTGACCACCCCCATCGGCGGCGGCATCCGCTCGCTGAACGTGGCCCTGCGCCAATTGCTCGACCTGTATGTCTGTCTGCGTCCGGTACGTTATGTCAACGGCGTGCCTTCGCCTGTGAAACGGCCCCAGGACGTGGACATGGCCATCTTTCGTGAAAATACCGAGGACATCTACGCCGGTATAGAGTGGTCGGCGGGCAGTGAGGAAGCCTGCAAAGTCATCGATTTTCTGAAGCAGGAAATGGGCATCGACAAGCTGCGTTTCTCCGAAGAATGCGGCATCGGCATCAAACCCGTCTCCCGGGAAGGCAGTTCACGGCTGGTAAGGGCGGCAATCCGCTACGCCCTGAAACAGGGGCGGCGCTCTTTGACCCTGGTGCACAAAGGTAACATCATGAAATATACCGAGGGGGCCTTCAAAACCTGGGGTTACGAAGTGGCGACCCGGGAGTTCCGTGACTCCTGCGTCACCGCCAGGGAATCCTGGGTTCTGGACAACTACGAACAGGATCCCGGTCTGGACCACGCCGACATCGCCCGTCGCATTGATCCCGGCTACGACCTGATGACCGCCGAGCAACAGGAGGAAATTCGCGCCGAGGTTGCCCAGGCCCTGACTCTGCTACCGACCCACGGCGATGGTCAGTGGCGCGACAAGTTGCTGATCAAGGACGCCATTGCCGACATCGCCCTGCAGCAGGTGCTGACCCGGGCCAGCGAGTTTGACGTCATCGCCACCATGAACCTTAACGGCGATTACCTCTCCGACGCCCTGGCAGCCCAGGTCGGCGGCATTGGCATCGCCCCCGGCGCCAACATCAACTACGACACCGGACACGCCATCTTTGAAGCGACCCATGGGACCGCACCCAAGTACGCCAATCTCGACAAGGTCAACCCCGGCTCGGTGATTCTCTCCGGAGTGCTGATGCTGGAACATCTCGGTTGGCAGGAAGCGGCGGATCGAATCGTTGACGGCCTGGAAAAAACCATCGGCCAGAAACAGGTCACCTATGATTTTGAACGGCTGATGGAAGGCGCAACACTCCTCAAATGCTCTGAATTCGCCGGTGCTATCATCGCCAACATGGCCGACTGACAGACCGCGCCCGACTCGCTGCCTCAACGGCCGGGTCGGACAACCTTCGGGAGTAAGCTGATGGCAAAACCCAGAATTGCCCTGATCGGTGGCGGCCATATCGGCGCCACCATTGCTCAACTCGCGGCCCAGCGAGAACTCGGTCAAGTCATCCTTTACGACGTGATACCCGGCCTGCCTCAGGGCAAGGCCCTCGACCTGGCCGAAGCGGCGCCCATCTTCGGCTTTGACCTGCAGATCAGCGGCGCCAACGACATGGCCTGCATCGCCGGCGCCGATATGGTGGTAGTTACCGCCGGCATCGCCCGTAAACCGGGCATGGACCGCGACGACCTCGTTGTGGTAAATGCCCGCATCATGGCCGAGGTCGCACGGGGCATCCGCTGCTATGCTCCCCAAGCTATCGTCCTGGTGGTATCCAATCCCCTCGATGCCATGGTCACCCTGTGTCAGCGTCTTACCGGGTTTTCCTCGCGACGGGTTTTCGGCATGGCCGGGGTTCTCGATTCGGCCCGTTTTGCCAGTTTTATCGCCTGGGAACTCGGCGTCTCGGTCAGGGACATTCACGCGCCGGTGCTGGGCGGGCACGGCGACACCATGGTCCCCATCGTCCGCTTCGCCAACGTCAACGGCATTCCGGTCATGGACCTTCTGCTGCGCAAATATGCAGGGGACCAGGAAAAGGCGCAAGAGGTCATGGCCGCCCTGGTGGCCCGTACCCAGAACGCCGGCGGCGAAGTGGTGGAACTGCTCCAGACCGGCAGCGCATTCGTATCTCCGGCGGCCAGCGCCGTGACCATGATCGAGGCGGTGCTTAACGACCAGAAACGGCTGTTGCCGGCCTGCGCCCTGCTCAACGGCGAGTTCGGGGTGCGGGGTTACTACGTCGGGGTTCCCTGTATCCTCGGTGCCGGCGGCGTCGAGCAGATTGTCGAGTTTCCCTTAAACGACGAAGAACAGCGAATGTTTAACGATTCGGTGACGACAATCCGCAATCTGGTCGATCATCTGCCTGTCGAATAGCCACGGGCAGGCTTTTCCCGCCCACCGGCTCAATCTTTCCCGTCGGGACTGCGGGCCCGCGTCAACTCTTCTTCCGTCAGCAGCATGGTCAACAACTCCCCGACCGTGCGACTGCTTTCAAGGGGATGACGTAGCGGGTGATCCAGATTGATTCGATACCGGTTGCAGCGACCCTCCTTGTAGCGCAGCAAAACTCGACTCTCCACCAGATCCTTGACGATTTTTTGCGTAGCGCGCTCCGTGATGCCAACAAGGCGGGCCACTTCCCGCAGCAGCATGTCGGGATCGCGGGCCAGACACAACAGAACATGGGCGTGATTGTTCAGAAAAGTCCACTGCCGAGCGACCCCCTGGAAACCCCGATCCTTTCCGATTCCATCATCCGAAGATTTCAAAACTTCCTCCCAATCCATTACGTTAAGAAAAAAGCGCGGCAGAAGGGTGCAAACCAGTACAGTCGGCGTCTCAGATACGGTGCGTGCCGGAATGCCTGGGGACTCTTGCAGGACCATTGCACAACCACCCTGTGTTGCGCACACAAAGACCGATCCGTTGAGACGCCCAACGGGTTTTCCCTCGGATTGTCCAGGTCACACTCTTACCGCTCAACCCCATCCCGGCAGAGAGAAATGTATTCAGTTGAATAAATTTCTTCAGCCGCCTTGGTAAATTTTTCCTTGACTGACCCAAGCCACTTTCGATAACTTACGAACCTAAACACACGAATTATTTTTCGTAAATTACAGAGAAGCATCACGGCTGTCAAGTTTTCTGGATTCGCCTTGCCCGATATCCTGCCAGCCGGTTTCCCGATCTTGACTCGCAGATAATCCGTAGCCTATTGTCCCCAACCAGACCGCCAGAAACAAGGAGAAGCTAATTTTATGAAAAAAACAATGGTCACCATCGACGGCAATACCGCGGCGGCCCATGTCGCCCATGCCACCAACGAAGTTATCGCCATCTACCCCATCACACCCTCATCCAACATGGGTGAAATTTCGGACATCAAGAGCGCGCAAGGTGAAAAGAATATCTGGGGCACGGTTCCCCTGGTGACCGAGATGCAGTCGGAAGCGGGGGCCGCCGGTGCGGTCCACGGCGCCTTGCAGGCCGGAGCGATGACCACCACCTTTACGGCCAGCCAGGGCCTGCTGCTGATGATCCCCAACATGTTCAAAATCGCCGGCGAACTGACGCCGACGGTGTTTCATGTCTCGGCCCGAGCCATTGCCGCTCAGGCCCTGTCCATTTTCGGCGACCATTCGGACGTGATGGCCTGCCGCTCCACCGGTTTTGCCATGCTCGCCTCCAACAACCCCCAGGAGGTCATGGACTTTGCGCTCATCGCTCAGGCGGCGACGCTCGCCGCCCGGGTCCCTTTTCTGCATTTCTTCGACGGTTTCCGTACCTCGCACGAAGTTCAGAAGATCGACGAACTGTCCTTTGAGCAGATGCACGCCATGCTCGACGAAGATTTGATCTCGGCCCACCGGCGTCGTGCCCTGTCACCGGATCATCCGGTGATTCGAGGGACTTCACAAAACCCCGACGTCTACTTCCAGGGACGGGAGAGCGTCCAGCGCTTTTATCTGGCAACCCCGGAGATTGTGCAGCAGCAAATGGACAAGTTTGCCGGCATCACCGGCCGTCAGTACGGTCTGGTGGATTATGTGGGAGCTGCGGATGCGGAGCGGGTGATCGTTGTCATGGGTTCCGGCGCCGACACCGTTCACGAAACCGTGGAAGCGATGAGCGCCGCTGGAGAAAAGGTCGGGCTGCTGAAAATTCGTCTTTATCGCCCCTTCCCTGCTGCAGCTATCATGAAGGCCCTGCCCGCCTCGGTCCACAAACTGGCGGTTCTGGACCGGACCAAGGAACCCGGCTCTCTGGGCGAACCCCTTTATCTCGATATTATCGGTGCCTTTGCCGAGGACACCACCCGTGCGGTCAAGCCGACCATTGTCGGTGGTCGCTACGGGCTCGGCTCCAAGGAATTTACACCGGCCATGGTCAAGACCGTATTCGACAACCTGGCCCTGGAAGCTCCGAAGAACCACTTTGTGGTGGGCATTGAAGACGATGTCTGCGGCAACAGCCTGTCCGTCGACACGACTTTCCGTCTCGACAAGAGCGGAACCTATTCGGCCCTGTTTTACGGCCTGGCCTCCGACGGCACGGTGGGTGCCAACAAAAACTCCATCAAGATCATCGGCGATCTGACCGACAACCATGTCCAGGCCTATTTCGTCTATGACTCGAAAAAAGCCGGCACCATTACCACCTCGCACCTGCGTTTCGCCCAAACCCCGCTGCGCTCTCCCTACCTGGTCAGTGATGCGGATTTCATCGCCTGCCACAATTTCAGCTTTCTGGAGAAATGCGACATGCTCTCCAAAGCCAAGCCCGGCGCAACGTTTTTGATCAACTCCCTGTTCGACAAGGATGCGGTGTGGGACCAAATGCCCCGCGAAGTCCAGCAGCAGATTATTGATAAAAAACTGCGCCTGTTTGTCATCAATGCGGTGGAGATCGCCGAGGAGTTGGGACTGGGCGGTCGCATCAACGTCATCATGCAGACCGCTTTTTTCAAAATCACCGGCATTGTGCCTCTGGACAAGGCCATGGAGGCCATCAAGGACGCCATTCGAAGCTCCTACGGCAAGGCTGGCGAAGAGGTGGTGGACATGAACTGCCGGGCCGCCGACGCGGCTCTGGACAAAATCGCCGAAGTCAGCGTTCCGTCCCAAGTTAGCAGTGACCTCACCCGGCCGCCGTTGGTTACTCCCGACGCGCCGCCTTTCGTCCAGAACGTCGTGGCCCCCATCATCGCCGGCCTGGGAGATACCCTGCCGGTCTCGAGCATGCCGGTGGACGGAACCTTTCCCACTGCAACATCTCGTTACGAAAAACGTAACATCGCCCTGGAAATTCCCGTCTGGGACGAACACCTGTGTCTTCAGTGCGGCCTTTGCTCCTTTGTCTGCCCGCACGCCACGGTGCGCCTGAAGATCTACGAGCCGGCGTGCCTGGAGCAGGCACCGGCCACCTTCCGCAGCATCGAGGCTCGCGGTCAGGAGTTTTCCGGCATGAGCTGTTCCGTGCAGATCGCGCCGGAGGACTGCATCGGCTGCGGCCTCTGCGTTGAGACCTGCCCGGGCAAGGATCGTCAGGATCCTGCGCGCAAGGCGCTGCACATGCAGTTCAAGGGGCCTTTGCGGGAGCAGGAAGCCGTCAATTGGGACTTTTTCCTGACCCTTCCCGAGGCCGACCCGAGCCGCTTCAATCCGGGCACGCTTAAAGGAAGTCAGCTGGTGAAACCGCTGTTCGAATTTTCCGGGGCCTGCTCCGGCTGCGGCGAAACTCCCTATCTTAAGCTTATGTCCCAGCTCTTCGGCGATCGGGCCCTGGTCGCCAATGCCACCGGCTGTACCTCCATCGTCGGCGGCAATCTGCCCACCACCCCCTGGGCAACGCGTGAGGATGGACGGGGACCGGCATGGTCCAACTCCCTGTTCGAGGACACGGCGGAATTCGGTTTCGGCATGCGCCTGGCGGTGGACAAGTTTGCCGAAGCGGCAAGGGAACTGCTCGCCCTGAGAATCAGCAGCGGGCAATACGCTGATGCTGCGGAAAAGGCTCTGCTGGAATCAATTTTGGAGGCGGATCAAGGGGACCAGATGGCCATTGAAGCCCAGCGGGAGCGGGTCGCCGAACTTAAAAACAGACTTAAAAGCATCGCCGGCGACCCAACTGCGAAGCGGTTGGCCGATCTCGCCGATTACCTGGTTAAAAAATCGATCTGGTGCGTCGGCGGCGACGGCTGGGCTTACGACATCGGCTATGGCGGACTGGATCACGTCATCGCCAGCGATAAAAACGTTAATCTGCTGGTGCTCGACACGGAAGTCTACTCCAATACCGGAGGCCAGGCATCCAAGTCGACACCCCTCGGTGCCGTGGCTCAGTTTGCCGCCGGCGGCAAAAACATGCCGAAAAAAGATCTTGGCTTGATGGCCATGTCCTACGGAACCGCCTATATCGCCACGATCTCCCTGGCCAACCCCGTACAGGCCATCAAAGCCTTCATGGAAGCAGAAGCCTTTGACGGCCCGTCCCTGATCATCGCTTATGCCCATTGCATCGCCCACGGTATCGACATGGCCAAAGGCATTGATGGGCAGAAAAAAGCCGTCGCCTGCGGTCACTGGCCCCTCTATCGCTACCATCCTGAACGGGAGGCATTGGGAGAAAACCCGCTACAACTCGACAGCAAGGCTCCCAGTATTTCCTTCGAGGAATTTGCCGCAACCCAGAACCGCTTCAGGGCCTTGAAGAAGATTAATTCCGAGGCGGCACGGGAGTTGATCGAACAGTCCAACGCCTGGGCTCTGCGGCGTTATGCCCTGTACGAAAAACTGGCCAAATAACCGAAAACCCTCCTTGCAGGCAAAAGCTCTTGCCGGCTCTGAACCGGGCCGGCAAGAGCGGCGCATGCAAGGGCACCCTGTCACGATAACGATTTTTACACTTTTCCCCACGAATCTTTGAACAGGAGATTTCATGAGTCCCAAAGTACTGATTGTCATGGGCAGCGACTCGGACTGCCCGGTCCTGGAAGAAGCCGCCAAGATTCTGGAACAGTTCGACATTCCTTATGAAATGCGTATTGCTTCGGCCCACCGTTCCCCGGCTAAAACAGCCTCCCTGGTCGATGGCGCCGCCGAGCGGGGCATCCAGGTAATCATCGCCGCCGCCGGTCTGGCCGCCCACCTTCCGGGAGTGGTGGCCGCCGGCACCATCCTCCCCGTGATCGGTGTGCCCATGGGCGGTGGCCCCCTCAACGGTGTCGACGCCCTCTATTCCATTGTGCAGATGCCCGGGGGCATTCCGGTGGCCACCACCGCCATCGGCAAGCCGGGAGCTAAAAACGCCGCCCTGCTGGCTGCCCAGATTTTGGCCCTGAGTAACTCCGGCCTGGGGCAGCAGCTCCGCCGCTACCGGGATAAAATGGCCAGCGAAGTGGAGGAGAAGGATTTGAAACTGCAGAAACGGGTTTAATCTTCAGCCTTCAGCAACCGCCTTCCCATATCGCGGCCTTCTGCCGGCCAATTAACCGTCATTTGGTTGAAACCGGCGGGCGGCGAGTCCCCTTCGACCCAGCGCCCTTAACAACATCTGCCGTCACCGGAATGACCCTTCGGTGACGGTACTTTTTTGCAATGAAGGCAACCTCGGGATGTCGCTGAACCGATGAACCAAAGGCTTTGCAGGGGCCTTGGGCAAAACAGAAAAAATTGGCCCTCAGCGGCTCAGACATGGTAGCGTGACCGGTGATTTTGCGAGCGGTCGTTGCGCCTCGCAAGAAAAAGAGCTCAAGGAGAATGCAGCAATGAACAACCCGAAAGTGGAAGTGATAGAAGATTACTGCAAGGGATGCAGCATCTGCGTCGAGTTCTGCCCGACAGATGTGTTTGAGATGGTCGGATTTGTCGCCAGGGTTGTTCGCCCGGAAGCCTGCACCCGGTGCATGCTGTGCGAATTGCGCTGTCCCGATTTTGCAGTCAAGGTTTATTAAAAAACATACTTTACAACAGGAGGTCATACGAGGTGGCTAAGAAAGTTGCTCTATTGCAGGGAAACGAGGCCTGCGCCCACGGTGCCCTCTATGCCGGTTGCAGATTTTTCGGCGGTTATCCCATCACTCCCTCGACCGAGGTGGCCGAGGTGATGGCGGTGGAACTTCCGAAAATCGGCGGAACCTTTATTCAGATGGAAGACGAGATCGGCGCCATGGCCTCAATCCTCGGTGCGGCTCTCACCGGGGCCAAAGCCTTTACCGCCACTTCAGGTCCCGGCATGTCCCTCAAGCAGGAACTGATCGGTTATGCCTGCATGGCCGAGATACCCTGCGTGATCGTCAACGTCATGCGCGGCGGCCCTTCCACCGGCATGCCCACCGGTCCCAGCCAGTCCGACGTCATGCAGGCCCGCTGGGGAACCCACGGCGACCACCCTGCCATCGCTCTGGCGCCATCTTCCTGTCAGGAAATTTTCAGCGAAACCGTTCGAGCCTTCAATCTGGCCGAAACCTACCGCATGCCGGTACAGATTCTGCTGGATGAGATCAATGGCCACATGCGGGAACGGATCGAAATTCCCGAGCCGGGCGACCTGGAGGTTCTCAACCGACAGCTACCGACCGTGGCTCCTGAAGATTACAAGCCTTTTGACGATACTCAGGGTGATGTTCCGCCGCTGGCCGCCTTCGGTTCCGATTACCGCTATCACGTCACCGGCCTCAACAAGGCGGCGGACGGGTTTCCCACCAGCAAGCCGGAGTTGGTGGACGCCGAAAAGCGCCGCCAGTTGCGAAAAATCGAAGCTAATCAGGCGCATATTGAAAAAAATGAAGAGTACCGCGTCGAGGACGCCGAGGTCATCCTGGTCGCCTACGGCACCATCAGCCGTTCGGCTCGCGCAGCGGTCGATCATCTGCGTAACGACGGTATCAAGGCGGGTCTGTTTCGGCCCATCACCCTGTGGCCTTTTCCTGAAAAGAGAATGGCCCGCCTCGCCGAGCAGGCCAGGGCAATCGTCGTTCCGGAAATGAACCTCGGACAGTTGATCCTCGAAATCGAGCGCGCCACCCGTCGGGTCTGTCCCGTAGAGGGTATCGGTCGCGTCGATGGGGAACTGATCACCCCGGCTGAGATAGTCGCCAAGGTCAAGGAGGTTCTCTAGTTATGGCTTTTGATTACGAACAGTACCTGCGCCCCGGCAAATTGCCCCATATCTGGTGTCCCGGCTGCGGCCACGGCATTGTCATGAAAGGGCTGCTGCGGGCAATCGACCGGTGCGGCCTGCAAAAAAACAACACCGCCATTGTTTCAGGCACCGGTTGCGCCAGCCGCCTGCCCGGTTATGTGGACTTCAACACCCTGCACACCGCCCACGGCCGGGCTGCGGCCTTTGCCACCGGCATCAAGATGGCCAAGCCGGAAATGGATGTGCTGGTAGTCGGGGGAGACGGCGACGGCATCGCCATTGGCGGGAATCATTTTATTCACGCCTGCCGACGCAATATCGACATGACCTACGTGCTGATGAACAATTACATCTACGGCATGACAGGCGGTCAGTTCTCCCCCTGTACGCCCACCGGAGACCGGACATCCACCACTCCCTACGGCAACCCCGACCCGATCTTTGATGTGGCCAAACTGGCCATCGGCGCCGGGGCCACCTTTGTCGCCCGCACCACCGCCTTTCACGCAACCCAGATCGACAAACTGATCACCGCCGGGCTGCGCCACAAGGGCATGGCCGTCATCGAAGTTCTCGACGACTGTCCCACCGCCTTTGGCCGCCACAACAAGTTCCGCTCCGTAGTTGAAATGATGAAACGTCTCAAGGACATCGCAGTCCCAACCCAGGCAGCAAGTCAGATGTCTCCCGATCAGCTACGGGGGAAAATCCTGACGGGCATTCTTCATCAGGAAGAAAAACCGGAATACTGCGAGCAATACCAGCAGGTAATCGCCCGAGCCCAGGCTGCCGCGAAGTTTTGAGAGGAGGAGTCACTGACCATGTCGAAACGCTACGAACTGCGCTTTTCCGGAGCCGGTGGCCAGGGCCTGATTACCGCCGGCATTATCATGGCCGAAGCGGCGGCCATCATTGAAGGCCGCTACACAGCTCAGTCCCAAAGTTACGGACCTGAAGCCCGCGGCGGCGCTTCCAAGTCGGAGGTCATCATCTCCGACGAACCGATCGATTACCCCAAGGCCACCGCGGTCGATGCCTGCCTGGCCCTCACCCAACAGGCCGCCGACAAATACGCCGCCGGAGTCAAGCCGGGAGGCATGCTGTTGCTCGACTCGGATTTCGTCAAACGGGATCCCGAGGGCGACTTTCGAATCGTCAAGTTCCCCATCATTCGCACTGCCAAGGACGAAGTGGGCCGGGAAATTGTCGCCAACGTCGTGGCCCTCGGTGCCATGGTGGCCCTCACCGGGATCATCTCCCGCGAGTCCGGCGAACAGGCCGTTATCGCCCGAGTGCCGGAGGCCTTTATCGAACTCAACAAAAAGGCCTACAACACCGGTTTTGAAAAGGTCAAAGCGCTGCTCGCCTGAGCCGGTTGCTTTGCCAATGTCCATATCGGGGACCTGGCCGACTCCGGTCAGGCCCTGAAAACGGAACCTTGCGGCCTTCACAGACAAGATCCGTCGAACTATCCCCTTCCATCTTGTGCCAAAGACCATCACCCTGGCGCAGGTGGTTGCTCCCGATTAACGATCAGTTCCTCGGCGCGGGTGACGTCGTCGCGACATCCACAGAAAAAGGGCTGGCATTCATCGATAGCCCCGGGTTGCAACTCCAGAATTCTTTGACGCCCGTTGGAAGCCGCACCCCCGGCCTGCTCCATGAGCAAAGCCATGGGATTCAGTTCGAAGAGCAATCGCAGCTTGCCCTGAGGAGCCCCCTGCAGATGGGGATAGAAGAAAACCCCGCTGCGCTTCATCAGCACCTGATTAACGTCCGGCACCAGCCCGCCGCTGTAACGCAACTTGGCGCCCCGCTCTTCCAGATGGTCAACAAACTCCCGAACCCCGGAGGTATAACGTTTGCGCAATCCTCCGGGTGAATAAATAACCGCCTTGGGTTCCAGGCGAATGTTCCTTCGCAGCAGAGTATATTCCATCAGCTGATTCATGCCGAATTCATGGACACCGTTGCCGGTGGTATAAACCAGGGTTGTCCTCGGTCCGTACAGAATGTACAGGGCGGCCACCTGCCGCTGCCCCGCCTGCAACAGGTCGCTGCCCGGAAACACCGACACGATGGTACCCACCGCCAGATTGACATCCACCAGAGAAGAACCGTCCAGGGGATCAAAGGCAACGGAAAAGTTGCCTGCGCAGTGGGGCGATACGGCGATCACGTCCCGGGTCTCTTCCGAGGCCACGTTACTGACCACACCGCTTTTGGCCAGACGCTTGCGCAAAATCCGGTCAGCCAGCACATCCAGGGCTAATTGCTCCTCGCCGTAAAGATTCGAGGTGCCCGCGACGCCCAGATCACCAGTGCGAATCGAATTGACGATGTACTTCGAAGCCTCTGCGACCTCACAAATCAGATGAGTCAGCCTGTCGTCAACCCCATCTTCTCGAAGATAACGACGCAAATCGATCTGAAACTTGGTTTTGCCCGCCTTGAGCATTGCCTCCCTCCCTGTAAATCGTTCCCCTGTTCGTCCTTGACGTTTGCCGACGGCGTTTCTTGACGAAATAGCCCAATGTGCTAGTATTCTAGCAGAATTCAGCCGGTTGTTATGCACCGTGCCGACAACCATTCATCTTTCAGGAGGAGATCATGGAAGAACAGGAAACGAACAACGAAAAAAAGAAAACCACAGGGGAAAAGCTGTGGGACTCCACCCGCAAGACCCTTCATGCCGCCAGCTTTCAGGCCGGCAAATACAAACGCATCGTTCAGAAAAAAATTGATCTGGCCTCCCTGCACCGGAAAATTACCTCCTGCCACGGAGATTTGGGGAAACTTGTTGATGATATTCGCGAAAGCGGTGCCCCGGATATTCTGGCCAAAAACGAAGTACAGGAACTGTTTCTGCATCTCGACGAACTCAAAGCACAGGCCGCCGAGTTGGAACAGGACATCGAAAATATCAAGACCGAGGAACCTCCTCCGGAAGAGACGGCTTCCTGATCCACGGACCTTGTCACGTCTGCCGTTTCGACGCCCAACCGAACCAAAAAAAGCCCCTCGACAAGGAGGGGCTTTTTTGGTTCGGGGACAAACGGCTCAACGGCGGTGTTTCATGGACCGAGGCACACTGCACAGATGACCGTCCTTGTACTCCCGGTCCCGCTTGCGCATGGCCTCCTGAACCTCGTAGTCGGCCATCGCCAAATCCTCCGCGTAACGATCCATGATGTCCAGATCCTCATCGGCCCTTGCAAGACCTCGCCTCAATTCCGCTTCGCTGTTGCCGCGCTCGACGTCCTGACTGCTTCTTTTGGACATACAACCTCCTTATCAGGTGAAACCCGCCTGGAGAAGGACAAAGAGCCCTGCTCCCTATAGCGGATCGCTCAGATCCCGAAAAGATTGATTTGCCTTTTGGAATTATAACACAGGCGAAGTGACAGGTGACGGCGACAGGGGGCTTAAACAACAGGCCTAAATGTTTTCGGGGAGACTGGCTTTGCGCACAAGTCTCCCCTGTGGAATGCGATGGATTGAATGGCCTTCAGAGAGTCACAACCGCCGAGTGCAGAGTCGGCCACCCCTGCCAGGATTGACCGACTCTGCTGCTACTGGTGGTTTTGCAAGGGACTTCAACCCGTTGCCGCCTAATCCGGCCGTTTGCTACCAATGTTTCTAGAAGGTAAAGCTCAGGTTGATACCGGCCAGCGTTTCCGTGTCGATGGCATCCTTGGCGGCGCTGCTGATACCTGAGGAAAATAGGAAATACGGGCTCAGGGTCAGCTGATCGGTAAGGGCATAATCCAGTCCGATGCTGAGTTCGTAGTTATGAAAACCAGAATACTCGCCCACGGCATAATCACTATGCAGATTGTAACTGACCAGAGCACCCAGGCTGAGAGACAGATCGTCCAACAATTCCACAGAATGGCTGATGTCCAGGGTAAAATACAAACCCTCATCATCCGCCTCGTCCCAGTCCCAGTAGAGGGTAAAGGTTGGCGACAACAGGGTATTGGCCGTCACGGAAACATACAGTTCATTGGTATCATCGGCGTCTTTGAGAGAGTACCATATATTGCCTATGGAAGCGGTAAACCACTCGCCCACGTCCTGGGTATAGTCGAGAACGATATCGGTCTCGGTAATGTTTCCGGCCGGAATGTTATCAGAGCTGTTGAGCTGCCAGTTGCTCCAGTAGCTCAGGGTTAAATTTCCGGCACTCAGATCAACTCCGCCTTGTGCCACCGGCCGGCTGTCGCTCAGATCGAAACCGCGCCAGAGATACTTGTCAAAAACTCCCACATAAACTTCACCCTCCACGGTTATTGCGGCAATGCCGTTTGTCACCATG
>SLLR01000079.1 GCA_007134025.1 Desulfuromonadaceae bacterium | reverse complement strand
TTCCCTTTTAAAAAGCCCTTTCATATTATCTTTTGTCGCAACGTCATGATCTATTTCGATGCACCGACCCGTTTGACTCTGGTCAAAAAATTTCACCAGTTTCTCAACCCCGGTGGTTATTTTTTTATCGGGCACTCTGAAACCCTTGGTCGACAGCAGAATCTCTTCAATTATCTGGTGCCGGCGGTTTATCAGAAGGAACTTTTTTCATGAGTAAAAAAGTACGCGTTCTGATTGTCGACGATTCGGCTCTGGTGCGCCAGCTTCTGGCCAAGGGGCTGGCCATGGATCCGGACATCGAAGTGGTCGGCACGGCGTCGGACCCTTACGCGGCACGGGACAAGATTGTTCAGCTCAGGCCCGACGTGATGACTCTCGACGTTGAAATGCCGCGCATGGACGGGGTTGATTTTCTGCGCCGTCTCATGCCCCAGTACCCGATACCGGTCCTGATGGTGAGTTCCCTCACCCAGCGCGGCAAGCAGATTACCCTGGATGCCCTGGATGCCGGGGCGGTGGATTTTGTTGCCAAGCCGTCCACCGACCTGGCTCGGGGGCTGGCCGGCATGCTGGGTGAATTGCGAGCCAAGGTGAAACAGACAGCTGCCGCCAACGTCTCTCACTGGAAAGACCGACGGTCGGTTCCGGCGACAGCGCCCCGTCCTGCGTCTCAGGGGGCCCTGGCCGAGTCGACGGACAAGGTCGTGGCAATTGGGGCTTCAACCGGCGGAACCGAGGCGATTCGCAAGATGGTCACGCAATTCCCCGCAACCATGCCGGGAGTGGTGATTGTCCAGCACATGCCATCCGGTTTTACCCGAATGTTTGCCGATCGTCTCAATCAACTCTGCCCCATGGAGGTCAAGGAGGCCGAAACTGGCGACCGGATCATGCCGGGGCGGATTCTCATCGGGCCGGGCGGTCTGCACATGCGGGTAGTGCGTTCCGGCGGACTATACCAGGTCAAATGCGAACCCGGAGAAAACGTCAGCGGCCACTGTCCTTCCGTCGACGTGCTGATGCATTCCGTCGCCCAGCAGGTGGGCAGCAACGCCATCGGCGTAATGCTCACCGGAATGGGCGCCGATGGTGCCGCTGGGATGCTCGCCATGCGCCAGGCCGGGGCCAGGAATCTGGCTCAGGACCAAGAGACCTCGGTGGTTTTTGGAATGCCCAAGGTGGCCTACGAGCGCGGCGGCGCCGAACGACTGGTGCCTCTGGACCGTATGGCTTCGGCAGTGATCGACTTACTTTCAGAGCGGAAATCATGAGCGAAATTATTCTGGGAATAGGCGACTACGGTGCATCCAGGACGCCGGGGGGGCGGGTCAAGACATTTGCCCTGGGGTCTTGTGTTGCGGCTATTCTTCAGGATCCCCGCAACGGTGCTGTGGGAATGGTGCATGTGGCTCTCCCCGACTCAAGTATCAACGAAGCCAAGGCACGGCAGCGCCCCGGCTATTTTGCCGATCTCGGCCTGCCGCTGCTGGTCCAGGAAATGGTTCGACTGGGATCGCCGGCCAACGGCCGGGGCCTTGTGGTCAAACTGGTGGGGGGTGCTTCCATCATGGATCACAACGAAACCTTCAATATCGGCAAACGCAATGTGCTGGCCCTGAAAAAGCATCTTTGGGCTTACGGACTGGGACCTCTGGCGGAAGATGTCGGCGGAAATTACAGCCGGACAGTTTCCGTTTTCGTTGACACGGGCAAAGTGCTTGTGACCTGTCCCGGGCGCGGGCAATGGGAGGTTTAAAGGAGGTATGATGAGCAAGGTCATTGATGCCGAGGGCATTCGCCAGGCGATTGAAAAACTACCTCTTTTTTCACCGAATGCCCTGCAGTTACTGCAGGTGGTTGCTGACCCTGATCACGAACTGGATGATGTGATCAGGATCGTCAAGTTCGATTCGGCTTTGACCATGCGGGTACTCAAGGTGGTCAATTCGCCGGTCTACGGTCTGGTAGCCGAGGTGACTTCCATCGACAGGGCTCTGTCCTATCTTGGTGAACGAATGGTGGTCAGTATTGCCGTTCAGGAAAATACCGGTCAGTTGCTCAACAAACCGCTGGAGGGATATCTGGGAGAGCAGGGAGCACTCTGGCGCCACGACCTCTTCACTGCCATTGCGTCCAGGGAGGTGGCCCGTTACGCCAGGGGCGATTTCGATTTGGATCTCGCCTTTACCGGAGGCCTGTTGCACGATATCGGCAAGTCGATCTTTTCCGATTTGTGGAAGGAGGTGGCGCAGGACGCTCTGGGCCAGATTGACCAGGGTATGGTTGCCGACTACCTCATGGCCGAGCAGGATCTTGCGGGTCTGGATCATACCGTGGTCGGTTATCAGATGGCCCGTCACTGGCAGATGCCCGAGGCGCTGCAGATGGTGATCCTCCATCATCACCATCCCGCCGAAGCGCCCGAGTGGGTGCAGCCACTGGTCTATACTGTGCACGTGGGCGATATCGTTTCGATGATGGCCGGCTGTGATACGGGCAGTGACGGATTACAGTATCAGCTGGACACAGGGTATAAGGAATTTTTTAATTTGTCGCCGAATGCTCTTGCCGAAATTGTGTTGAACGCCCAAGAGGAGTTCAGCCGGGCGCAAGAGTCGCTGGCAAACTGACAGGAGGGGTAAGGAATGAAGCGGATCGTCATCGCGGACGACTCGGCCACGGCGCGCCTGTTTATCAGCCGTTGTCTGGCCATTATCGGCCTGGGCGAAGCCACCCTGGTGGAAGCGGAAAATGGTCGTGAAGCCCTCTCTCTGCTCAAGGAAGAAATGGCCGACCTGCTGGTGACCGACCTGAACATGCCGGTTATGGACGGTTTGACCCTGCTTAAATGGGTCAAGAGCAGTCCTCGCCTTCATGATCTGCCGGTGTTGGTGATTACCAGCGCCGGAAACCCTGCCAAAGAGCGGGAATTGAAAGATTTGGGGGCTTTTGGGGTGCTGAACAAGCCCGTATCGCCGGCGGTCCTGCTGGACGCCCTGAAACCGATCATGTCCTGAAATAGGGAGAACATATGCTGGACAAACTGGAGCAGGATATTTATGGCGCCATCGCCACCACACTGGAAAATATGGCGTTCATGGAAGTGGGCAGGGAACTTGATGATGCCGTTCGCCATCCCGCCGAGGAGACCGTGGTCAGCCGGTTGTTGATTCACGATCCGGTGCCGGGGGAAGTCTATCTTGCCATGCCTCGGGTTCTGTTGAACCGCATCACGGCCTCGATCTTCATTGTTGCAGAAGAGGACCTGACCGAACAGGCGGCCCTCGACATGCTCTGCGAGTTGATCAACACGTTTGCCGGGCTCTTTCTGAACGCCTATCTGCCCGAAGATCAGACCTACAAGCTGGGTCTTCCCGAAAGGGTACCGGGTATTCAAAAGGACAGCCCCTTTGAGATCAGGCAATGGGAGTTTCAGGTCGACAACGAGTTGTTTTCTCTGGCTTTGGCCGGGGACGGGTTTTTCGAGTAATCCAGGAGTGATGCTTTCGCAAAAACTCATAAGATAGCTGCCTGGTTCGGCTGTAATTTCAACAACTGTCATTGAGAGAGGAAAAAATGGCTAAAAAAGTATTGATTATCGACGATTCCAACACCATGCGTAAAATCGTTACCCGTTCATTGCGCCAGGCCGGTCTGGATTTTGACACCATACTAGAAGCGGGCGACGGTCAGGCCGCCCTGGATGTGCTGGCCGGCGAAAGTGTCGACATTATCCTCAGCGATATCAACATGCCGGTTATGGACGGCATCGAATTTCTGCGTCAGAAACAGGCCAATGACAAGATCAAGGATATTCCGGTGGTCATGATCACTACCGAAGCCGGCGCGGATATTCTGGACCAGGCCAAGAGCCTCGGCGCTGCAGGCAGCATCAAGAAGCCCTTTACACCGGACCAGATTCAGGAAACCCTGGGTGGCCTTCTGTAAAAAGGAGTTGAGCTGTGGATCTTAACAAGAGTATTGGCAATGCCACGCAGGAAATATTTCAGACCATGCTGATGATGGAAGCCCAGCCGGGGCAACAGCTGACCAAACGGGACGAAGTCTTTAAAGATTCCGTCAGTGCCATTGTCGGCATGGCGGGCACCGGTAAGGCGATTCTGGCAATTCATATCCCCGAACCGACGGCGCTGGTGATTACCGGCAGCTTTCTGATGATGGAGGTCACCGAGATCGACGAGGACGTCAAGGACGCCATCGGCGAACTGGCCAATATGGTGGCGGGCAGCGTCAAGGCCGATCTGACGGAACAGGGTCATGACTTCAGGCTGTCGATTCCATCGGTGGTGTGCGGGGCCGAGTACGAGATCGATTGTCCCTGTGACAGTGACGGCGTGATTGTCCCTTTTTCCATCGACGGCGGCGATTTTCTGGTGGAGTTTCATGTGCAGAAATAAGCCCGCGTGCGGAGTCGCGCAGCATGTGATCGGGCCGGGCAGCTTCTGCAGGGGGGAGTCGTCCGGCTCGTTTGTTTTTTCTGCAAAAACGGCTACAGCTGATTCTGCAAGTGAGCAGAATAGTGAAAACACCGTGGAACCCGGGGGGAAATTTTCAATAATCGGTCAAAGGCGACTATTCGCCAATCTGTTTTTGTGGTAGCAATATGGACGTTGCCGGCTTGCGGTTCCCTCAACGGATAAGGTTGTTTTCATGGAAATAGAACAGAGCGTTACAGAGCTTTTCGAGGAGGCGGGAAACAAGATGGCAACGGGGCTGGGCGGTATGCTCGGCTGCGAACTGGAGTTTCCGACGCCGAGCATCCGCCTGGTTTCAAAGAAGGAGTTTTTCACCGAAGTTCGAAAAAAGCAGGTCATGGTCCGCATGCGCGTCACCGGGGATCACGAGGGAGAGGTTTACGTCTTCTGCCGCCTCAAGGACGCCGTTTACCTCGGCGGAACACTCATCATGCTGCCGCCCGCAGAGCTGGAGGAGCGGGTCAAGAAAGAGATTTTCGGGGAAGAGGAGAACGACTCCTTCGGCGAAATCGCCAATATTGTCTCAGGAGAACTCTGCTCGGCTTTTGATGAATTCTATTCGGAAAAACTGCATTTCAAAAAGGCCGACCTGGAGTCGGTGGTGCCGTCCAAAGTCAAGATGGATGCCCTTGAGCCGTTTCCGCCGGGGCATTATCTCATTATTGGCTATCCGGCGACCATGGACGGCAAGGCGCTGGATGAGCTGATTCTTCTTTTTCCGGCCGCCATGCTCGGCGTTCAACCGCCTGAAGCCCCGGAACAGGAGCCTCCAGCCGCAGCCGACCCATCAGCAGGTTCCGCAAAAGCCACCACGACCTCCGAGACCTCGGCAAGAACCTCGGGGCGGCTGGTGGATCCCGAAGAGGCGGCCGCCCTGCTCGGTGATCTGGCAACGGACGATGTGGGCTCGACGGGCATTCCCGTGGAGACGGTGGCCGCGGCACAACGCCCCTCAGTGGTGCAACCGGTTTCTCTCGATGATGAGGCCAGGGATGACAAAAGTGAGCCGGTGATTCTGGTGGTTTCGGTGGACGGCAATTACGGCCCGCAACTCAACCGCCTCATCAACGGCCAGGGCTACAATGCCATGCTGGTCGACCGCAAGGAGAATTTCAAGGATCTGTCAAAAACCATGAAGGGGCGGGTCAAGGGGCTGATTCTGGTCATGGAGGAAATCGGCGAGCAGAGTTTTTCCGTGGCCATCAAGGTGCGCACCGCATTTGGCGACCGTGTTCCCATGATGGCCGCTGGCGACCAGTGGACCCGCAGCAAGGTGCTGCAGGCGGTGAAGTACGGGGTTTGCGACATCCTGGTGACACCGGCCAGCGAAGAGGAGGTCCTCGAAAAAGTGGCGACCTACTTCAAGGCCGCTCAATCCGCGACCGTCTAGCCATAATGGCTGGTTGGTATCCATGGGCAAACCATCCGCATCCATTCGGTTAATCTGAATCAATACGGTTTCAGGGATCATGGCGGGGAGACCGCGCAGCAGTCGTTTTCGTCTTTTTTTCGCTTGATCTTTTCAATCAGGGTGGTGCGCTTGAGATTCAGGATGCGGGCGGCTTCCCGCTTGTTGCCTCCTGTGAGTGTCAGGGCGTGTTGAATCAGCTTGTTTTCAAAGCGGTCCACGGCGGCGTTGAAATCGATACCTTCGTTGCCAAAGGCGATTTCCTGGTCCACAACAGGCAGGTCTTTTTGCGGCAATCCCTGCGGCGATCCCTGCCGGTATTTTTCTGGCAGATCCTTTACCTCCACCATGTTTCCGGCACAGAAAACAGCCATCCGTTGCACCAGATTTTCCAGTTCACGTACGTTTCCCGGCCAGGCATGGCCCAGCAGGGCCTCGACTGCGGCCGCTGAGAATCCCTTCAAGCCCTGCTTCTTGTTGCGATTGGCAATGGAAACGAAACGTTCAATCAGCAGGGGGATATCCTCCCGGCGTTCGCGAAGGGGTGGAATTGTCACCGGCACCACGTTCAGGCGGTAATAAAGGTCCTCGCGAAACTGTCCTCTTTCTACCGACTGTTCCAGATCACGGTGAGTGGCGGCGACGATGCGCACATCCACCGGAACCGGTTTGATGCCGCCGACCGGTTCAAACTCCCGCTCCTGAATCACCCGCAACAGCTTGGCCTGAAGCGAAGGCTTCATATCGCCGATCTCGTCCAGAAACAGAGTGCCGCCATGACTGTACTGAATGCGGCCCATCTTTGACTGGGCGGCTCCGGTAAAAGCGCCTTTAACGTAGCCGAACAGTTCGCTTTCCAGAAGATCTTCGGGAATGGCCGCGCAGTTAACCGGCACAAAATTCTTGCCACTGCGGGGGCCGTGGGCGTGAATGGCCCGGGCCACCAGTTCCTTTCCGGTGCCGCTTTCACCCAGGATCAGCACTGAGGTGGTGCCTTCCCGGGCGATCTGGTCGATGCAGCTAAAAAGCTCCTGCATTCGGGCTGAGTTGCCGATAATGCCATGAAAGCCTTCGGTTTTGCGAATTTTTCGAGGCTGTGGTTCGCCGTCGGTGAGGAGTTGGTGGTGGTTCAGGGCCCGGGAGGTGGCAATCACCGCCTCTTCGTAGTTGTACGGTGTGTTGAGACAGAAAAAAGCACCGGCCTTGAGGGCTTCAACCTGAGACTCCCGATCGTCGGCGGGAATCCCCGCCAGGATGACTATCTGAGGATTGGCGATCTGAATTTTCTTCAGAAAGTCGTTGTTTTTCTTGCAGGGCAACACCAGGTCTGTGAGGCATACGCAAACCTCTTCGCTCTGAGCGATTTCGACAGCTCGTTGCGCGGTGGCGGATTCCAGAACCAGGCAATCGTTTCTTTCCCGCAGCAGCGCGGCCAGTTCCTCTCGTCGGCCGTTGTCGTCACTTGCCAGAAGAATACTTCTCAGGGTATCTTGCATCGTGAAGTTTCCGTTGACCTGGGCCGTTTCGGTGCGCTGTGCCGCAGGTTGCCGTTAAGGATTGATGGCCCTTTTCAATCGAGTTTTCCCTGTCTTTCCGTGATTGCCGCCGCCAGGCCAAGGGTCGGTGACTATACCATGCCAGTGCAAGATAGCAAAACTTAACCTGTCGACAAAGAAGTTTTTCCTGCAAAGCAGCTGGAATTCTTTTGTGGTGCCTGGCTTTTCAAAAAGGGAAGGTGTCGCAGTGAGAGACATTTGAAGGCAGCAGGGCTTGGGCAATAAATTGTGGGATGGCTCAGCTCAAATCAGATCCGAAAAAGCCTGATGTTTGTTCAGGCGCGAAAATCGATTCTGCCGCGCATCTCTGCCGCCTCAGGCAGATCCGAAGTATTGGAGGTGCCGTAAGCCCCTCGAACCTGTTGTCGGGTCGCGGGCGTTTCAACCTCAGCAGGGGGGTAAGCGGTGGTATTTTCCGCAGGCAGAGAAGGGAGGGCCGGAAGGTTGGCCGTCGGTTGCCGGTTGTCGGTGGACGACGGACTCGGCTGCTGGCGAGCCTTTCGGGCCATATCGAAAGCTTCCTCAGACAGGCTGACCCGGTCCCGGCTAGAGGCCGTGCCGGTCGTCGAAGGAGCGAATGCCGGGGACTGTTCCTGCCGTGGTCGGTGGGGCAGGCTTCTACCGACAGACGAAGCGGAAGCAGAAGTTTTGGGGGCCAGAAGTCCTGAAATAAGTTGGCCGAGGCTTTGGGAGATCTTCATGGCATGGGCCTTATTTGCTGCGGATATCCACTATCAACTTTTTGGAATTCTATCACGATCCTTGGCGTTAAAAAAGTCTTCCATAACTTTTTCAGAAATCCCGGAAGATCTGGGCGGTGAACAGGTAGAGGATGCAGTCGGGGCTCTTCCAGGCGTCACTGTCCAGCCCCGCCTTGCGGCAGGTGTTCTGCAGAAAGGCCCGGCGATCCCAGCGATTTTCGACGGCAACCTGGGGTAGCAGAACCCCGCTTCGTCCCCCCTTTTCCAGGTAGATGCCGTGTTCACCAACCTGGATCTCAAGGGGGTCGTCGATTTTGCGCAGAGGAGAAAGGACCGAGATTTCGATGGAAAAATCCTCCAACTCCTTGCAGGTCATGGGATAAAAACGGGGGTCGCCGGTTGCCGCCGCCACCGCCATGGCAGCCACCTCCCGGCACAGGGGGCGCTCGGAATGAAATGTGCCGATACAGCCCCGCAACCGACCATTTCGGGTCAGGGTGACGAAGACCCCGCGGGGTTCAAGGAGCGCCGCTTCGTCACAGGCGGGTTCATGGATTTCCCCCCGCTTCAGGTAGAGGCCAATGGCATCCCGTGCGATGCCCAGCAGTTTGTTCTGCTCTTGATGTGTCAGCAAATCGCTCATCCGATCCCCGTTTCGGTCCCTGCCGTATGGATTTCCGGGAGGTTTCCGGGCTGTCCACGAGTCGACTGTACAAGACAGCCGCAGCGAGTCAACCGCGACTTTTTTCGTAGCGCTTTCGCTCGTTGGCGTCAAGATATTTCTTCCGCAGGCGAATGGAAGAGGGCGTGACCTCGACCAGTTCATCCTCGTCGATATATTCCAGAGCCTGCTCCAGGGACAAAATACGGGGGGTGGTGATGCGAATGGCCTCGTCCGATCCCGAGGCACGTACGTTGGTCAGTTTCTTTCCACGGCAGGCATTGACCACCAGATCATTCTGTTTGGCATGTTCGCCGATAATCATGCCTTCGTAGACCTTGATTCCAGGGCCGACAAACAAAATGCCCCGATCCTGCAGGCTGTACAGGGAATAGGCAACAGTTTCACCGTTTTCCAGGGCGATGAGCACACCGTTCTTGCGCCCCGGAATGTTGCCTTTGTAGGGAGCGTACTCATGGAAGGTATGGTTCAGCACCCCGGTCCCCCGGGTGTCGGTGAGAAACTCAGTCCGGAAACCGATCAGACCCCGGGCGGGAATGATGAACTCCAGCCGGTTGGTCCCATCCATAGGGTGCATGGCCACCATTTCCGCTTTGCGGACCCCGAGTTTTTCGATCACAGTTCCCTGAAATTCCTCGGGCACGTCGATGGTCAGAAATTCCATCGGTTCACAGGTCACGCCGTCGATTCCCCGAAGAATGACTTCGGGCTTGGATACGGCCAACTCGAAACCTTCCCGGCGCATATTTTCGATCAGGATGGACAGGTGCAGTTCGCCCCGGCCGGAAACCTTGAATGTGTCGGTATGTTCCGTATCTTCAACCCGCAGCGAGACGTTGGTGCGCAGTTCTTTCTGCAGACGCTCGCGAATCACCCGGGAGGTGACGAATTTACCTTCCTGCCCGGCAAAGGGCGACGTGTTGACCATGAAATTCATTGACAGGGTCGGTTCGTCAATGGCCATGTAGGGCAGGGCCGCCGGGTGGTCGGCATCGGCAAAGGTCTCGCCAATGCAGATCTCTTCGAAACCGGCAATACAGACGATGTCGCCGGCCACCGCTTCCTTGATTTCCGTCTGCTGCAATCCTTCGAAACTGATCAGCTTGGTAATGCGGCCTCTGGTGACTTTTCCGTTTTTATCGATGGCCGCAACAGTCTGGCCGGCCTGAACCCGGCCGTTGGCAATCTTGCCGGTAGCAATGCGACCGAGATAGTCGTTGTAGTCGATGGTGGTTACCAGCATCTGAAAAGGGGCCTGCAGATCGACCGCCGGCGGCGAGACCCGGTCGCGAATGACCTGGAAAAGCGCCGCAAGGTCGTTGCCCGGATTATTCAAGTCCAGGGTTGCAAGGCCGTCCTTGGCGTTGGTGTAGACGATGGGAAAATCCAGCTGATATTCGTCGGCATTGAGTTCGCAAAACAGATCGAAAACCATGTCCACCACCTGCTCGGGGCGGGCGCCGGGGCGATCGATCTTGTTGATGACAACGATAGGTCGGTGACCGAGATCGAGGGATTTTTTAAGGACAAAGCGGGTCTGTGGCATGGGACCGTCAAAGGCATCGACCAGCAGCAGCACCGAGTCCACCATCTTCAGGACCCTCTCTACTTCGCCGCCGAAGTCGGCATGGCCCGGGGTGTCGACCACGTTGATTTTGAGGTCGCCGTGAAAAAGGGAAAGGTTTTTTGAGAGGATGGTAATGCCCCGCTCTTTTTCGATGTCGTTGCTGTCCATGATGCGTTCGGTGATGACCTGGTTGTCCCGAAAGATGCCCGACTGTTTGAGCATGGCATCAACCAGGGTGGTCTTGCCGTGGTCGACGTGGGCGATTATAGCGATGTTGCGAATGTTCTGTGACATAGAGGAAAGGATCTCCGGTGAATGAAAAGAATTTTTGTCATTTTATTTACAACCAAAGCATGTTAGATGAAGTCAGCGGTTTTGGCTATAAAAAAGCGCATAAAAAGGAATCGTTTCGGTTCAGGTTTCAGTCTGCGGACCGCCGGGAAGTAAACCGCCTTGCGCAGAAGGCCGTGGCGCTCTAAAATCGATTTGGTACGTCTCTCTCTTGCATGGACGCACGAGACCAGGCTTCGAGGACGCTGAGGACCGTTTCCCGGTGTGCCGGTCCCGGAAGCATCGCAGCCGCGGTGAGTCCGGTTTTTACCGAACCACCCATAACAGCGGAGGACGCGTGTTGTACAGGAGGTTGCGTAATTACATCTGCAGCGTGGCGGTACTGGGTCTGCTGGGAGCCGGATGCGCCCCGGGTACGCTGCCGAAGCCCCGTGAGCCGGTATCTCTGCAGTTGTCCGGCAGTGAAGAAATTCAACTTGGCCGGATTCTTGTTGCCCGCGCCCTGCAGCAGTTGGGAGGAGCCCTTGATGATCCGGAACTGGCCGCCTATGTGAGCCGGACAGGGGTCGAGCTGGTCCGGCACAGTGACCGACCCGACCTGCGCTACGAATTTGTGGTGGTCAACGAGTCGACTCCCAACAGTTTTGCCTTTCCCGGCGGAACCGTTGCCGTGACTCGCGGCCTTCTCGAGAGCCTTGACAGTGCAGAGCAACTTGCAGCCGTGCTGGCTCATGAGCTTGGTCATCTGGCGGCCCGACATCCCTTGCAGATGGTCCAGCAGGAAGGGCTTCTGGAACTGACCGAAGCGGTATTGGCCGAGCCTGTTTTGGATCGGGATTTCGGCCTGGGGGCGCAGCGGGCCGGCCTTCTGGCTTCCGCTCTGCTGAACGCTGTTCACAGTCCTGAGCAGGAGCGGGAGGCGGACCGCTACGCAGCCGACCTGCTGATAAGGGCAGGCTACGATCCTGGTGCGGCGGTGCGTCTGCAGGAATATTTCGCCCGGCGCCTGGAGCGGGGTGTCGACTCCCCGTGGAGTACCGGTCTGGCCCGCACCCACCCTCTGTCACCGACCCGTACAGCGGCGTTGAGGGCCTATCTTGCATCGCCAGAAGTCGCCGTAGCAGAACAGACCGGTCGCAGCGATGATCCCCACGCCTTTGCGCGGGCCTTTGCCGGACTGCGTCGAAATCAGCCGGGTTACGCCTTGTACGACCAGGCCCGCGAACTTGAGCGGTGGGGCCGGTTTGCCGAGGCCATTGCCCTTTATCGCCAGGCGAACGCCGAGGCCCCGGGGCAGTTTCCGATTCTTACCGCTCTTGGTACCGCTTTTCTTAAAAGTGACGATCTGGTCGCTGGTCGCCAATATCTGCAGCAGGCGATTCGGCTGAACGGGCACTATTATCGTTCCCGGCTGGGCCTGGGCTACCTGTTGCTGGAAGAGGAGGATTACGCCCTGGCCATCCGCGAACTGGAAGCCAGCATGGCCCTGCTGCCAACCCTGCAGGGGGCTTATCTGCTGGCGGGCGCCTATGCCGGCAACCAGCAGATCGGGCCGGCAAGAACCTTGTACCAGGCTGTGGTGCAGGCCGACGGCAACGGCCGGTTGGGACGGGCCGCCGCTGCCCGGCTGAAGGAAATGGAACAGCCGTGAAGGATCTGGAGAGCCTGCTGGAGTCGGGTGAAACCATTCTCTGGCGCGGCCGTCCGGCACCCCGGGCCTTTACCTTTCGTAATTGGCGCCGATCGCTGGCGGTACCGGTCGGGTTTTTCGTGTTGCTGGTGGCGTATCGGACCGTCAGCCTGGTGGCGGGCACTGTCCGGCTGTCCTCACCGTGGCTTGCTCTGCTGGTGGCGGTGGGGTTGTGGTTCGGCGTTGGCCAGCTGCTGTGGGCGCGACTGGAATGGGAACGGGTCTTCTACCTGTTGACCGACCGCCGGATGGTGGCGGTGCACGGGGTTCTGGGGAGATGCCGCTGGACCTTGCCTCTGGTGCAGCTGCGGAAAATTGAGTCGCAGCCTCTGGGCGGTGCGTTGGCCACCCTGCGTCTTGTCGCCCAGGGTTCTACGAGGACCCTGTACTGTCTCGAACACCCCGAGATTCTGATACAGCTTCTGCAGGAGCAGCGCGCCGGTGCTGTCGGCCTTTCGTCATGCAACCCCCGTCTTGCGAAACCTGTTTGACTTTTCGTTTTTCAATTGTCTAGAATTACCGATTAAATCCTTTCCGGAGAGCGGGGTGTTCGACGCCGCTGTTGCGACGTCGAAGATTGTGCGGTTACGCTGTTCCGGTTTTCCTGCCGCCAGACGAGGAAATGGTGTGTCCACCCATGAGTAACAAGAAGTTCTACCTGGAAACCTTCGGCTGTCAGATGAACGTGGTCGATTCGGAGCAGATGATCGGTATTTTGCGGGATATGGACTATGCGCCCTGTACTGCGCCGGAACAGGCCGACCTGATCCTGTTGAACACCTGTTCCATTCGAGCCCGTGCCGAGCGCAAGGTGTACGGGCATCTTGGACGCTACAAGCCGTTAAAAAAAGCCAAGCCCCGACTCATTCTGGCGGTGGCGGGCTGTGTCGCCCAGCATGAGGGGGAGCGCATGCTGGAAAGAGCCCCCTGGCTCGATTTTGTGTTGGGAACCCACAACGTTCACCGCCTTGAGGAACTGGTGCGTCGTGCCGAGGTTGGAGGCAGCCCGTTGCTGCTGGTGGATTTTCTCGACGAAGAGAAGCGCCGCAGGCTTTTTCCTTCCCGCCTGCCGAGCCGGGAAGTAAGCCGCTTTGTGACCATCGTGCAGGGTTGCGATAACTTCTGTGCCTACTGCATTGTGCCCCATGTGCGCGGCCGGGAGGTCAGTCGGCCCAGCGCTGAAGTGGAGGCGGAAGTCCGTTCATTGATTGCCCAGGGAGCGGCGGAAATTACCCTGGTGGGTCAGAATGTCAACTCCTACGGGGTCAAGGAAGGCAACGAAATCACTTTTGCCGAACTGCTGCGGCGGGTGCACGGATTGCCCGGTCTGCAGCGACTGCGTTTCATCACCTCCCACCCCAAGGATCTTTCTGATGAACTGATCGACTGTTTCGGCACTCTCGACAAGCTGTGCAAGCATCTGCACCTGCCGGTGCAGGCCGGTTCCGACCGGATATTGCAGGCCATGGGGCGCGGTTACACGGGTGAGCAGTATCTGGCCCGGGTGGAAAGGCTGCGCCGGGTCTGTCCGGAAATCCGTCTGACTTCCGACGTCATCGTCGGCTTTCCCGGAGAAACCGAGGCCGATTTCGAGCAGACCCTCGAGCTGTTGCGGCAGTCCCGGTTTGCCGAAATCTACTCCTTCATTTTCTCTCCCAGGGAGGGCACCGCTGCCGCGGAGTTGCCCGACGCCACCCCCGCCGAAGTCAAGCAGCAACGCTTTGACCGCATGCTGGCGCTGCAGGAAACCATCACCCGCCGCTACCATCAGCAGGATGTCGGCCGTCTGTTGCCGATTCTGGTGGAAGGAGAAAGCCGGCGGGGCGGGGGCCAGTTGTTCGGCCGCACCGACTGGAACCGCATTGTCAATTTTGTGGGAGATCCGCACCTGATCGGTCAAACGGTTTCGGTGCGACTAAGTCAGGCTCAACGCAATTCCCATATCGGCGTTCTTGCCGAAGCGCCCGGCGCTGGCGGCTGAGGGGCCGTCGTCACTTCGGGTTTTTCGTCCTGGCAGGAGTTTGTAATGTTTTAAGGGGGCAACCGCAGGGGGCCTGCCGCCGCCCTGTTCCCTCCTGCCAGACATTGATTTTCTCTCCATGGAAGGTCGTGCCATGATCGATCTGCACACACATACGATTTTCAGTGACGGTGAACTGATTCCCTCCGAACTCACCCGACGTGCCGCGGTGGCCGGTTACCGCGTCATTGGTCTGACCGACCACGGCGACCGCTCCAACATGGACCTCATCATTCCGCGGCTGGTGAGGGTGGCGGAGGATCTGGGAAAAGCCTGGGGAATCACGGTGCTGCCCGGCATCGAACTGACCCATATTCCGCCTGCGGAAATCGCCGCCGCCGCTTGCGAGGCGCGAACCCTTGGCGCCCGGCTGGTGCTGTGCCATGGTGAAACTCTCAGCGAGCCGGTCGCCGAGGGGACCAATCGGGCCGCTCTCGAAGGGGATATCGACATACTTGCCCACCCCGGCCTGATCAGCGAGGAGGAGGTGCGTCTGGCGGTAAGGCGCAATATCTGTCTCGAATTGACCACCCGTGCCGGTCATTCCCTGAGCAACGGCCACGTGGCTCGCCTGGCGACGGCCTGCGGGGCTTCGCTGGTGCTCAACACGGACAGCCACGCTCCCGGCGATCTGACGCCGTTGCCGCAGGCCCGCCGCATCGCTCTGGGGGCGGGTCTGACGGAAGCCCAGTTCGAGCAATGCCGGGAAAACAGCGAAAAGCTGGTGACGCGTCTGTTGCAAAGGGTCTGAGGGCTGCTGCCCGTCGCCAGAGGTTGCCGTAACGACTCCGGCTGAGAGCTTTTCAATGACCTGCCAATATCTAAGAGGGCAGCCCTGCCAGTGGCTGCCGGGAAAGGAAACAGGTTGCAATGAAAGAGCAGGATTTTGCATTCTTCAAGGAGCTGGTGGAGGCGCCGAGCCCTTCCGGATTTGAGCAGCCGGCCCAGCGCATCTGCCGACGGGAGATGGAGGCCGTGGCCGGCGAAGTGCGAACCGACGTGATGGGCAACGTCATCGGCAGACTGACCGGCCCCGAGGGTAGCCTGCGGGTCATGCTGGCGGGCCACTGCGACGAAATCGGTTTCATGGTGCGCTATATCGATGACAACGGCTTTCTCTATTTCGCCCCCATCGGCGGCATCGACGCGCATCTGGTGCCGGGACAACGGGTGACGATTCACGGGGCTGCCGGACCGGTTACCGGTGTGGTGGGCAAAAAGCCGATTCACCTGATGGAGACCAAGGATCGGGAGACCGTGGTCAAACTGAGCCAGCAGTTCATCGATATCGGCTGCGGCTCGGCCGAAGACGCCGCGAAACTGGTCGCGGTGGGCGATCCGGCGACCTTTGCCGTCGGTCTTGAACGCCTGCAGGGGGACCGGGTCGCCTCCAGAGCATTTGACGACAAGGTGGGGGCTTTTATCGTCTGTCAGGTCATGAAAGAGCTGAGTCGCCTGGGATCGGTTCCGGTGGATCTGCACGGCGTCAGCACGGTACAGGAGGAGGTCGGATTGCGGGGCGCGACGACAAGCACCTACGGCGTTGATCCTCATGTGGGCATTGCCATCGATGTGGGATTTGCCACCGACTTTCCCGGAGTGGAAAAAAAGGAGGTCGGCGATTTTACTCTCGGCGGCGGACCGATCATCTCCCGAGGAGCCAATATCAACCCGGTGCTGTTCGATCTGCTGCTGCAGACGGCCCGCGAGGAGCAGATCCCCTTGCAGCTCATGGGCGCACCGCGGGGCACCGGAACCGACGCCAACGTCATGCAACTGAGTCGGGCCGGCGTAGCGACCGCGTTGATTCAGATACCGCTGCGTTACATGCATTCGCCGGTGGAAGTTTTGTCCCTGGCGGATATCGAGGCGACGATTGGCCTGCTTGTGGCTCTGATGCCGCGACTGGCGGCTGGGGGCAGCTTTATTCCCAATTAATCCAAAGGTGCCGGGGGAAGGGTATCGCACCGGTTTGAAAGGCCAAGCGCTGTAAACAAGACAGGTCCGACAGCCGGCCGCAAAACGGAAGGCTTTTCCGTTTTTTGGCTTGACGCTGTTGGACCATTATTTTTACAATGCCCGACTAACTTTTATCCCCCCCTCAGTCCATAAGGAGAAGGCGATGCAGGATCCCGGTGCTATTCGAGAAGGGTTGACATTCGACGATGTCTTGCTCGTACCTGCTCACTCAACGGTCATGCCCAAAGAGGTCGACCTCAGCACCCGGTTGACTGCCTGTATCAAGCTCAATATTCCCCTGTTGTCGGCGGCCATGGACACAGTGACGGAAGCTCGGGCGGCAATCGGCATGGCCCGCGAGGGAGGACTGGGGATCGTTCACAAGAATTTGTCGCCGGCGGAACAGGCGGTCGAAGTCGATCAGGTGAAGAAGTCGGAGAGCGGCATGATTGTGGATCCCATCACCATGCGACCCGGCCAGAAAATCTACGAAGCTCTGGAACTGATGGAAAAATACCGAATTTCCGGGGTACCCATCACCGAAAACGGCAAGCTGGTCGGCATTCTCACCAACCGGGATCTGCGTTTTGAAACCCAGTTGGATCAACCTATCGCCAAGGTCATGACCAAGGACAATCTGGTGACCGTGGCGCCGGGGACCACTCTGGAGGAGGCCAAACACCATCTGCACAAACACCGCATTGAAAAGCTGCTGGTGGTGGACGACCATTACATGCTGCGCGGTTTGATCACCATCAAGGACATTGAAAAGGTGCGCAAATATCCTCTCGCCTGCAAGGATGACTTAGGCCGCCTGCGTGTGGGTGCGGCCATCGGTGTCGGCGGCGACCGGGAGGAACGGCTGGAAGCCCTCATAGCCGCCGGTGTCGATGTCGTGGTACTCGATACCGCCCACGGTCATTCCAGGGCGGTGCTGGATGCGGTGATCGACATTCGTCGCAGCTATCCGGATCTGCAGCTGATTGCCGGCAATATCGCCACCGGCGAAGCCGCCGAGGCGCTGATCAAGGCCGGTGTCGATGCGCTCAAGGTTGGCATCGGCCCGGGTTCCATCTGTACCACCCGGGTCGTGGCGGGGGTCGGCGTTCCGCAGATTACCGCCATCATGGACGTAGCCCGCGTCACCCGTAAAGCTTCCATTCCCCTTATCGCCGATGGCGGCATCAAATTTTCCGGTGAACTTCCCAAAGCCATAGCCGCCGGCGCCGATGTGATCATGATCGGTTCCCTGTTCGCAGGTACCGAAGAGGCTCCGGGCGAAACCATCCTGTTTCAGGGGCGGACCTACAAGTCCTATCGCGGCATGGGCAGTCTCGGCGCCATGAAGCAGGGCAGCAAGGACCGCTATTTTCAGGCCGACGTGGACAAAGAAGTCAAGCTGGTCCCCGAGGGTATCGAGGGGCGGGTTCCTTTTCGCGGCAGCCTGTCGGACAATGTCCACCAACTGCTTGGCGGGTTGCGGGCCGGTATGGGCTACGTCGGATGCGCCAGCCTCAAGGAACTGCAGACCAATGCCCGTTTTATCCGCATCACCAACGCCGGGTTGCGCGAATCCCATGTGCATGACGTGAACATTACCCACGAAGCGCCCAATTATCGTCTCGAGCGAAATTGATTGAGATGCTCAAAAACGCCGTGCCTGATCCGTCCGCCGCCTGATGCTGTGCGGCGCAGCGGAGACGCCAACTCCGGTTCATACTGAAAAAAGCTTTTTCCTGCAGTCACACGGAGACTTCATGTCCCAGGACATTCACAACGAAAAAATTCTGATCCTTGATTTCGGTTCCCAGTACAGCCAGCTGATCGCCCGTCGGGTTCGGGAGGCACATGTCTATTGCGAGCTGCATCCCTTTGATATGGCCCTGTCCGAGATTCGGGCCTACAGGCCCAGGGGAATCATCCTCTCCGGCGGTCCCACCTCGGTGTACGAGGAGGGCGCCCCGCAGATCGCCGAAGAGCTGTTTGAGCTGGGGGTGCCGGTTCTTGGGATCTGTTACGGCATGCAACTGATGAGCCGCCATTTCGGCGGCGAGGTGGTGGCGGCCGGAAAACGCGAATACGGCCATGCCAAACTGCAGGCCAAAGGCGTACCGGGACCGTTGTTCGATGATTTTTTTCTGGCCGGTAAAAGCCCGGTGTGGATGAGCCACGGCGATCATGTGGCGAGGGTTCCCGAAGACTTCCAGGTGGTGGCTGCTACGGAAAACGCCCCGGTGTGTGCCATTCAACAGGTGGAACGCCGTCTATACGGAGTACAGTTTCACCCCGAGGTCAACCATACTCCTCGGGGAGAGCTGCTGATCCACCGTTTTGTGCGGCATATCTGCGGCTGCGGCGGACAGTGGACGCCGGGTAGGATCATCGACGACGCGATGGATCGGATTCGCCGGCAAGTCGGCAGCGACCGGGTTATTCTCGGTTTGAGCGGCGGGGTTGATTCGTCGGTAGCGGCGACCCTCATTCATCGCGCGATCGGCGATCAGCTGACCTGTGTGTTTGTCGATACGGGTCTGTTACGCCTGGGAGAAGGCGATCAGGTGATGCACACCTTCGCCGAAAACATGGGAGTCAAGGTCATTCGGGTCGACGCCGAACAGCGGTTTCTCGACGGCTTGGCCGGAGTCACCGACCCCGAGCGTAAACGCAAGATCATCGGCGGTCTGTTTGTCGATATCTTCGAGGAGGAGGCGGCCAAAATCGCCGACGCCCGATGGCTGGCTCAGGGCACCATTTATCCTGACGTCATCGAGTCCGCCGGTGCCAAGACCGGCAAGGCCCAGAATATCAAGAGCCACCACAATGTCGGCGGTCTGCCCGACTACATGAAGTTGGCTCTGCTTGAACCGCTGCGGGAACTTTTCAAGGATGAAGTGCGGGCCATCGGCGAGGAAATGGGACTGCCTCATGCCATGGTCTGGCGGCATCCGTTTCCCGGTCCGGGGCTCGGGGTGCGGATACTCGGCGAAGTGCGCAGGGAATATGCCGACATTCTGCGCCTTGCGGACGCCATCTACATTGAAGAACTCTACCGCACGGGCCATTACGACAAGATCAGCCAGGCCTTCGCAGTCTTTCTGCCGGTGAAGAGCGTCGGCGTCATGGGCGACGGCCGAACCTACGAGTATGTGGTCGCCCTGCGCGCCGTCGAAACCCGGGATTTCATGACCGCCGGATGGTATCCGCTGCCCTATGAAGATCTGGCCCATATCAGCGGTCGCATTATCAACGAGGTCAAGGGCGTTAACAGGGTGGTCTATGACATCTCCAGCAAACCGCCGGCGACTATCGAGTGGGAATAGCTCCCGGTGGCCGGCAGTGGAACCGGTAAAGACCGGGCAGGGATAAAGCGAGGTAAACCGGCCAAAAAATACAGCCAGGCGGTTCGCCTGCACGACATACTTCGTCTCCTGGAGGTTCGCCGTGGCGTCACCGTGGCGGAATTGGCCGAGGAGTGCCAAGTGACCCGCCGCACGGTTTATCGTGACCTGCAGGCCATCGAGACTGCGGGTTATCCCCTGTTGAAGGAAACCGGCATGGACGGCCAGGCCGTCTATTCTCTGCTTACCGGTTTTCGCCGGATTCCCCCCATCACTTTCTCTCTCAACGAGTTGATGACCCTGTTTCTCTGCCGGGGACAGATGGCCTTTGTTCAGGGGACGCCTTTTCAGGACGATCTCGACGCCGTCTTCGGCCGCATTCGCAGCAGCCTGCCGCCTCGCAGTGTCGCCCATCTGGAGCGGCTCGCCGAGGTGGTCACGCCCCGCTTTCAGGGGTTGCGGGATTACAGCGGCAAGCGCCATGTGCTGGAAGACCTGCGGCGGGCGCTGCTGTTTCAGCTGCGTTGCCTGATCTGCTACGTGCCTCCTCAACGGGAACCTTGCGAGTATCTCTTCGATCCTTACACGCTGCTTTTTTACAAGGATTCTCTCTACCTCGGCGGTTATGCCCACAACCGGCGGGGGCTGCGCCTGTTTTTGCTCGATCGGGTTCAGTCCGTCGCTATCGGCGAAGAGCGTTTCGAACTTCCGGAAGATTTTTCCGTCGAACAGCTCACCGGCGGCGCCTTTGGGCTGGTGAGCGACGCGCCCCGCAGGATACAGCTGCAATTTGAGCCCGTGGTGGCGCATCTGGTGCGGGAGCGCCTCTGGCACGAAAGTCAGACCCTTTGTGAAATGGAAGACGGCGGTGTGCTGCTGACCCTGCAGGTGGGAGGCGAAAAGGAAATTCTCTCCTGGCTCTACTCCTTCGTGCCCCATGTGCGGGTGCTGGAACCGAAAGATCTACGAGAGCGCTTTGTGGAAGGATTGCGTTGCGCCCTGGATCTGGACAAGAATGTCTGAATGGCCAGTGTGTCATATTCTGTCACAGGTCCGCTGTAAGCTCTTTGCGTAAATCACCCCCTTCGCAAAGGAGTTCGGCATGTTTGTACTGGATCTTGATCGGGAAGTTTCCGCCAGCCCTTATTTTGTGCCTTATCACCTGCAGAGGAACCTGGCGGACGGGGATTCATGGGTGGTCTCGGGGATTCTCGGAGACGGCTGGTACGAAGGCGAGATTGCACTGGAAACCGGTTGCCACAGCCATATCACCTTCGCTGATGACTGGTTTGCTCCCAAGGTGCTGGAGACTTTTCTCAACCGTTACGGGCGCGAGGAACTTCACCGCGCCCTGATTCGGGCCCTGGAAAGCGGCGACTTTTCGCCGCCCGCCAAAGGGGACCGGACGGCGATCTGAAGCCGGCCGGGCTTCCGGACCCTTTTGTGACAGCAGGGGGCGGTGCGCATATGTTTCCCTGACGGACAAAGGAGGCAACATGAGGTCGGTGGTTCTGGCATCTACCAGCCCCTATCGCATGCAACTCATGCGGCAGTTGGGCATTCCCTTTCACATGGCTCCGCCCCTCTACAGGGAGCAGGTCGATCAGGGCATCGATCCCGAGCTGCTGGTCAAGCATCTGGCCTTTCATAAAGCCCGCAGCCTGGCGGAAAAATATCCCGCGGCGCTGATTCTGGGAGCCGACCAGGTTTTCACCGATCCCCGGGGGCAGATTCACGGCAAGCCGGGAGACTTTGCCGAGGCGGCCGCCCAGTTGCGGGAGATGGCGGGCAAAACTCACACTTTCTACACCGGGGTGAGCCTGTTCGACGCCGTCAGCGGCCAATCCGTCACCGATTGCGACACCTATGCGGTGACCCTGCGCCGGCTTTCCGCCGAGCAGATTCAAAGCTATCTGGAGCGGGAGAAACCCTTTGACTGTGCCGGTTCCTTCAAAATTGAAGGACTCGGCATCAGCCTCATGGAGCGCCTTGCCGGCAACGACTATACGACATTGATCGGACTGCCCCTGATCAAGGTCGTCGATTTTCTCGCCCGTTTCGGAGTGAAGGTGCTTGGCTGAAGAACGCTTGCCAGGTTCCGGCCACCGAAGGTTGCCGTTGTTGACCGGTCCCGCAGGTCGGTGGTAGAGTCGGCGGGTGTTCAGTGCACCGCTTATCGTCGCCTTCAGTGCGTTCGCCGACAGCGGTTTTTTTGTTGCTACCCGATTTTTCCGGGATTCTTTTAAAGGGCCCCCGGAGTGGACGTTTTCATGGACCCTGCCGGCTTTGTACATCTCCACCTTCATACCCAGTACAGTCTTCTCGACGGCGCCATTCGCATCAGCGATCTGGTCAAGCAGGCCGTTGCCTGCCAGATGCCGGCCCTGGCTGTAACGGATCACGGCAACATGTTCGGTGCCGTGGAGTTTTACAGCAAGGCCAAGGCCGCCGGCATCAAGCCGATTCTCGGTTGCGAAGTCTATATCGCTCCCGGTTCCCGCTTCGACAAAACCAGCGCCCGGGGTTCCTCCGAGGCGTCCTACCATTTTATGCTGCTGTGTCAGAATATGACTGGCTACCGCAACCTCTGTCACCTGGTCTCAGCCGGTTACCGGGAGGGCTTTTACTACAAGCCCCGCATCGACTGGCAGCTTCTGGCCGAGCACAACGAGGGGCTGATTGCCATGACCGCCTGCCTCGGCGGCGAGATTCCCACCCTGATCAACCTGGGTCGGCTGGATGAGGCCAAACGGCGCGCTGCAGAAATGTCCTGCATCTTTGACGGCGACCGGCTCTATCTGGAACTACAGGAAAATTTTCTCGCCGAGCAGGACCGGGCCAACAAGGGACTGATCGAGATCGGCCGCGAACTGGGTTTGCCCCTGGTAGCTACCAACGACTGCCATTATCTGACCCGGGAAGACGCCTACGCCCATGAGGTGCTGCTGTCGATTCAGACCGGCAAGACCATGGATGATCCCAATCGCATGCGGTTTCCCAACGAGGAGTTCTACCTCAAGACGGCGGAGGAGATGTCTGCCCTGTTCAGGGACCAGCCCGAAGCCCTGAGTCACACCCGGGCGATTGCCGACCGCTGTCATGTCGAACTCGATTTCAACACCTACCATTTTCCCCAGTATGAAAAACCGGCGAATCAGAGCCTGGACGAGGTGCTCGCCGATGCCGCCGGTCGCGGCCTTGAGGAGCGCCTGGAGGAAGTTCGCCGGGTGCGCGAAATCTCTGAGGCTCGGGAGCAGGAGTATCAGCAGCGCCTTGAGACGGAACTGGAGACCATTCGTTCCATGGGTTTTCCCGGTTATTTTCTCATCGTTGCCGATTTCATCAACTGGGCCAAGGACAACGGCATCCCCGTCGGGCCCGGCCGAGGCAGCGCCGCCGGCAGTCTGGTAGCCTATGCCATTCGCATAACCGACATCGACCCCATGCCTTACAACCTCCTGTTTGAGCGGTTTCTCAATCCGGAACGGGTGTCGATGCCCGATATCGATGTGGATTTCTGCATCTATGGCCGCGAAGAGGTCATCAACTACGTCCGCCGCAAGTACGGCGAATCCAACGTTGCCCAGATCATCACTTTCGGCACCATGATGGCCAAGGGCGTGGTGCGGGATGTGGGCCGCGCCCTCAATATGCCTTATGGCGAGGTGGACAAGATCGCCAAGCTGGTGCCGGCGGTACTCAATATCACCCTTAAGGAGGCTCTGGAGCAGGAGCCCCGGCTCAAGGAACTGGCTGCCATGGAGCCGCCGGTGGCCAAGCTGCTGGAAGTGGCTTTGGCCCTGGAAGGGTTGACCCGGCATGCCTCGACCCATGCCGCCGGCGTGGTGGTTACGCCCAATGCCCTGCCCGAATACCTGCCCCTCTACAGTGACCCCAAGTCCGGCGCCCAGGTGACCCAGTTCACCATGAAGTACGTGGAGCAGATCGGTCTGGTCAAGTTCGACTTCCTCGGTCTCAAGACCCTCACTGTCATTGAGAACGCGGTACGCCTGATCCGCCAGGGACAAAACCCCGACTTCGATCTCAAGCTGATCGGCGACGACGACCCCGAAACCTACCGTCTGCTCTCTGCCGGCGAGACCACCGGCGTGTTTCAGCTCGAATCTTCGGGCATCAAGGACATGCTGGTGAAGCTCAAACCGAGCTGCTTTGAAGACGTCATCGCCGCCTGTGCCCTGTATCGTCCCGGTCCTCTCGGTTCGGGGATGGTCGATGATTTCATTCTGCGCAAGCACGGCAAGAAAGAGGTGGTTTACGATTTTCCCCAGCTGGAGCCGATCCTCAAGGATACCTACGGGGTCATCGTCTATCAGGAGCAGGTGATGCTCATCGCTCAGGTGCTGGCTAACTACAGTCTTGGTGCAGCCGACCTGCTGCGCCGGGCCATGGGCAAGAAAAAACCCGAAGAGATGGCCAAGCAGAAACAACTGTTTATGGCCGGCGCCCGGGACAACCGGCTCGATTTGAAAAAGGCCGAGGCGGTTTTCGAACTGATGGAGAAGTTCGCCGCTTACGGCTTCAATAAGTCGCACTCGGCCGCCTATGCCCTGATCGCCTATCAGACCGCCTACCTCAAAACCCATTATCCGGTGGAATTTATGGCCGCCCTGCTCACCGAGGACATGGAGAACACCGACAAGGTCATCAAGAACATCAACGAAGTCCGCTCCATGGGCATCGAAGTGCTGCCACCGGACATCAACGCTTCCAGCCGATTTTTCACTGTGCACGACAAAGCCATCCGCTTTGGCCTCGGGGCGGTCAAGGGGGTCGGTGCGGCGGCCGTCGAAGCCGTCATGGAGGGGCGCAGGAAGCAGCCTTTTGCCAGTCTTAACGATTTCTGCGAACGGGCCGATCTGCGCAAAGTCAACAAAAAGGTGACGGAAGCCCTGGTCAGGTGCGGCGCATTCGATTCTCTGGGGGGAAAGCGGGCCCAATACATGGCGGTGCTTGAGGACGCCATGGAGGTGGGTCACAAAATTCAGCAGGAACGGGCCGCGGGGCAGGCTTCCCTGTTTGGCACCGAAGAGATCGTTTCCCAGCGGGGCAACGGCTACGGCCGGTTGCCGGACATGGAGGAATGGCCGGAGAAGGTACGTCTCGGCTTTGAAAAGGAAGCTCTCGGTTTCTATATCACCGGCCATCCCCTGGCCCGTTATGTCGACACCCTGAAGCGGTTTGCCAGTTGCGATACGGCGGGGCTGCAGGAACGGGCCGACAAGGAAGAGGTACGGATCGGCGGCATGGTCGCGGGACTCAAGGAGCTGATGACAAAAAAGGGCGATCGGATGGCCTTTGTCACCCTGGAAGACCTGAGCGGCTTTGTCGAGATGGTGGTATTTCCCGAAATCTATCAGGCGGCGGCGGAACTGCTCAAAAGTGAAGCTCCGCTGCTGGTCACCGGCACCCTGGACGTCAGCGAAGAAAGCTGTAAGCTCATGGCCCAGAAGATCGTAGCGCTGCAGGAAGTCAACCTGGAACAGACCCGGCGGGTTAATTTCAGGCTCAGCACCGTGGGGCTCGACAGCGACCGGTTGCGGGCGCTGCGGGATATTGTGGCCCGCCACCGGGGTAAATGCGAAGTTGTGGTACGTTTGCTGATTCCCAACCGCAGCGAGACCGTGTTAAAACTGCCCGAGGATCTGCTGGTGGCCGCCAGCGACGAACTCATGGAAGAGACGGAGCGCCTCTTTGGCTATAATGTGGTAACCTTCGAATAGTCGACCGGACTTGTGAAGAGTTCAAAGCGTCCTTCGATTATCATCTGCCCTTTCAGCACGGGCAGTCAGGAGATGTTGATGCAATTTTATCTCGACTTTGAAAAGCCCTTGGTGGAACTGGAACAAAAAATCACCGAATTGCGGGAATATTCCACCGATCGGGTGAATTTTGGCGGAGAAATTCGGAAATTGGAGAAAAAGGCGGAAAAACTGCGCAAAGAAATTTTTTCCAACCTCAGCCGCTGGCAGCTCACTCAGCTGGCCCGGCATGTCAACCGTCCCTTCACCCTGGATTTCGTTTCCCACATCTTTACTGACTGGTTTGAGGTGCACGGAGATCGTCTTTACCGGGATGATCCCGCCCTGGTCTGCGGCTTTGCCCGCTTTGACGGCGAACCCTGCGCGGTAATCGGCCATCAGAAAGGGCGGGACACCAAGGAAAAAGTGCGGCGCAATTTCGCCATGCCCAACCCCGAAGGGTACCGCAAGGCTCTGCGGGTGATGAAAATGGCCGAGCAGTTCGGGTTGCCCGTCTTCACTTTTGTTGATACCCCCGGCGCGTTTCCCGGCATCGGCGCCGAAGAGCGGGGACAGGCCGAAGCCATTGCCCGCAATCTTCGCGAGATGGCTTCTCTCAAGGTGCCGGTGATTGTTACAGTGACGGGCGAGGGCGGCTCCGGCGGTGCTTTGGCCATCGCCGTGGGCAACCGGGTGCTGATGATGGAATATTCCGTTTACTCGGTCATCTCACCGGAAGGCTGTGCCGCCATACTGTGGAAGGACGGCAGCAAGGGAGACGTGGCAGCGGAAGCCCTGAAGCTGACAGCCCGGGACATCGACAAACTCGGCTGTATCATTGACGATGTGATTCCCGAACCTCTCGGAGGTGCCCACGGCGACCATGCGGCGGCGGCGGCGCAGGTAAAAATCTTTCTGCAGAAACACCTGGAAGAGCTCAGGTCTTTGAGCGGAGATGAATTGGTCGAACAGCGCTATGCCAAACTGCGCGGCATGAGTTTTTTTGATGAATGATGCCCCCATTTCGCTTCTGGCCTGAAAGGTGCATTCCCTATCCACTGGTTGGTGGCTTGAAGGAGACGGAATAACGCGATGATTTTTTTTCGGAACTGGCATTTGCTGGGAGCGGTCTGGGTAGTGACTCTGCTCTGCGCCTGCGGGGGCGGTTCGTCCCGCCCGGTAGCCCGGCAGTCTGTCGGCCAACCACCGACAACGGCGGCAGGGCCGTCAACGCCCCATCAGCGCCCCTATACGGTGCACGGCAAGCGCTATGTGCCCCTTGCCACCCACCAGGGTTTCGTGGAACAGGGGCTGGCCAGCTGGTACGGCGCCAAATTTCACGGGCGCCGGACCAGCAACGGCGAGATATACGACATGTACGCCATGACGGCGGCCCACAAGACCTTGCCTCTGGGCATCGTCGTCCGGGTGCGAAACCTCGACAATAACCGAGAAATTCTGGTTCGCCTCAATGATCGCGGCCCCTTTGTTCAGGGCCGCATCATCGATCTTTCTTATGCGGCCGCCGACAGGCTCGGGGTGGTTCAGCCCGGCACCGCTCCGGTGAGAATCGAAGCTCTGGGCTATCCGCAGCCGTTGAGTGATGGCCGAATCGTGTATCTTTCGGAGCCTCCGGTTCCGCAAGGCGGTTATGCCGTTCAGGTTGGCTCCTTCAGTTGTGATGTCAATGCCCGCCGTCTGGCCGAGGAACTGAGCCGCCGGTTCGGTGTCGCCGATGTGCAGCGCAGCCGGGTGGGGGGCAACGATTTTTTTCGAGTACGGGTGGGGCGCTATGCCTCCCTGACGGAAGCCGAATCGGCCCGCGTGGCTTTTGCCGGGCAGGGTTTTCCCAATTCCCTGATTGTGGCCATGGAATGACGATCGGCAGGGAAAGGGATCCCCGGTATTTTTGCCTATTTAAAAATTAAAAAACCTGCAAAACACCTTTTTCGACTGGTAAAATGCGTTGATGCGGCACAAGCTGCGGTTTTTATGATACTAAAAGGCGCTCAGACATATTGCGGGGAGGAGGCGGGCATTTATGACGGGGCGAATCGGTTCGGGCGATGAAATCGGTCAAGATCCCGTTCGGGCGAAATCACTGGGTGAGATTCAGGCACAGCTGGGCAAGAAGGTCGAGCTTCCGTCGCCGCCCGCAATCGTGGTTCGAATTCTGGAAGCGGTACAGGACGATGACAGCTGCTTTGCCGAACTGGGACGCATTATTGCCGCCGATCCCTCACTGACCACCCGGCTGCTGCGGGTTGCCAATTCTTCCCTGTACGGTTTCAGCGGTCGGGTCAAGACCATTGAGAATGCCATCGCCATTCTCGGCATCAACGCCCTCAAGAATATCGCCCTGTCGTTTATCATCGTTCACCGGCTGCAGCGCAGGGATAACGGACTTTTCGACTTTGAAGGGTTCTGGAAGCGATCGGTCACCACCGCCGTGGCCGCTAAAACCCTTGCGCCTCTGCTGGCCTATGACAGCGACGATATATTCATCAGCGGTCTGCTTCTGGACATGGGTATTCTGGTTTTTCACCAGTGCTGCACCGATCTCTATCTGGAGGTCCTGAGTCGCAAAAACGCCACGGACCTGCCGACCCATGTGGTCGAGAGAGAAATTCTTGGCGTCTGCCACGCCGAACTGGGCGGTGCCCTGCTCAAGGAGTGGGGACTGCCCAAAAGCATCTATCTGCCCCTGTTCTATCATCACCGGCCGAAAGACGCCCCCGAAGACTATCGTCTGTCTGTCGATATTTTAGCCGCCGCGTGCAGGGTTTCAGCGGTTTATCATAACGGCCAGAGCCGTAGCCATTGGACGGAAGTCTGTCGGCTTTTGCAGGATGGTTACGGAATAACCGAGCAGCAGGTGCGGGACGCAGTCGACTCAGTGGCCGTTCATGCCGGTGAAATTCTCGGTTTTTTCGACCTTCCCGCCGACCAGATGAGACCCTTGTCCGAGTTGCTGCAGGAGGCTAATCAGGAACTGGGCAAACTCAATTGCGGTTATGAGCAGTTGGTCATGGATCTGAAGCAGGCCAAAAATGAGTCCCGGAAATATGTCGACAAGCTGATCGAGGTCAATCGAAAATATCGGGAACTGGCCTATCGCGACGAATTGACCGGGCTCTTCAACAGCCGCTATTTTCAGGAACTGATGGACAAGGAACTGGCCCGGTCCCAGCGTTACCAGCACAGCCTGGGGCTGCTGTTTTTTGACATCGATCTTTTCAAGGAAATCAACGATAACTTCGGGCATCTGGCCGGCGATCAGGTGCTGCGGCGGGTCGCCGACAAAATCAAGCAGACCATGCGGACGTCCGATATCGTCGTCCGTTACGGAGGCGACGAGTTCGCCATTATCATGCCGGAAATTCTGGTCTCCGGGCTCAAGGTTTTTGCCGAACGTCTGCGGCGGAGCATAGAGGCCATGGTGGTGGCGGTGGACCAGGGCGAGGTTCAGGTCACCGTCAGCATCGGCGGCGCCATCTATACCAGCCGGAATCCTGAAATCGACAAGGGGGATATGCTGTCGGCGGCGGACAAGGCGCTTTATCAGGTCAAACACTCGGGCCGCAACCGATTCATCGTCGTGGAACTATGATCCTGAAGGTCCAAAGTTTTTGATCCACGGCCCCCGCCTGAAAAAACCGGCGGGGGCCGTTCCTCGTTGCGATACAAAAGAGCAGGACGGACGGGATTTTCAACGGTCCTGCAAAAATAACCACAACCAGGTTCAACAGCACAAAGGAGCAAGCATGTCGGCAAAACAAGTTCTGGTGAAGATGGACAAAAACCACCCCCTGGAAGTACATTCCGCCAACAAGTGTTGCGGCGGGCATTCCGACGGCGCGGGTTATCTCTGTGGCAGCGATGAGGAAGGCAACGGCTTTGTCATCTGGATCGAGAAGCAGGAGGTGTTTGAGGCGCTGGCGCGAGTGATCGGCAGCCGCCCCTGAGAGTGCCCGGGGACCGGGTTTGCCTGTTCCCCGGAGTTTTTTGGCAGAGGGTTGTCAATCGTAACAGACCACCCGGTTGCGTCCGGCTTTGGCCTCATACAGGGCGTCATCGGCTTTTTTCAGCAGGGTTTCGAAGCCGTCCATCTCCGGACGGCTTTGGGCGACACCGACACTGATGGTCAGCTGAAGCTCGACCTCTCGACAAACCCATTGTGTTTCCGCCGTCATGCGGCGCAATTCCTCTGCCAGGTCCCGTGCCGCCGGCCCGTCCGTCTCAGGTAGCAGGCAGACGAATTCCTCGCCTCCGTAACGGGCCAGCAGGTCGCTCTGGCGCAGCCGGGACTGGACTCTCGTTGCAAAAGCCCGCAGAGCATCATCGCCGACCTGGTGGCCGTGCAGATCGTTGACCCGTTTGAAGTAATCCAGATCGATCATGATCAGGCTCAGGGCCCGGCCATGACGTTTGCTCCGCTTAAATTCCGTCTGCAGGCTTGTTTCAAAAAACCGGCGGTTGTAAATGCCGGTCAAAGCATCCTTGCTGTTCATTTCCACCAGCTGCTCTTCATACTTCACCACCTCTGTGACATCGCTTACCGACAGAAACAGAAACTGCACCCGGTTGTCACGGCACCGTATCGGTCCCATGGTGCAGCTCTGCTGCATGTAGTCAAAGGGGGTTTTGTCGCTGTACACCGGACGCAAAGGGAACAGATAGCGGTGGAGTTTCTGGGAGAAGAAGGCAAAATTGCCAAAGGTGAACACAGAGCGGCAGTTTCTGAGAAAGTTCGGCTCATTCAGGTCGGGGAAAAATTCGAAAAGGGATCTGCCGACAATCTCATCGGCGGGAATATCACTATGCAGAGCCATCCAGCGATTCCAGAAGTGAACTTTCAGATCTTCGTCCAGCACCACCAGACCCATGTTGATCATGTCGGCAATTTGCTTAAAAATCATTCATATTGCTCCATGAAAGTGTTCAACGCGGTTTTCAGCCAGGCGATGGAGTCCTGGTTGGCGATCAGAAACAGCTGGCCGGTGATCTTCTTGCGTTCGAAATGAAAAACGGTTTTCAGTGAGATGGCCAGACTGCCGGGAGCGAAGAGGTGGTTCGGCAGGATGCTGTCCCGTACATCCTGAATCATCATGCGCGGCGGGGAAAAGAGAACCACGTCATTGAGCAGTTCGGTGATTTTTCCCACACAGGCGCCGATGAGGATGTTCCCCACCTCGATCATGGCCTCCTTTTCCAGCATCTCCAGGTTTTCTGACGACCAGTTGCATTGATCCTGCAAACCGAAAAGAGAGACCAGCTTCTTGCCCGACCGGGCCGGCAGAGCCAGCAGGGCAATGCCCTGAAACTTGCCGAGAAAGTATTGTTCCACCAGGCTGAACTCCTGTTCGCCGGCCATTTTCTCGGCCATGTGGCGGCTGAGTTCGCAGACTTTGAACAGCTGAATATCGGGGATGCTCAGCTCAATGGACAGGCCGATGACCTGGGCCAGGTCGGCGGCGGCCTGGCCGAAGCCGATGTTCATGAGTTCCTGAAGAATGTCTTTTTCTGTCGTGGAAAACCGGGTATCGGACATCCTCTATCCTTGCGTCTCACCTTCCAGGGCGACTCGGGCTCTGGACAGGGCATCTCGTATACTGCCGGGGCTGACCGGCTTGGGCAGCAGCATCAGGGCACCCAGATCGGCGATCCGTTTTCTGGCTTTGGGCTGGACGTCGGCGGTCGCTGCGATGATCACCGCCTGCGGGTTCATCCTGCGGATTTCGGCAATCGCCGCAAAGCCGTCCATGACCGGCATGGTCATGTCCATGAAGGTGATTGCGGGGCGAAACTGGCGGAACTTTTCTATCGCATCGCGACCGTCGCAGGCTTCCAGTACGGTAAAATCATCGTCATTGGGCAGACATTTTCGAAGAATTTGTCGCGCAATGGGCGAATCGTCTACGATCAGCAAGGTGGTCATGGCTGCTTTCGCATCAATAGAGTTAGGTGTTGAGCGCATAACAACCAGGGCCGCCGGGTTCAGGAGCGACACACTTTGATTGTCAGGCGCACGTTCAGAGGGCGGGAGGTGTGGCCGGGGATGATTGGTTAGTCGGCTTGAAATACTAGCATATGACAATATTACGGTGAAGGCTGAAACTGCCTCTTTCGCCGTTCATCACATAACCTGTCCGTTTAATGGGGCATGTGCTGAAAGCCGCTGAGTATATTCTCAGCTCTCCGACAGATATTGACCTAGGAACTCTGTTTTAAAGGCGAGAAAATCATGGTTCTCGATGGCCCGCCGGGCTTCGCTCATCATGTTCAGATAAAACTGCACATTATGGATGGCCGCCAGAGTGGCGGAGAGAATCTCGTTGGAGCGGAACAGGTGGTGCAGATAAGCGCGGCTGAAGTTGCGGCA
>SLLR01000112.1 GCA_007134025.1 Desulfuromonadaceae bacterium | reverse complement strand
TCCATCTGGGCCCCGGTGACGGCCTGATCGTAACGGATACGCCCTGCCACCCGGGCACCGTTCTGGCGTGCCGCCGCTTCGATACGTTCGGTCATCTGCGGATTGATGTCCCACTTGTTGACACAGACGGCGGTGGGTATGTCGAAATGCCGGGTCAGGGAGAGAACCCTGTGCAAATCGTGCTCGCCGGAAACGGTGGGCTCGGTGACGGCCAGAACCAGGTCGGCCCCGGTCAGTGAAGCGATCACCGGGCAGCCGATACCCGGAGGACCGTCGATGAGGATCAGGCCATGGTGCCTCTCTTCGGCAATGCGCCGCGCCTCCTTGCGCACCGTGGAGACCAGTTTCCCGGAATTTTCCGCCGCTACTCCAAGACGGGCATGGACCATGGGACCGCATCGGGTTTCCGAGACCATCCACTCGCCGCAGAGCCGTTCGGGAAAGTCAATGGCCTGCTCCGGACAGAAACGCACACAGACTCCGCAGCCTTCACAGGCCACGGGATCGACGGCGTAGACAGGGCTTCCATTACCGTCTCTGTCCGGGGCGATCGCGCCAAACCGGCAGAGCGTTTGGCAGACACCGCAACCTGTGCACTTCCGCCGGCAGATAACGGCCTCGTGCCCGGCCCGGAAGGGATGTCGCTGCCGGACACGGGGGGCCAGGATCAAATGCATATCCGCTGCATCCACGTCACAATCGGCTATGACAGGCGCTTGGGCCAGTACGGCAAAGGACGCCGTGATACTGGTTTTACCCGTCCCGCCTTTGCCGCTGATAATGACCAGTTCCCGCATTATTCCCTCCTCTGATCAGTGTTTCCCGGGGCTCGGGTGATTTGGTCAATCAGGCTTTCAAACAATTCCCGGTATTCCGGCAGGGCATCGACGATCAACTCACCTCTGGAGTAGGCCTCGGCAATCCGCCGATCATCGGGGACTTCCAGCAGTATGGGAATCTGTTGCGCGCTGCAGAATTCGTGAATCCGCTGGTCGCCGATCCCGTACCGGTTCACCACCACTCCGAAAGGCACCCCGAGTTCCCGCACCATATCCACGGCGAGGGTGAGGTCGTGCAGGCCGAAGGGGGTCGGCTCGGTGACCAGGAGCACAAAATCTGTGTCCTGCAAGGTGGCGATCACCGGGCAGGAGGTCCCCGGCGGCGCGTCCAGAATCGCCGCCATGTCTTTTTGCAGGCGGGCCTTGACCGCACGGATCAGGGGAGGTGCCATAGCCACTCCAACGTCAAGCCGGCCCTGGATCAAGGTGATATCCCCCGCCAGGGAAGTCTCTACCGTGCCGATGCGTTTCGCGGTTTCGTGAATGGCTTTTTGAGGGCAGACCAGGGTGCACCCGCCGCAGCCGTGGCACATCTCCTTAAAAACCAGGGGTGTACTGCCAAAGGAGGCAATCGCCTGATATTCGCAAAATTCGCCGCATTTACCGCACCCGTTGCAGAGAGCCTCGTCTACCTGGGGCACCGGAATCGTCACCAGTTCCTCTGTTCCCGGCCCGCGTTGCAGAAACAGATGGGCGTTGGGCTCTTCGACGTCGCAGTCCAGAAGCTGCACCCTGGAACCCAGCATGCGAGCCAGGTTGGCGGACAGGGTTGTTTTGCCCGTTCCCCCTTTTCCTGAAGCCACAGCGAGAATCATAGGATCTTTCCTTTCCTCCGGTGCCCATGCGACGATTCAGGTTTCTGCAGGTTGTTTGCAGGGAACCGATAAAATGCCTCGGTGCCGGGTTTCATGCCCAATGCCCTTCAACGTCGGCTCCTTTGGACTCGACAAGCTTTCCCTGCTGGTAGGCCTTGAGAGCTTCGGCTACCGTAGCGGCATCGGAATAGTAAATGGCGATGCCCGCTGTCTGCAGTACGCGGTAGGCCTTCGGACCGCAATGTCCGGATATCAGGGCCCCGGCTCCCGATTTGGCCACGGTGGCCGCCGATTGAATGCCGGCTCCCTGGGCCGCATTGAGGTTTTGTTCGTTATCGATGACTTCCAGGGTTTCATTTTCCTGGTCGTAAATAAGAAACTTGGCGGCCCTGCCGAAGCGGCTGTCCAGGGGGGCATTAAGGTCGTCTCCTGAGGTTGAGAATGCTATTTTCATGTTTGAATCCTTGTTGCTGACGTTAGGGGTCTGATCCATGGTCTGATCTATTGATCGATCGGCATCTTTCCAGAACCCGACGCCGCGCCGGACAGAGCCGACGCGACGCTGGTTTCCTGGTTGAAAGCAGCGATTATTCTGCCGAGGTGCTGCTTTCTACCTCGGCAAGGCGCTTCTTGATCAATTCCAGTTCCGATTGGAGATCCTCGGCCTGTCGTTTAAGAAGCCGCTTTTCCTGTGCGGGGTCGGGATTCGGGCCGGTAGCGGCGTAAGGAACACCGTACCCGCCGAAACGCGCCCAGCCGGGCAGACCCGTGGCGTAAAACATGTTGCGCCATCCCCGACCTCCGCCGGCGCCGCGGGTCAGAAATCCGCGGCCTCTGCCAAAGCCGCCTCCCATTCCGAACCCCCGTCCCGCCATCGGGTTGGCATATCCGGGCAGGTCGAAACCAGCGCAGAATCCGGCTCCCCGTCCCGTCCGTTCTCCCATTCCCATCGGTCCTGTTCCGTCTCCTCTTGGCATGATCTTTTCTCCTTTCTCTTTTTTCCGGACGTCATTCCCGGGCTCAAACCACGGGATTGTAATCCGGTTTCGATTTCATGTGGAAATAACTACTTGCGAACCATCCGTGCGCCGCATTTGGGGCAACTGCTTTCAAAGCAGGGAACTCCCCGTTGATGAAGCTGCTCTTCGCCGCACTGGGGGCAGACGCACAGTCCCTCGGGTCCCGCCGCCGCAGGCCCGCCCATGCGACC
>SLLR01000078.1 GCA_007134025.1 Desulfuromonadaceae bacterium | reverse complement strand
TCTGCGCTGTTTCTGGTCGCGTCGTAACGGGCTGGTGTTCCTGTTGCTGCTGGGCTACGGGATGCTGATTGAAATCGCCCAGTACTTTATTCCCGGCCGTTACGCCAGCGGTCTCGATGTGTTGGCAGATGTGGCGGGGATTGGCCTGGGACTTGCTGCGGCTACCATGCTGGAAAAACTGGCCGGCCGTTCCTGGTTCATGGACGACGGGTCCCGTGAGCGGGCCGATTTTTATTAATAATTGGGGGTTTTTTACCTGGATCGGGTTTTCTTAGGTATACTCTCATTCGTACATTGTTTATTGGATATATTTCAGTCGCTTTCCGTAGGAAGGCGGGAGGGTGGGTATGGACCGTTTTTTTCGTCACCGTCAGGCGGTGACTTTCATCTTGACGGCAGCGATCATTGTGGGCTCGCTGCTGCTGAGTTTTGCGGTTCGTTACGATTTCAGGATTCCGGCGGCGCAGTGGCCGCGAATTGGTGAACTGATCCCGGCGGCGCTGGTGATCAAGCTGTTTTTCTTCTGGCTGTTCGGCGCCTTCAGGGGCTGGTGGCGTTATGTGTCCATGCCTGATCTGCTGCTGCTGGTCAAGGCGAATGTGTTCGGTTCGCTGTTTTTTGTACTCTACGTGGTTGTGGTGTACCGCCTCGAGCAGGTTCCCCGGGCGGTTCTGGTTCTTGACGGCATTTTTTGTTTTCTGCTGATCGGCGGGATTCGCTTTATGGTGCGGGCGGTGCGTGAATCTTACCGTCCCTGGCGGAGGGTGCCTGCTGACAAGCAGCGCTCGGTACTGGTGGTGGGGGCCGGCGAAGCCGGACAGATGATCGTGCGCGAGATCCGCCAGAATCCGGAGTTGCATTACCGGTTGGTGGGCTTTGTGGATGACGATCCGCAGAAATTGAACTGTCGCCTTCAGGGGTTGATGGTGCTGGGCTCTTCGGCCTCCCTGGCGGGGCTGGTGAAAAAGTACGATGTCGATGAAGTAATTATCGCCATCCCTTCAGCCAGCGGCAAACAGATCCGCGCCATGGTCGATCACTGCCGTGAGGTGAAATGCTCCTTCAAGGTGCTTCCCGGGGTCGGCGAATTGATCGACGGTCGGGTTTCGGTGCAGCAGATTCGCCGGGTCAACCTGGAAGACCTGCTGGGGCGGGAACCGATCTCCCTGGATACGGAGCACATTCGAAACTATCTCGAAGGCAAGCGGGTGCTGGTCACCGGAGCGGGCGGGAGTATCGGCAGCGAAATCTGCCGTCAGGTGGCCCGTTTTAATCCCGCCAGGGTGATTCTTTTTGAGAATGCGGAGACGCCCCTGTTTCTCATCGAGCAGGAACTGCTGCAAAGTTATCCCGACATGCCGATTGTTCCGGTGATCGGCGACGTGCGCAACCGATCCCGGGTCAATGTGATTTTTGATCAGCAGATGCCGCAGGTGGTTTTTCATGCGGCGGCTTACAAGCATGTGCCGATGATGGAGCACAATTCCGCCGAGGCGGTGAATAACAATGTTCAGGGTACCCGCCTGCTCGCCGACGCTTCCCACAAGTTTGGAGTGGAAAAGTTTGTCATGGTCTCCACCGATAAAGCGGTGCGCCCGACCAACGTGATGGGCGCGACCAAGCGCATCGCTGAATTGTATGTGCAGGCCTTGAACCAGCACTCAAAGACGCAATTCGTGACGACCCGATTCGGCAACGTTCTGGGCAGCAATGGCAGCGTGATTCCAACCTTCAGCCAGCAGATTGAACAAGGCGGGCCGGTGACGGTGACCCATCCGGAGGTGACGCGGTTTTTCATGACCATTCCCGAGGCGACGCAATTGGTCCTGCAGGCGGGAAGCATGGGGCAGGGGGGGGAAATCTACCTCTTCGACATGGGGGAACCCATCAAAATTCAGAGCCTTGCGGAAGAATTGATCCGTCTGTCGGGTCTGCAGCCCCATGTGGATATCGCCATTGCCTATACCGGATTGCGTCCCGGCGAAAAGTTGTACGAGGAACTTCTTCTTGACGGCGAGGGTGTTCTGCCGACCAGAAACAGCAAGATTTGTATCGCTCAATCCGTCACCCCGGACCTTGCCGCTCTTGCCGCTCAGGTTGACTCGCTGGTCGCCTGCGCCAAGAAACTCGATGGTCAGGGGGTTGCCTTTGGTTTGCGCAGCATCGTTCCCGAGTACAGGCCGGCCTCCCACAAGAAAGTCCGGAGCCATGGACCCGAAGTAAAGCTCGTGAAGAGTGGTACGCAAAAATTCATTCCTGAAGTGCGGACGGTACACTGAACCTGAATGTCCTTGTGCCTGTGGGATTGTAAAGTCTGGAGCTTGAGTTCCGGATGCTATTGTGCGGTTTGAGGACAGCTATAACAGACATTGATTTTTTTGTTGCAATCGGAAAGTGCTTTTGTTATAAGTTTTCCTCGCTTCACGCCGAAGTGGTGGAATTGGTAGACACGCTAGGTTCAGGGTCTAGTGGCCGCAGGGCCGTGGGAGTTCGAGTCTCCCCTTCGGCACCAACACAATCAACGGGTCAGCGAGTGATCGCTGACCCGTTTTTGATTGAGTTGCCTTGTAGAAAGAACGTGACCGGCGGGAAAATATCGGGATGGCATTGGCAGGAAGAACCCTTCGAAGCTGTTCCACAGGGCCCATGGCCTTTTTTTCATGACAGGCCCCGTTGTCCGTCCCGCTACCCTCTCATTTCCGCTCGACTCCGTTTACAATCTTTTTCTTTTCCTACAGGTTAAACATGACAGACCAAACAACCATCAGCTTTTCCGATCTGGCCCTGGCGCCGGAAGTTCTTCGCGTTATCGACGAGGTCGGCTACGAGACGCCGTCGCCGATTCAGGCCCACAGTATTCCCCCTTTGCTGCAGGGGCGCGATCTGCTCGGCCAGGCCCAGACCGG
>SLLR01000121.1 GCA_007134025.1 Desulfuromonadaceae bacterium | reverse complement strand
GTAGCATGGTAGCGATCCTCCCAGAAAGCCCCTTTGCGCCGCTTACGCTGGTTATATTCCTGTCCGGTGCGGCCGGCTAACCGTTGGATAGCCGATGGAATGGTGGCCTCGGCATTGTCTTTTACCAGCAGACGAACATGATTGGAGGTGACAGCATAGTTCAGGATTTGCAAGGAGAACCGCTTGCGGGCTTCGTGTAACCAGGCCACAAAACGGGATCGGTCATGAGCAAACTTCAGCAAAAATTCCTGCTTATGGCAACGGTGGCTGATATGCCAGATGCACCCCGGAATGCGATGCGCCCCAAAAAATCGACCTGTAAGCGGTTCTTGAGGCGTAAAAAAAGAAAGATATCATTATTTCAATAGGTTAACTTGGTCCAACCCCGATGCACTTGTCATGCACTTGTTAAAGCAGGTCGTATAGGCGCTATTGATATGTTGCGTGATCTGCGAAAGGTTACCCGCCGGTGTTTCAATAAGCAGATGGTAATGATTGCTCATCTGACAATACGCATGAATTCTTGCCCCATAACGCTGCGTTGCCGATTCTGAATATTCTGGAAACTTTTCCTTGTCGCGCTGGCTCTTGAACACGGCCTTCCGTTCAATGCCTCTTGATGTGACATCGTACAAGGCTCCAGGCTAGTCAATCCTTAACGGGCGTGCCATGGACTCCTCTTTTAAACTGTAATTGCTCACCTACTTTTCATAAAGAATGCCCCATTATATGAAAGTTGTAAATCTGATAATCATATAAAAGGCACCTTCAGGTATTTCAACGCGCCAAAGATTCACCTGTGTGGCTGGAGAGCTCCTTGCCGGTTGCCATCTCTACGACCTAAGCTATACTGCAGATAAGAGGCTCGTGAGGAGGCGTTTACAGAAAGGAGCAGGGAGATGCAAATACAAGATGGTGATGTATTGATAGGAAAAGCGGGTGAATATGACATCGAACTGACCGTCACCAAGGTCTGCAAAGATGAGGTTTGCTGCACGGCATGCGATGCGGAACTGACCTGCAACGGAAAACCGATGATACCGGTCTCGTCCGGATCGCGCCTGTCCGAGCGACGCCCGGACAGAAAAGGAACTTGAGAAACAACCGCAGGCACCGAAGACGGAACCCTTTGTTACTCTTTTTGCTCTGTGTTCCATCTATTTGAATTTGTGACTTGGAATTGTATTCAGATTAAGTTGGCTGATAGTTAAATCGCCCGAACGTTGACTGGCCTGTAGCAGAGCCTCTTTTTCTTACCTCGCCGCCCGTGAGGGATTCTTCAATAATGAGAATATTTATATTTATTTCCGGTGCTGAAGCACCGGATTTTTGTTTTATCACTGCTTCTGTTGCTGAAACGTTGCCATCAGCAACCTTCTGTATCCGTCCTTCTTTCTTGTTCGAACGGTCAAGGACACGAACGGTAACACACGAACGGTAAAGACACACGAACGGTAAAGAAACTTGCGCAGCATCCCCTTCCCGTCTATAGTACGCGATTAATTCATCGTGAAGGAGATTGCCATGATTACGGCTATCAGCCCCCTGGACGGGCGTTATGCATCGAAGGTAACGGAACTGACGGAGTGTTTTTCCGAATATGCGCTGTTGCGCAACCGGGTCAAGGTGGAGGTGCTGTGGCTGCTGGCGCTTTGCGCCGAACCGGGCATTGCCGAGTGCCGGGCGGTGACCACCGGGGAGGAAGAGGCGCTGCGCAGGATTGTCGCGGATTTCACTCCGGCGGAAGCGGAGAAGATCAAAAAGATCGAGGCGGTGACCAACCATGACGTGAAGGCGGTGGAGTACTATCTCAAGGACAGGCTTGCCAGCGCTTCTCTGCAGGAACTGTCCGAGTTTCTGCATTTTGCCTGCACTTCCGAGGACATCAACAACCTCTCTCACGCCTTGATGCTCGAGGACGGCCTGGCGGCGCTGTTGCCCCTGCAGGAGCAGATCGTCGCCGATCTTAAAGCCAAGGCGGAGGCCTTCAAAACTGTGCCGATGCTGGCCCGCACCCACGGCCAGTCCGCTTCGCCGACCACCATCGGCAAGGAACTGGCAGTGTTTGCCGCCCGCCTGCAGAAACAGGGTCGCAATATTGACCAGGTGAAACTGCTCGGCAAGCTCAATGGCGCGGTGGGCAACTTCAACGCCCATCTGTCGGCCTACCCGAATGTAGACTGGCCAAACCTGGCGCGAGGAGTGATCGAGGGGGAGCTGGGCTTGACCCAGAATTTGTTCACCACCCAGATCGAGCCCCACGACTACATGGCCGAGCTGTTCGACGCCCTGGCCCGTTGGAACACCATCCTTACCGACCTCAACCGGGACATCTGGACTTACATCTCCATGGCCTATTTCGGCCAGAAGACCGTCGCCGGCGAGGTAGGTTCATCGACCATGCCGCACAAAGTCAACCCCATCGACTTCGAGAATTCCGAGGGCAATTGCGGGCTGGCCAACGCCATTTTCAATCACCTGTCGGCCAAACTTCCTATTTCGCGCCTGCAGCGGGATCTGACCGACTCGACGGTGCTGCGCAACATGGGAGTCGGCTTCGGCTATAGCATGATTGCCTACCGGTCGACCCTCAAGGGACTGGGCAAGTTGAAGCTCAACGATACCAGGCTGGCCGCCGACCTGGACAACGCCTGGGAGGTTCTGGCGGAGCCGATTCAGACGGTGATGCGCAAGGCGGGCATCGAAAAGCCTTACGAAAAACTCAAGGAGCTGACCCGCGGCCAGACCATCGACCGCATCAGGATTCGCGCCTTCATCGAGGGTCTGGATCTGGCAGAGGAAGACAAGCAAAGGCTGCTGGCCATGACCCCGGCCGGCTATACCGGAATGGCTGCGGCCATTGTCGAGTTGCTCGACTGATGGATCGCTGCCTCGGTGGGCAACAG
>SLLR01000033.1 GCA_007134025.1 Desulfuromonadaceae bacterium | reverse complement strand
AAGGTACCGCTCAAGCATTGTCTGTAAAGACACCTGCCTTCTTGCCTGCACCAGATATGTGGAGATGAACCCCGTCCGAGCTCGCATGGTATCTCATCCCGGTGAATATCGCTGGTCCAGCAAAAAATCGAAGAGCAATTGGGCGCCAGGGATAAGCCCGGGAGTCAGAATATCGACCTGGAAAGGATAGCCCATATTGCCGCGGACAGGTTTGCAATGAAGGTAAAAGGGATCTGGGATGTGGCAAGCAATCAAATCGGGTGCGGCCCGAAGTCTTCTCTGTTTCTGGCCAGTCAGCGCTCTGGGTTGCTCAGCAGCGGAGCTTGCTTGTCGGTTGGGGCTGACCCAATCGGCGGTAAGCAGAGCGGTGCAACGGGGTGAACTCTAGGCCAGAAAAAAGGGGTGGCGCTTGGGAAGATTGATAAACGTATAAATTCCTGGGCGTCCGCCTTGTGCCTTCCCTGGGTTTGTGGTTCTGCTGCATTCAATCAGGGGGGTTGTTTTTATCTGTGTGGAAAAATCCTGAAAAAGTAAATATGTCTGATTATTTAGGTAGTGAGAGCCAAAATTCCGAGCGAAGGTTTGTTTTTTTTGTTGCAATATGGCTTGCAATTATAAATCTGATGTAGTAATAAACTGTGCCGGGATGGGGATTTACAGCTCTGTCACGGGGGAATGCTGGCCGACGTTTCGCTTTTTAAGCTTTTACAGCATGCTATATTTGGCTCAACCGAATCCGCTACGAGTGCTAACCAGGCCGTGCTTCGGCTATAACAACAACCAACTCTAGGAGGAAAGAAGATGGAGTACAAAGGCTTCAAAATCACTACAAGCGTTGCTGGTATGGAAGGAGTTGCCGCCAGTATCGTCGACCCTAAAGGTAATTTTTGTGGCAAGGTCTGTTCTCGTGACGGCGAAGACAGCGCCCTTGAGGAAGCTCGCAAATTTATCGACAAAAAGTTGGGTTAAGCAGCATTATTTACTGAATTTTTATAACTTTTACACGAATATTGTGTAGGGTTTTTCTAAACCCGCCTTTTTGGGATCGCGCCCAGAACAGGCGGGTTTTTTATTGACGTCCCTTCAGCGAGAGGGTAGCCAGGCCGACTGGTTAAACCATCGGGCCAAGCATTTTGGGCATTTTTCAGATGTTGAGACCTGATAATCATATAAAAAACACCTCCTGGAATAACGAGAAGGTAACGACTTTCTGATATGCTGCTATAGAGACCTATCTGCAGCATCAGCAGGTGCTCAATGAAACTGTACTCGGGAATCGATCTGCCTTTAACCAACAGCTATCTGGTACTTATCCGGAAACTCCGGATGAAAATTATCTTAAAATGTCTCCTTGCGATTATTCGCGATTAATGCGTGTCTTGTCCCGACCCCGATACGATGCCCACGACGTTGAACGTCCGCTAAGCCAAAAGGAGGATTTGCGATGTACGAAAAGTCAACTGTAAAAAAATTGCGTGTGGTTCAGGTGGTGGTTATTTTGGTCTTCACTTTGGCGGCCATGGCGGTTCAGGCGCGACAGCGGCCCGACGTTCAAAAGCTTGCCGACGGGTTTCAGCGCATTGAACTCGATTCCGGGTACACCTTCGAGTGGAAGATCGACGGCGACGAGATGGAGGCGACGATTTCCGCACCGACTACGGGTTGGGTTGCCATTGGCTTCAACCCGACGAACCGGATGCAGGGCGCGACGTTTGTCATCGGCTACGTTCAGAATGGCAACGTGAACATGCGACACGACTGGGGCCATGCGCCGACGAGCCATCGAGCAGTGACCTCGGTCGGCGGTACAAACCGGGTAACGTCCCTTGGTGGGCGCGAGCAGGACGGGAGAACCGAACTCTCTTTCCGACTGCCCCTCGACCCCGGGGACAGGTTCTTCTCGGCTTTGAAGGCGGGTGAGGATAACACGGTGATATGGTCATTTGGTCGGAATGGGGATAAGAACTACTCGGCGCGCCACGTCGAGCGTGGAGCATTCGTAGCCGGGTTTTGACCAACGCGGGGTAGGGATGCACCCACGCCCTGCCCACCTATGCGTCCTCAAGGTCGCACGCCGCGGGGCATATTTTCTTCATAGCATTGTGTAAGAGTGACGGTATGCCAGATCGAGACAGAAAGGTTGGAGGCAGATCTCCGGCAACTGTGGTCATCGCGATGGTCGCCATCGCTTCGCATCTCGTGCCGCTGGGTTTCTGGTTGCATAGTGTCATCCCCATGATGCCCGGTTCGGCCCGGTCCGCTTTCTTCGGCTTGTTTCTCCTTGCCCGTGTTTTTGGTCTTTTGGGATTCGTTTTGATGTTTTGGCAGTACGTATTGTCTTCGCGGATTCCGTTTCTCGAAACCGTTCTCAAGCGGCCGGTCATGCTGAAACAGCATCGGGTGCTGGGAAAAATTGGATTTCTCCTCATACTGTCACACGGCGTCATTTTATTGTCCCTCGATCCATTTCTCTTCCTCGCCAAGACCCTTGGTTTATTTGCGCTCGTGATTCTCACCATTGCCGTCGTCGCAGCTTGGTTCTGCAAGCCGTTGAAGCTGAACTTCAAAACATGGAGCAGGATGCACCTCGCGGCGTACCTCGTCTTGCCCCTGGTGTTCATCCACGCCCTGAACCTGGGGTCGACCGTCATTGGATACCGACCGGTATACTTTTTGTTCGTGGTTCTGTTTGCCTTGTATGTCTTGATTGCGACGCACCGAGTATTCCGGCTTGCAGGAGAAAAGTGAAGCCCACCAGGAATACCGTGTTGTCGACCGTTAAGTCCGCCTGCCCGCAGAAATGTTTAGGGGCATTCTTGAAAAATATCCTGTCCCAGACCAAAGCGGTCGTCTTTTATGTTGCGATCAGAAAGCTGGGAGTCGAAGGAGTATCGGAGTGGCTACGCCCCGGAATAGGAAACTTACCGACCTCAGGAATATCGGTAATAAGATTGCTGCACGATTGAACGAAGTAGGTATTTCTTGTGAGGACGAATTAAGGCAGGTTGGTGCTGTCGGTGCACATCGCATGATCAAAGAGAAGCATCCCAATGAAACCTTTCCGGTTTGCTACTATCTGTATTCATTTGAAGGGGCCTTATCTGACAAGCATTGGGATGAACTCAGTGAGCGAAGAAAACAGCAACTCAGAGCGCAAGTCGGCTAACGCTTGGAGCATCTGATGGTCGAACTCGAACAACCTCATCGCTAAGGATATAGCACGGATGATTACAGGCTCTTGATTGATCTGCACAAGCAAGGTCATCGGCAGGGTCCGGGCGGAGACGCCGAGACGGAATTGGTCCTCAGTCTGGCTATGCTCGACCGGACGAAAGAACTGAAGGTTGCGGATATCGGCTGTGGCACCGGGGCATCCACGCTTGTGCTTGCCAAAATCAAGGTTCTGGAGAAGCGTGGCTATGCGCTTGTCGGGTATTTCGTGTTGCCGGAACACTGCTGGCTGGATGAGTATTACCGGCCCATGCAGGCTGGTTTCGAGGTATTTCTTAACCGGAATGGAAACAGCGAGGAAGCACACGCAATCATGACTGCGGAACAACAGGAAATCGACCTTTACGAGTCCTACAAGGCGTACATCAGCTATGGAGTTTATGTCGCGAAAAAGTCCCATTAAAAAGCGAACCAAGTTCTGCCCACCGACGTTCGTACTTCGTGCGGTTGATGGCTGAGAGTCGCCGCATAATATCAGGTATATACAGCAAAGTGGCTTTCGAGTTCCGAGGGGCTTTCCATACTGCACCGGCCGGGGCTTCAGGACCGGTTTACCCAACCCGGGCTCATGCACGTGAGGTCACAAATCAGGCGACGTTTCGCCCCACAGGATCGGCAGTGAGCCTCATCGATTTTCTCATCCTGGGTGTCGTCATCGGCTCCAACAATCTTGCTGTAGCCCTGGCGCTAGGCGCCATGGGGCAGGCCGCACACCGCTTTCGGGTGATGTTGGTATTCGGCGTATTTGAATTCGTGACGCCGTTGTTGGGCATAGGGCTGGGTGTGGCGACGGCGCATGCGATTGGATTGCAGACCAATGTCGCCGGTAGTGTGCTGCTGATCGCTCTGGGCTTTTTCGCCGTGGTTGGTGGGGTCCGCAATCGTCGCCAGGACGAGAAGCTGGCAAAGCACATCACGAGTTGGTGTGGTCTGGTTTTTCTTGCTCTGGGATTAAGCATCGATAACGTGGTGGTCGGCTTCAGTCTCGGACTCGGTCGCGCGGCCCCGTTGGCAGTGGCGACGACCATCGCGTGTTTCTCGGTGCTGTTCACCTGGATCGGCATGAAACTGGGCCACGAGTCCCGTCGAAGTTGGGAGCGGCTGGCGAAGATCGGTGCCGGTGTGCTGCTCATGGGCTTTGGCGCTGCCAATGGCATGGGGTGGTTGTAACGCCGCTGGCAAAATGTACCTGACGAATAAAATAGCTGTGCAATTTTTTTATCGTTGATTAGCGGGCCAGGCGGGCAAAAGTGGTTTTGTCAAGCCATTTGTTGACGGCCACACGCTGCCGGAAAAATGCCTGCACACTCACCCCGTAATTTGTAAGCCCGTTCCGAATAAGCAGGACCTGCCCTGGATTTATCAAAATAACCAAACATAATAAATTTTATACTTGATTTATTCCTTTGATCGCGATAGGAATAGGGCCATTAAATAGCCAAACATATGGTTTGTATGGGGCGATTCGCCTTTTTGTCATTGATCGATCCACACCCGGAAAAACAGCTGATTGACTCCGAGCCCGCCGGCCTAACAGGCAGTCCTCATGGCGAGCGGGCCGACAGGGTGGTACCGGAAACAGTGCCGCCTCCCAGGGGGAAAGGAGAATCAGAGTCAACCCAGACACAAAGGGAGAGAAAGCAATGTTGGGAGGTTATTGGCAAAAAATCGCGGTGGTGGATCTGACAACCAAAAAGGTGGATTACCTGCACCCCAGTGAAGAGGACCTGCAAGCGTACATAGGCGGCAGCGGTCTCGGGGCCAAACTGCTGTACGAAAATGTGCCGGCCGGCATCGATCCTCTTGGCCCGGAGAACGTCCTGCTGCTCATGACCGGACCTTATGTGGGTACCAAGGTATTTAATTCCGGGCGATTCGAGGTGGTGACCAAGAGCCCCATGACCGGCATTTACCTGGAGTCGGATTGCGGCGGAAAGTGGGGAACAGTCCTTAAGGCCTGTGGTCTGGACGGCATCATGATCAAGGGCAAGGCCGATCAGCCGGTGTACATTCTGATCGAGGACGATCAGATCAGCATCAAGCCGGCGGTCGATCTTTGGGGTAAGGGCTCTTTCGACACGGACCGTCTGGTGCGCGAGGAGATGGGTCGCGGTTCGGAGTGCGTGAGCATCGGCCAGGCCGGCGAGCGGCTGAATGTCATGGCCGGTATCATGACAGCCGGTCGCGAGGGGCGTACTGCCGGACGTGGTGGCTCGGGAGCGGTCATGGGTTCCAAGAACCTGAAGGCCATTGGCGTAAAAGGCAGCAAAAAAGTGCCCATTGCCGACCAGCAGGCCTTTGATGCCCTGTGGCAGGAAATCAAGCCCAAGATGATGGAAGTTTATGACGGCCCCCTGGGCACCTACGGCACCTCCTGCGCGGTCCAGATATTCAACGACGTGGGCGATCTGCCGATCAAGAACTGGCTCTGGGGAACCTGGGACAAGGCGCACAAGGTATCCGGACAGCACATGGCGGACACCATCCTCAAGAAGCGCTACCACTGCGGTGCCTGCCTCATCGGCTGCGGTCGCACGGTCGAGATCCCCGAAGGCAAATTCAAGATGGAAACTGGCGGCGGGCCGGAATACGAGACTCTGGGCATGATCGGTTCGGGGTGCCTGGTCGATGATATTGAAGCCGTTGCCAAGGCCGGCGAATATTGCAACGACTACGGAATGGATACCATTTCCGTCGGTTCCGCCCTGGGGTTTCTGATGGAGGCCTGGGAGCACGGCATGATCGACGAGAAGGACACCGGCGGCCTGCAGATGACCTGGGGCAACGGCGAAGCCATGGTAGAGATGGTGCGCAAAATCGGTGAGCGCGAAGACATCGGTGACACCATGGCCAACGGGATTCTCGCGGCGGTGGAGAAGGTCGGCCCCCTGAGCGCTGAATTTGCCATCCATACCAAGGGCATGGACTTTCCGGCGCATGATCCCCGCGGCCGCGGCGGCCTGGCGGTGGCCTATGCCACATCCAACCGCGGTGCCTGTCACATGCAGGCCTACAACCAGGACTTTGAGGGAGAGGGCTGTCTGCACATCTCCGACCTGGGCTACGATGCTCCCATGCCGCCTTATACCAATGAAGGCAAGGGAAAATTCGTTGCCGACCAGCAGAACTTCATGAGCATGTGCGATTCGCTCAAACTGTGCAAGTTTGTGGTCTTTGGCGGCATGACCGTCGGTCCCATGACCCGCTTTCTGAACTGTATAACGGGTTGGAATTTCACCAATGAGCAATGGATCGAGTGCGGCGAGCGCATCTTCAACATCAAGCGGCTGTTCAACAACCGGGAAGGCATCACCCGCAAGGATGACACCATACCGGCCCGCATTCTGACCAGCCCGCGCCAGGGTGGGTCCGGCGACTACGTCCCTGATCTCGGCTACCAGCTGCGGGACTACTACCGCGCGAGAGGTTGGGACGAGTGGGGCATTCCCACCCCGGAAACCCTGCAGCGCCTGGGTCTTGCCGGCTACGACTACCGCAAGGGAAGCCGTACCACCGAAAATCAGCGCTGATTTTTGTCGCAAAGTTTGAGGTTGTTGCCGTCCCCATCTTTTTTCAGGATGGGGACGGTTCTTGCGGCGATTGTTTCGAAAACGGCAGAGACAAATGTCCATGGCGCGGGATTGTCTAAAAAGTTCAGCATAAAACAAATTATCGAACGGAGATCGAACATGTCGGTTGTCGTTGTAGATACCGAGTGCATCCCGGAAAAAACCACCAAGCCTCTGGTGCGGCTGCTGGAAGAGCAGGGAATCGACGCTGCTTTTGTCATGGTGCGAGTCAATGGCGCGGTGGTGCGGCGTGAAGACTACTGCCGTTGCGAAGTTTCCCGGGGGGCGCTGGTCAAGGCCTATCCCTTTGTCGGCGGTGGCTGAACTGCATGACAAAAATCTGTAGCCGGAGAGGGAGAAAAGTGCTGCAAGAGGATTATTTCGCCCGCCATGATCCGCATTGGTTGCCGTTGCTGCGCAAGGCCAGGATCGGCATCGCCGGTGCCGGCGGTTTGGGGTCCAATGTGGCCTGCTGTCTGGCAAGGGCCGGAGTGGGCCACCTGGTGTTTGCTGATTTCGATGTTGTGGAGCCTTCCAACCTCAACCGTCAGCAGTATTTCCTGCATCAGGTCGGCCAGCCAAAGGTCGAGGCGCTTCGTGATAATTTAATACGTATTAATCCGTTTTCTCACTATGAGGCGCACTGCCTGCGTCTTGATGCCGAAAATATTTATCCGTTGTTCCAGCATGTCGATATCATGGTCGAAGCGTTTGACAGCGCTTCGATGAAGACGCTGCTGGTTGATCTGTGGGTGGCCCGCCGGCCGCAGCGACCGATCATTGTCGGTAGCGGTATGGGCGGGATCGGCGATAATAACGCGATTCGCACCCAGCGATTGTTCGACCAGGTGTACCTCTGCGGAGACGGTCGAACCGATTGTGACGACCGTGCGCCTTTGGCGCCCAGGGTAACCATCGTAGCAGCCATGCAGGCCAATTTGGCCCTTGAGCTGCTGATTGAGGGTAATCTCGTTGATTGAGAAGAGTCAGGTTGCCGCCACGGCTGAAGTCTGAAAAACGGCTCAGTTGTGGCCTTGGGGCAAAAGCCTTCTTTTTCCGGGGGAGGTTTTTGCCCTTTTTTTACAAAAAATAGCCAAATATATATATTATTTGTTGACAAAAACCGGCCAACGTTTTATTTTTGTATACGACAACTGGGTGAGAAGCCACCCTGCCTCTGCCCCCACCAAGGTAAACTCCTAGGCCTTGGGGGGGCAATTTTTATCGCGCGGCTAAATAGCCAAATATTATAATATATGTTGACATGAAGGGTGTCGTCGCTTAGTCTGAAGTTAAAGAGTTGTATTGGTTGGTCTTGGCGGCAGGGAGGTCTGTGGCCCGAGACCGCGACGAAGTCTCTCTGTTGCCGACTTGCCGGGTTTGGCCGATCGGCCACGGAAACTTCAGAAGATTACTTGCTGAAAGGAGAGCGAAGATGATGGAGACACTGTACCATTTTATCAACGGCCGTCGGGTTGAAGGGCGCAGTGGGCGTTATGGCGAAGTTGTGAATCCGGCCGACGGACAGCTTATCGCGCGGGTTCCGCTTGCCTCGGCGGCAGAAACCGCCAGTGCTGTTGAAGCCGCCGCCGCAGCTTTTCCAGCCTGGCGGGATACGCCACCCATGCGTCGTGCCAGGGTGCTTTTCCGGTTTATTCAGTTGCTGAATGACAACATGGACGAACTGGCCCGATTGATTTCGGCCGAACATGGCAAGGTGCTCAATGACGCCGTGGGCGATGTGACCCGTGGCATGGAAATAGTCGAATTCGCCTGCGGTGCGCCCCATCTGCTCAAGGGCCATTTTTCGGAAAATGTCGGCACCGATGTGGACAGCCATTCCATTCGACAGCCTCTGGGCGTGTGCGTGGGAATTACGCCGTTCAATTTTCCTGCCATGGTGCCCATGTGGATGTTTCCGCTGGCGATTGTCTGCGGAAATACCTTTGTCCTCAAGCCATCGGAAAAAGTGCCTTCCACGGCCCTGCGTCTGGCGGAGCTGATGCATGAGGCCGGTTTGCCGTCAGGGGTCCTGAACGTTGTCAACGGCGACAAGGAGGTCGTGGACACGCTTCTGGAGCATCCGGTGGTGGAGGCCATCAGTTTTGTCGGCTCGACACCGGTTGCGGAGAGTATCTACCACGCCGCAACCGGCAGAAATAAGCGCGCACAGGCTCTCGGCGGCGCGAAAAACCACATGCTGGTCATGCCGGATGCCGATCTCGACAACGCCGCCAACGCCCTTATGGGGGCCGCCTACGGGGCCGCGGGCGAGCGCTGCATGGCAATTTCCGTGGCTGTCGCGGTGGGTGACGAAACGGCGGACGCTCTGATTGAGCGCCTGGTGCCCAAGGTCAAAAACCTTCAGGTCGGACCTGGTACCGAAGCAGACAAGGAAATGGGACCGCTGATTACCGCTGAGCATCGGGATCGGGTTAAGGGCTATGTGGACTGTGGCGTGGAAGAGGGTGCCCAGCTGCTGGTTGACGGTCGGGGCCTGAAAATTGAGGGCTGTGAGGACGGATTTTTTCTGGGAGGCTCACTGTTTGACCGGGTAACCCCGGAGATGCGGATTTATCGGGAGGAAATTTTCGGCCCGGTCCTTTGCGTGGTGCGGGTTGCGGATTTTGCTTCCGCTCTGGAAATGATCAATGCCCACGAGTTCGGCAACGGTACCTCGATCTTTACTCGGGACGGGGATGCGGCACGGGCCTTCAGTTCCCAGGTTCAGGCCGGCATGGTCGGGATCAATGTGCCGATTCCCGTGCCCATGTCCTACCACAGCTTTGGCGGCTGGAAGCGATCTCTGTTCGGCGACGTGCATATGCACGGTCCGGAGGGAATACGATTCTATACCAGGCTCAAAACCATTACCTCGCGCTGGCAGGCGGGTCTTCGCAAGACCGTCGACTTCAACATGCCGACCCTTTGACAGGCAGTTCCTTCGACAAACCGGGCCGGTCATCGTCCGGGCCTTGCCGATGGAGTCCAAAGCAGAGGGCCGTTCATGGTTTTTCCGGGCCGGCTGGTGAGTTAACCAAGCCTGCCATCTGAGACGCCGTGAAGAATGCGAAAGCCCCCTGTCGACGACGGGGGGCTTTCGCATTGCGCTTACCAGGTAAAGAAGGTTCCCACGGCGACAAGGTGAGTGTTCTGACCCCGTCCGTCAAACCACTTGTTGTCCGTATAGATGTATTCGGCAATGAGCTTGAGGTGGGGATTGATGTCGTGATAGATCCCCAGCCCGGTCATTCTCTGGTTTTTAATCTGCACTTCCAGACCGTCCCTGCGATCCCTGCGATCGGCCCTGGTTTCGTCCATGATGTTGGCACCGTAGCTCAGACCGACCTTGGTGTGGCCCCAATGGTGGTCGAAACCGTACATGACCTGGGCGATATAGCCGCGACCGTCCCGCTCCTTGCCGGCCGAGTCGAGGGAATCAAGGTCCAACATCAGCAGCGAGCCGACCCCCTGGTTTTCAAATCCGGAAAGTACCAACTCGAAATCGCCATGCAGAACCTGGATGCCGCCAGCCACCCCGTAGGCTTCCACGTTGCCGGAAAAGCCGCTGTCTCTTTTGAATTTGGCCGACTGGTACATGGCCGATACCCAGCCTTTGTAACTGCCGTTTGCATAGCTTCCGGCGTAGCTCAACTCCGACTCGACACGGGGCAGCTTGGTTTCTTCGGCGGCCGCATTGGGGCCGACGATGACGCTGGGATCATAAAGGCCCAGGGCAACCTTGAAACCGCGCAGATCGGGCGTGGTGTAGCGTACCTGTGCGTTGAACTGCGGATAAACGTAGCCGTAGCCGATGCGCCCGAGAGGGGTTCCGCCACCGTCGATGGCGCCGTTGGTTCCGTGGCCCCAGATCAGCATGTCGGTGAGCAGGTTGGTGCCCTGATACAGGCTCAGGGTCTTGCCCACCAGAATCTGGCCGAAGTTCCCATCAACGGTGAAAAAGACTTCACGAAGGTCGATGTGGTTGCCAAAGGAGTTTTTTGATTTGCCGATCTCCTTGGAATCAAAGGTCGGGCAAAAACTGATGCGGGCCGCCATGTCGAGGCCCCCGATGGTGGGTGACTTGATATTGAATGCCAGCCAGTTGGGAACAAAGCCGATGCGCTGGCGATAGCCCTCCTGGCCGTCGGGCAGGGTTCCTCCCCGCCGAATGCCTTCGAAGTCCGGCCGGTTGGAGCCTGTTTCGTAAGCGGCGAACATGTTGACGTTGCCGTCGGTACTGAATGCCCAGCCGTCCGACCCCCCCACCACAATGGTGGCTCGGGACGGGACGGCAGCGGCGCAGAGCAGCAGGGTCAAAAACAGACACAGAAAAGATGTGCGATTCATGGTTCTCCTCCCTCGTTACCTCCAGATAGATACTTAGTGCATTGTTTTCCGAAAGGCAGCACTGCACCACCGTCATCGGAAAAAGCCTCGGTTGCCGGCATTGCGCTCTCGCCGCCCGGGTCACCTCCTTTGTCGCGCATCAGGAAAAACATCGTTTTATGCCATCACTAGCGGAAAGGCTTGCTTGAAGTCAAGAAATAAATTATATATTTGGCTATTTAAAAAAAGCATTTTTCTGCCTTGGGCTTCCCAATGCTTCGGGGGCAGGCCGGCAGTGCAGGAAAGCATCGATAGGCGAGTTTTGCTACCGGGTTT
>SLLR01000065.1 GCA_007134025.1 Desulfuromonadaceae bacterium | reverse complement strand
TGCTCGCTCAGCCCGTTGGCTTCGATCTGTTTGCACAGAAGGTAGTTGCGGACAATCTGCAGTTTTTCCTGATCGCTGTAGCCGCTCAGACGCAGAACTTCCATGCGATCGCGCAGGGGCGCCGGAACCGGATCCATGACGTTGGCGGTGGTGATGAACAGCACCTCCGACAGATCAAAGGGCACGTCGATATAATGGTCGGTAAAGGTGTCGTTCTGTTCGGGATCCAGCACCTCCAGCAAAGCCGAAGCCGGATCTCCGCGAAAATCCTTGCCGATCTTGTCCACCTCGTCGAGCATGAACACCGGATTTCGGGTACCGGCCCGGCTGATTTCCTGAATGATGCGTCCGGGCATAGCACCGATATAGGTGCGGCGGTGACCGCGAATTTCGGCTTCGTCCTTAATGCCGCCCAGGGAGATACGAATAAACATGCGCCCCATGGCCCGGGCAATGGAGCGCCCCAGAGAGGTCTTGCCCACACCCGGCGGACCGACCAGGCAGAGAATCGGCCCCTTGAGAGACTTCTTCAAACTGTGAACGGCAAGAAACTCAAGGATTCTTTCCTTGACCTCGGTGAGATTGTAGTGGTCTTCGTCCAGAGTCTGCTGCGCCCGGTGAATATCGAGAACGTCTTCCGAGGCACGATTCCAGGGCAAGTTGCTCAGGCATTCGAGATAGGTGCGGGCAACGCTGTATTCCGGAGACGAAGGATTGATGCGGGCCAGCCTCTCCAACTCCCGGTCGGCGACCGCCACTACCTCTTCAGGCAACTCAGCCTCTTCCAGCGCCCGTCGCAGCTTGTTCAGATCGGCCCGCTGGGGATCGTCATCGCCCAGTTCGCTCTGAATCTGCTTGAGCTGCTCCCTTAGCAGATACTCCTTCTGGTTCTTGCCGATCCGCTTGGCCACCTCGGACTGGACTTCTCCCTGCAACTGCAGTTTTTGTACTTCGGCGGTGAGCAGCAGGTAGATCTCCTTGAGCCTTTCCAAAGGCTGCAGAATATCCAGCAGGCGCTGCTGATCGGCATAGTCGAGGGTCAGGTAGACCGCCACCAGATCGGCAAGCTCTCCCGGCTCGCTGATCTGATTGAGCATTTTGGCGATATCGGCGGAAAGGGGCCTGCCGTAGGCCAGAGCCACCTTCAAAAGCGCCTTGACGCTCTGGGTCAGGGCGTCGGCGATGGGCCCCCGTGTCTGGGGATCGTTCAACACCTTGACCGTGGCCATCACATAGGGCGTCTGCCGGCAGGCACTCAAAAGCTGAATACGTACCAGACCTTCCAGCATCACCTTGGCGCCCCCCTCGGGAAACCGAAAAACCTGAGTAATGCGGCAAGCGGTACCGATGTGGTTGAATTCGTGCAGTCCCATGATTTTTGCATCGGAGAGCACAGGCACCAGGCCCAGCAGATGATCCCCAACCAGAGCGGCTTCGATGGGGAGCAAGCCCTGCTCCTGAACCATCAGAGGAAAGGACGCGTGGGGAAAAACGATCTGTCTGCGCAAAGGGTAGATGGGCAATTCCGGCGGAATGGACACGGTTTTATTGAACATCCTTTTCCTCTCTGCTCAGATGCCTTGGAAAAGATGCCGGGGCATGGTGTCGCCCGTCACTCGATTGACCGCGAGCTTTGTGACGATAAAGATCGGCAACCTGAAATCCCGCATCGGTTTGAAGAGCATAGCAATGCCTTAAAAGCTGTCAAGACGGACAGGGATTTCGTCAACAACCGGGGAAGGCTTGCAGGGATGAATTCGGGTGCGGGTCGGTAGCCGACCCTCCAGGCGGGAAATTCCGGCGACCGTCCCAATGGGAAGATTTTCTTTAACTGCAAGGTCTGCGGCGGCGACCTCTCAACAGCTTCGAGAAACCACGTATCCAGCCAGTTCCAGCAGGGCTTCTTTCTCCGGCCCGTCGGCAAAGATCCGCAGACCTTCACCGGCCTGGCGGCAAAGAGTGCGCGCCTGCTCCAGACAGTAGGCGATGCCTCCGGTCTGCTCAAGAATGCGAAGCACCTCGGTGAAATGGGATTCGGACAGCTCGCTGCGGCCGAGGGCTGCGGCGATGCAGCGGCGATCATCGTCCGTTCCATGCCGCAGGGCGTGAATCAGAGGCAGGGTCACTTTGCCCTCGGCCAGATCGTGTCCTCGGATTTTGCCGAACTCCGTCCCCTCCGCCACGTAATCAAGGACGTCATCGACCAACTGAAAGGCCCGGCCGAGCCGAAAGCCGAAATCCTCCAGCGCATCGCCACCCGGCCCGTCATTTCCCAACAGGGCGCCACAGCGGCAGGAGGCGGCAAACAGTGCAGCGGTTTTTCCGTCGACGATCTCGAGATAGTCCTCCTGTGACAAATCGAGAGCGGAACTGCCGACCAGTTGCCGCATCTCCCCCTCAACCAGGCAGGAAACGGTTCGGCCAAGCACTTCAAGCACGGGAAGGTTACCGCTGGCGATCACCAGGGAAAAAGCCCTGGCCAGCAGGTAGTCGCCGGCGAGTACCGCCGCCTGATTGCCCCACACCAAATTGGCTGCGGGAAATCCCCGCCGCACGGTCGCTCGGTCCAGCACATCGTCGTGGAGCAGGGTGGCCATATGTATAGACTCCACGACACTGGCCAGGACGATATGCTGCGACCCGAGGTAGCCGGAAATCCGGGCGCTGAGCAGCAACAGCAGGGGCCGAATACGCTTGCCGCCAGCGGCCAGCAGGTAGGCTCCGATGCGATTGAACTGATCGGTTTCGGAGCGCATGTTCTCTTCAAAACAGGCCTCAAACGCCTTCAGATCGTCACGTAGCAGCAAAAGAGCCTTGTCCATGGGCGAATTGTCTTTCATCGTCAGCGAGCGGGTAAAGAGCGTTGCAAAGGCCAAAATTCCGTCATCCTAAGAACTTCCCCCCTTGAATGTCAAAGCATTTCTCCGGCGTCAATCCCTCGCCGGGGTCCGCCG
>SLLR01000005.1 GCA_007134025.1 Desulfuromonadaceae bacterium | reverse complement strand
TCGATGCGGGGTGGTCCGGCATCGGGCATTCAATTCATGATGGAGAAAGGGAGTTCGCAATGAAGAGGATATTGTGCACCGCCGTGGCCGCACTGAGTCTGTGCGGATTTTACGGGGCCGCTGAAGCCAGAACCCTGGAAGAGATCCTGCGGGACAAAGGGGTGATCACCGAAGAGGACTACAAACAGGCCGTACAGAAACGGGATCTTGCCTACTACACGCCGGGTCGGGGCATCACCGTCGAAACCCGCGACGGCAACTACCGGGCCAACATCGGCGGCCGGATTCAGACCCGCTACACCTACCAGGATTTTGATGATTCGGCCAAAGACGACTCCAGCAATTTCAACATTCAGCGCCTGCGCGTGTCCATGAACGGCAACGTCTTCACCAAGAACCTGTTCTACGCCTGGCAGCACGATTTCGGCGGCAGCGGCGGCTCGAGCCTCAAGGACGCCGTGCTGGGCTACAAATTCAACGACGCTTTCAGCTTGCGTGCAGGCCAGTTCAAGGCGCCCACCAGCCGCCAGCAGTTGACCTCGTCGGGACGGCAGATGTTTGTCGATCGCTCCCTGGCGGACGACACCTTCAACCTCGGGCGCGACCGGGGTGTCATGGCCAACGGTGCCTTTGCCGACTCGATGCTGGAATACCGGGTGGGCGTTTTCAACGGCAACGGTGAAAACCGCGGCAACGTGGGCGACGACCACATGTTTGCCCTGCGCTTCGATGTCAATCCCCTGGGCCGCTTCTCCATGGACGAGCCTTCCTTCAGCACCTCCAAGCCGCTGCTGAACATCGGCGCTTCTTTCGCCACGGCGAAGACGAGCCAGGGAGCGAGCACCAACAGCCGCCTGACCACCCGGGTGGCCAATGTTGCGGATTTCGATAACGACTGGTGGACCGTGACCACCAACGTGCATTTCAAGTATCAGCACCTGTCTCTGGGCGGTGAATTCTACTTCGCCAATGTCGATCCCAAGGGTAGCACCGACTACGACGCCCACGGCTATTATGTGCAGGCGGGCTACATGCTGATCCCCGACACTCTGGAAGTGGCGGGCCGCTTTTCGGCCATCAAGTCCGACGACAGCGGTGCCCTGCGGACCTTTGACAAGCAGGAATACCAGGCAGCGATCAGCTACTACTTCAGAAAGCACAACGCCAAGCTTCAGGCGGATTTCACCCGCGTCAACGACGATGATAATGCCAATTCCGACGACAACATCTTCCGGCTCCAGGCACAGCTGCTGTTCTGATCAACCCCTGCAACGCTCGCGGCGGGGCTTCAAGCCCCGCCGCACCCTCCATCCTTCCCTGCCCTGTCCCCGCGAAACTTTCCCACTCCGCCCCGGTGTCCGCTCAAATGCCCAGCCGGGCCAGTGACCGCCCCAACAGACCCCGGCGTTTCTTCCTGGGGCCGCCGTTGACCGCCCGAATCTGTTCCAGCAGGTCGAAACAGCGCCGGCAGTTTTTCTCTTCGCAGTTCATCGTACATTTCTCGACGGCTTCGAAATATTCGTCCGTGAACAGGTGCGAAGGCAGCGGCCCGATTTTGCGTTCGACGATTTTCAGGTAACCCGAGGTGATGTATTCGGTAACGTCGTAACTGGCGCCGCTGTGATAGAGGTCCAGGAATCGCCGGGTTGCGGCAAGGATCGAATGGCGGCCCCGGGGCAGCTTGACCACGCTGATATAGGGCAGAAGGGTTTTGAGACGTTCCACGGTTACCCAGTTGGCACGAAACAGCCGTCGCGGGTCCAGGGTGATTTCGGGGTTTTTGCAATAGAACTGTTCCTGGTAGAGATTGCGGGCCAGATACCAGCGATGGCCATGGACGGTGTTTTCTTCGGGGCAGTTGTGCAGACAGCCTTCAAAGGCGATGACCTTCTGGGCGTATCCCGCCTGATGGTTGCGTCGGAGCTGCTGCGGCTTGCGAATGATGTTGACGGAGGGGTTGTGCAGCAGCACCCCGGCCCGCCGCTCCTCTTCGAGTTCCTGTTCGGTCATGCGGTGGGAAAGACAGGAACCCTGCACCTCGCAATCGGGCAGGGCCTCCTTGAGCCGATGGATCAGTTCCAGATCAGCCACCACGAAACTGCGCACCCCGCGGGGATAGAACTCCTTGCGGACGTTGTCGACCACGGCGGCATAATTGTCGTGGAGCAGGTAATTGAGCAGCAGGGTCAGCTTGAATCCCGTGTGCTGCTGGTTCCATTCGATCAGTTCCAGTGTCCGCTTGCGAACTTCATCGGCGGGCATGGACGAAGGGGCGGGGCGACCGCTGGCGGCAATCTGGGGATTGTAGTGGGGAAAATGCAGATCGACAATGTGCTGTCGATAGGCACCAAGTCCCTGCAATTCCCGCTTGCGGGTTCTGTGCGGGTAAAAACCGATAGTGAGTTTAAGGACTTGGTCCATGGGTGTTGTGTCCTTTTGCTGACGAAAAATATTTGCAGCGGCCGGCTAATAACCTGAAGCTGTGGGCCTTCTCCTGTTCAGGGAATTATCGCGGCGCCATGCCCTCTTCACGGCCGCACGCTCCTCTGCCGTCTGCAGGCCGCACAAATCCTTCCGATTTTTTTACCCACCATGCTATCCTTTCCAGGATTTTTTTGCTGCCGAAAAACCCGATTTTTTCCGGAGACCGCATGGCCCTGACCGCCACCATTTTCAAAGCTTCCCTCGAGATTGCCGACATCGACCGCAACTACTATGCCTCCCACCAACTGACTGTGGCCCGCCATCCTTCGGAAACGGATCAGCGCATGATGGTGCGGCTGCTGGCTTTTGCCCTGCATGCAGGGAACGACCTGGCTTTTACCCGCGGCCTGTGCGTTGACGATGAGCCGGAATTGTGGCAGAAAAACCTCTCGGGAGAGGTCGCCCTGTGGATCGATATCGGCCTGCCCGACGAACGGCGCATACGCAAAGCCTGCCAACGAGCCGAAAACGTCATCCTGTACCTCTACGGAGG
>SLLR01000096.1 GCA_007134025.1 Desulfuromonadaceae bacterium | reverse complement strand
TGGTGCAGTCCGCCAAAATGGCCACCGTCGGCCATCTGGCGGCCGGCATGGCCCACGAAATCGGCAACCCGCTGGCGGCGATTGTCGGCTATCTGGAAATTCTCAAAGGTGATCTAGGCGATAGTTCGGCGCGGGACCTGGCGGCGCGGGCGGCGGCGGAAGCTACCCGCATTCAACGCCTGGTCGAGGATCTCCTCGACTATGCCGCCCCCGGGGACCGCCAGGCCGAAACCTTCGATCCGGCCCAGGTTGTCGCCGAAGCGGTGTCCGTGATCGGCGGTCAGGGCCTGCTGGATGCTTTCAAGCTGCACAACAGGCTGCCGTCCGCCCTGCCGGCGGTATCCATGGTGCGCCATCAACTGCTGCAGGTGCTCATCAATCTGCTCCTGAACGCCCGCGACGCCAGTGAGGCGGGCACGGAAATTATTCTGGAAGGCGGGTGCGGCGACAAGGGAGTCTGGATTACCGTAGCCGACGAGGGGTGCGGCATCGCCCCGGAGAATCGGCAGCATGTCTTCGATCCGTTTTACACCACCAAGGCTCCCGGGCGCGGAAGAGGGCTCGGGCTGGCCGTGTGCCATCAGGTGATGACTGCCGCGGGCGGGGGGATCAGGGTTGACGCCCGTCCGCACCGGGGCACGGTTTTTACCCTGTGGCTGCCGCCGGCCGGCGGGTAGCGGGCTTTTTTTGAAAAGGATGCAACTATGGGGTCGGTGGAAGCCGCGAATCTGAACCGGGTGCTGGTGGTGGACGACGAATCCGCCATGCGCCACATGCTGCGTCTGGTTCTGGAGCGGGCCGGTTTCGATTGTGGCGAGGCCGTTGACGGAGCCGCGGCCCTCGAGGCGCTGCAGGAGCAGGATTGGGGAGCGGTGCTGTGCGATATCCGCATGCCGGAAATGGACGGACGGACCTTTCTGCGCCGGGCCCTGGAGCGGGGCAGTGAGGTGCCCATCATCATGATGAGCGCCTTTGGTACCATCGACACGGCCGTCGAATGCCTCAAGCTGGGGGCCTTTGATTACATCTCCAAGCCCTTCAAGCCCGATGAGGTGGTACTCACCCTGCGCAAGGCCCAGGAACGGCTGCGGCTGCGACGGGAAAATGCCCTGCTTCGCCAGGAACTGGCCCGGCGGCCCGAAGAACAGGAAATGGTGTTTCGTGACCCGGCCATGGAGTCGGTGCTCGAGTTGGCCCGGCGGGTGGCGCCGACCCCGTCGTCGGTGCTCATCTACGGGGAAACCGGCACCGGCAAAGAACTGCTGGCCCGCGCCCTGCACCGGCACAGTTTGCGTCGTGAGCGGCCCTTCGTAGCGGTCAACTGCGGAGCCATCAGCCCGGGCCTGGCAGAAAGCGAGTTTTTCGGTCATGTGCGCGGGGCGTTTACCGGCGCGGAACAGAACCGGGCCGGTCTTTTTGAAGCCGCCCACGGCGGCACCCTGTTTCTCGATGAAATCGGTGAACTGCCCCTGGAGATGCAACCCAAGCTGCTGCGGGTGCTGCAGGAAGGGGAGTTGCGGCCCGTCGGCGGCACGCGGGCGCGGCGCATCGATGTGCGGATTATCGGAGCCACGGCCCGGGACCTCGGCCGGGAGGTGGAAGAGGGGCGTTTTCGGCGGGATCTGTTCTACCGTCTGGCGGTGGTGGAGATTTCCATGCCGCCGCTGCGCGACAGGGGAGCGGACATTGCCCTGCTGGCCCGACATTTTCTCCAGCGCATCGCCCTGCGGGAGAACCGTCCAACTCCCGAACTGACCGAGGAAAGCCTGCGGAGTCTGCAACGCTACCGCTGGCCGGGCAATGTCCGCGAGCTGGCCAATTTTATGGAAAAGGCGATGATTTTCTGCCGCTCGGAACATCTGAGCGTCGAAGACCTGCCCGCGGAACTGCGCCGACGTGAACGCAGGGAAAATGAGGAGTTTTCCCTGAAAGAGGCTCTGGCCCGCCTGGAAAAAGAATATCTGCGCAAGGCCCTGCGGCACTGCGGCGGCAACCGCACGCAAGCCGCCCGGCTGCTGGATATCAGTCTGCGTAACCTGCAGTACAAGCTCAAGGAGTATGAACTGGACTTGTAGGAAAAATTAATATAGTTATTGCACATTAAAATTTATACTATTAAAATATTCACCTCGAATGGAACCTTATGTCGTCAATCGGAGGTGAATATGCGCAACAGAAAGTCCGTTTTCCAGGATGTTCGCGGTGTAACCCTGCTGGAATTTCTCGTCTCCCTGGCGGTTATGGGTATTCTTCTGAGCCTCGCCGTACCGGTCCTTGGTGCCTTTCGCCGAAGTCAGGCCCGAGCCGTTGCCGCCGATCGCCTGGCCCTGGCGCTGCATTATGCCCGCCACGAAGCCGTAACCCGGGCGGACCGGGTCGTCCTGTGTCCCAGCATCGACGGGGATTCCTGCGTCACCGGCAGCGGTCGCTGGGAGGAGGGCTGGATCGTCTTTGTCGATGGCAACGGCGACTTTGTCCGCGATCCCGACGAGCCGTTGCTGCGGGTCGGCCATGGGGCCGGCAACGGCATCACTGTGCGTACCGGCGCCAACTTTCGTGACGGCCTGGCCTATCTGCCCCTGGGCAACAGCCGCGGCCGGGGCGGGCTCGCCACCGGCACCTTTCGCGTCTGCGACGGAAGCGGCACGGGAAACGGTCTCTCTTTGATCGTAGCTCGGGGCGGGCGGGTGCGCCGGGACCGGGGTACCAGCCAGTGCCCATAAAGCCCTGGTCCTTGCCCGGTGGCTGACAAATCTGGTCGCAGGTGTGCAAAATTTGCATTGTTGCGGCGAAAAGCTATCCCTCGAGCCCGCTTTAAGGCGATTTTTTCACTGGTCCGGTTTTTGCTTGTTCAGTGTCTGACCGGCTCAATCGGCCAGTCAGCCATGAGTCGTCGAAATCATTCCCTTGTTGTGCAGTGAACTCATAAGAAGGTTTCAAGGAGCATTTATCCATGCGCCCGTTGCCAATCTCTCTGCAAAACCCCAAAAGTCAGCACCGAGGATTCACTCTCATCGAGTT
>SLLR01000029.1 GCA_007134025.1 Desulfuromonadaceae bacterium | reverse complement strand
TTCTTCCAGGATGGCATCTTTGCCTTTGCCATTTTGCAGCAGCCCGACACCCTCCTGAGCGTTATGGCCAAAAATTTTATAGACGTTCTCCACCTGGATTTTGGCAGAACTTTTCCCTTGAGTTATCTCCATAAATTCGTCCGTTCTGTTATGGCTTGCGGGTCGGATTCCTATTGCAGTTCAGCGAAGGCTTATGCAGGGGAAGCCTCCTGAGGATTGTTCTGCAGCGGGTTGTGCGGGGCGGTTGATCACCGCCGCAGTGCACAACCCAGACGATTTTTAGAAGTAGTAGCCAAAATTGATGTTAAGACGGGTATTGCGTCGTCCCGTGTCAGCGTCGCTACCAACCATGTTGCCACCCATGAAAATCATGTTTTTGCCGGATATGACGTCAACATAGGTGTAGAAAGGTCCTGCGGCGACCATACAGCCGACCACGTTCTGCCAGATGGTACTGAAACGGCTCTTGCGAGGCTCTATCACCGTATTGTCCGAATAGAACGTCAAGCTGTCGATGGGACCCCAGTTGACGGGCAGGGTATAGGCCAGGTTGGCGATGCCGATATCAGCCCGTGCGGGTACGCCCCAGGAAAAGCTGTAGGCCCCCATGGTGATGATGTCGTTATCGATGGTGATCTCTTCCCCATCGACTTCGACAGATTCAGGGTTTTTCGGATTATATTCGTAAGTGGCGTACATCAGTTGCAGGTTCCATCGACCATAATCGCCGTTCATATGCGCGGCAGCGGCCCAGTGGTCGCCATTGCGTTTGGTTATGTTGTTGTAGAGCTGACCCCACTGGCCGGAGAGCCCCAGTTCGGTGTTGCCGAAGCCGCCGTGATCCAGATGATAGGCCGCACGAAGATTGACCTGGTTCGATTCCTGGTTGCCGGCGGCCTGGGCGCCGGCGTAGCCGCCGTCGGCGTTCCTGATGACATCCACGGAGTAACGACCGGCGTCTCCGGCATTGCCCAGTTCTTCATTCTTGTAAAAAGCCAGGGACAGATCCCAGGGACCGGGCTTGTAAAGAAATTTGATTCCGAGATCGTAGTCGTCCTCCAGGCCCACATAATAGGCGCCGCTGAACCAGAAATTGTGGCTGGCGAACGGCTGCAGGCCAAAGGGCACCTGATGGATACCGAGCTGGCCCTGCAACTCATCGGTGAAATTATACCCGATCCAGGCGTGATGAGGAGCGTGCCAGTCGTCCTGAGGATAGAATCGGTATTCGGCGGACAGCAGAATGTTGTTGATTTCACCGTCCAGGTTCAAACGGAAGGTGTCGAACCCGAAGTCACCGGAACGGTCCTTGTTGTCGTCGTCCCAATCCTTCACGTTGTACTGCACCCGGACGGCGCCGCCAAATCGAATGCCTTGTTCACTGGCGTCGGCATCTTCCACCGATGCCAGGTCTGTATGCCGAAGCTGTTCCGATTCAGGATCTGTCGGAGCTGTTTTTACCTGCTTTTCAGACAGGCTCTGCAATTCACTTTTGGTCTCGAAAAGCGACCGCTCCAGAATTTCGATTCTTTTTTTAAGATCGTCGATTTCCCCCCGGGAAGATGCGTCTACATCGGCCCAGGCAGATGGCGCTGCAATGATGAAAAGTGCGAAAAAAAACCAAAACGTGCGACAAAACCTTTTCATACTGAACCCTCCTTTTGTAATACAGAAAAAATTTCCCTCCTTGAAAACCCATTGTTAAATCACACCAGAACACTCTATTTCATTAAAGTACCAGCTCGAACTTAAAACAGCCGATTTCAGATGTCAAATCAACCACTGAAATTTTTTTGGTGATGTTTCAGAAAAACCGTATGCGCCACGAAATTTATAATACAAGTTGGCAACAGTCCGGCAAATACTGAACAGCGCGATTCGAGTATAGAATTTCACGGTGTGGTCGGTGCGAATCTTTATAAGGAGAGCAACCGGGAAGGCTGTTGAAGAACAGACTGGAGGTGTTCAGAGAAGGGCTGGCGACCGAAGAAATGGTTTTGGCATAAAGTGCTTATTGCGTGTTTTGCTAAGCTATTTTTAATTTACTTCGATCTCAGCAGTCGCAGACTGTTGAACACCACTAGCAGTGTCACGCCGGTGTCGGCGGCGATAGCCATCCACAGGGTTGAAAGACCCGACAGGGTGAGGCCGATGAAAAGCAACTTGATGCCCAGAGAAAAGCCGATATTCTGTTGAATGATCAACAGGGTTCGACGGGAATGTCGGATCAGCCAAGGCAGCCTGGAGAGGTCATCGGTCATCAGAGCCACGTCAGCCGTCTCCAGGGCGGCATCGGTGCCCATGGCGCCCATGGCGATGCCGAAAGTGGCGGCGGCCATGGCCGGCGCGTCGTTGACACCGTCGCCAACCATGGCGACCTGGCGGAATTCCCTCACCAGTCGGCCGATGGCTTCGACCTTATCCTCGGGCAACAGGCCGCAGCGGTATTCATCGACTCCCGCCTGTTGAGCGATGGCCCGGGCCGTTCCCTCGTTGTCGCCGGTGAGCATGACGATTCTGTCAACACCGGCCTGGCGTATCCGGGTCAGGGTCTCCGGGACACCCTCCCTGAGTTGATCGGCCACGCTGATCAGTCCGCAGACGTGCCGATCGTTACCAACGGCAATCACCGTATGACCGGCCTCCTCCAGAAGCCGGGCCTGTTGCTGAATCTCCGGCGTTGCATGGCCTCTCTCCTGCAGCATGCGGTGGCTGCCGATCCAGAAGCTTCGTCCGTCGATCATCCCTTCGCCTCCTTTGCCGGGGCAGGCCACATAATGCTCGGCCGGCGTGACGGTGAGTTTCGCTTCCCGAACTTTGCGCAAAATGGCCTTGGCCAGAGGGTGTTCGCTATGTGCCTCCAGTGCCGCGGCCCGTTCCAGCAGTTCGGCTTCGCCATGACCGTTAAGGGGCACCAATCGCTGAACTTCCGGTTTTCCTCGGGTCAGTGTGCCGGTTTTGTCCATGGCCAGCACCCGTAGGGCACCGGCGGCTTCCAGATACAGCCCGCCCTTGATCAGCACGCCATGGCGGGCCGAGGCGGTGATAGCGGAGACGATACTCACCGGAGTGGATATGACCAGAGCACAGGGGCAGGCGATAACCAGAATGACCAGCCCGCGATAAAGACCCTGTGACCAGGGAGCCGCAGTGAGCAGGGGCAGCAGTAACGCTGTAGCGATAGCCAAGCCGATCATGCCCGGCGTGTAGTATAGAGAAAACCGGTCGACCCACTGCTGGCTGCGGGCCCGGCGCGACTGGGCGTTTTCCACCATCAGGATGATGCGGGCCAGAGTGGTGTCTCTGGCGACCCGGGTGGTGCGGATTTCCAGGACACCTTCCTGGTTGATGGTCCCGGCATACACCTCGTCACCGGGCTGTTTGTACAGGGGCATGGATTCACCGGTAATAGGGGCCTGATTGATCGAAGAGACTCCCTTGACAATCTCGCCGTCGAGAGGAATTTTCTCTCCCGGCTGTATCAGCACTCTGGACCCCGTCGGAACATCCTCAACGGGCTTTTGGTGATACTCTCCATGGTCGTCACAGTAGAGCCGAGCGGTGGGAGGCGTCAGGTCGAGGAGGGCGCCGATAGCTCTGCGGGCCCGCTCGACGCTCCAGTGCTCCAACAAAAGGGACAGGGCAAAAAGGAACGCCACGGTGGCCGCTTCAAAGAGTTCGCCAATGAGGATGGCACCGCTGACTGCTACGATCATCAGGAAATTCATGTCCGGGCGCAGGCGACGGGCCGCCAGTAAAGCCTTGGGCAGCACATGCCAGGCCCCGCAGATAACAGCTCCGAGATAGACCAGATTCACAGAACCGGGCAGGCGGTGTTCAACCGGATGGAGACCAAAAATGCCCGGAAGGCCGCCATGAAACCGCCAATTGAGAATGAAAGCGATCAGCAGCAGCAGCCCGCTGAAAGTGGTCATGACCAGTCGCCCGTGATGCTCCCAAAAAGGTTGTTTGGCGGGCAGACGGCGCAGTTCCCAGGGGAAGGCCTTCATGCCCGTGGCGTTCACCGCCGCGACGATCTCCTCGACGGCAAGAATCTCATCCTCGAATTCGACGGCCATACGGCCGTTGACGACATCGAATTCCAGATCGATAACACCCGGTATGCCGCCGATTTCCCTTCGTAAAACAGCCACTTCTTCGGCGCAATCGAGACCCTGAATGCGAAAATCCCTACGTCGTGCCATGCTGTTTCTCCTGTCGGCCTATTACCGACTTGTTGCCAAAAGGGGAGTTGAAAAATTTTGCCCGACCAGCGCGGACCAGGTCAAGTCACCGGTGGAGGAATGAATTTTTGTCGCGTAAAAAAGCTGTTTCGATTATTTTAAGGGTCCGTCGTACATATATGAAGGAAAGGGAGGGCAGGACCACGGTGAAAAAGAATACCTTAAAAAAAGCTCTGGCATGCACCGGAATGATCCTTTTGACGGGATGCTTCGCGGCCTGTGCACCGCGGGATCTGCAACGCGGATATCCGTCGATAGTGCCAGACGAAGAGGAAAAGCCGGCTGTTTCGACCTGGGGACCGTTTGTCATCGAACCCGAAGCGGCATTGCGGCCTGTGCCCTGGAGCGCCATCGAAGCCTGGCCACAGGAAGATCCCCGGCCGGCGCTGGGAGTCTTTCTGCAGAGTTGTGAATCCCTCTCCCGGCGCAACGCCTGGGCCGGGGTCTGCAGCGCGGCCCGTCTGTCCGATTCTCAGGACAGGGAAGCGGTTCGGCAGTTTTTTGAAGAATATTTTATACCTCACCAGGCAACCACCGACACGGGTGGCGACCGAGGACTGATCACCGGCTATTACGTGCCCGACCTGATTGGTTCACGAATTGCCACCGAGCGCTTCCGATATCCGGTTTACGGTCGTCCTGACGATCTGGTAGTTGTCGATCTAGGTGACATCTATCCGGATCTGTCCCACCACGGCCTGCGTGGCCGTCTGCAAGGTCAGCGCCTGGTTCCTTATTGGACACGGGGGCAGATTGACAGCGGCGAGGCTGATTTGCCGGCACCGGTTCTGTGCTATGTGGAAGACCCGGTTGACCTGTTTTTTCTCCACGTGCAGGGTTCCGGACGCATTACCCTGACCGACGGCACGGTGATGCTGCTCAATTACGCCGATCAGAACGGTCATCCCTATGTCTCCATCGGCCGATTGCTTCTTGATCGGGGAGCAATGAAACCCCACCAGATGTCTATGGACAACATCAGGGACTGGGGACAGCAGAACCCCCACAAAGTGCTGACCTTGTTGAAGGAAAATCCCCGTTACGTCTTTTTCCGCACCTTGCCGGGAGATTGGCAGATGCCGCCCGGCGCCCAGGGGATACCCCTGACCTCCGGTTACAGCCTGGCCGTGGATCCGCGCACCACGCCCCTGGGCGCTCCGGTTTTTTTAAGCACCACCTGGCCCAACAGCGACAGGCCGCTGCATCGTCTGATGGTGGCCCAGGACACGGGCGGCGCCATCAAGGGGCCGGTGCGTGCGGACTTTTTCTGGGGGATGGGCGACAGGGCCGGAGCCCTGGCCGGGCGCATGAAGCAGGAAGGAAGGATGTGGGTCCTGCTGCCAAGGGAATCCCTGCCGCAACACTGACACACCGAAAGGCACCATGCCTTCATGCGCCCCGGTAGAGTTTACGGCGTTCTCATGTTGCCCAGAAAAGCAAACAGGGCCGAAATCAGAACGACGAGGCCGCCGATCAGCCAGGCAAGATATCGCGAATAGAGTTGACGCATGAATTTGTCCTTTTTTCAATATGCGGTGCCGAAGCAGGTTCACCACGACCGCCGAATAAGACGATGCTTAAAGCCGTTTTACACCAGGTTGAAACGTTCCGTATGAATTTTCCCGAAGTGGACGCCCAGTTTCAGCAGGGCTTTTTCCACGGCATCCATCATGGGAGGCGGGCCGCAGATAAAATAGTCCAGGTCCTGCCGGTTGTCGGGCAGATACCGTTCCAGGATGTCCTGATTGATAAAACCACTCTCGCCGGACCAGTTTTCCGGCGGCTTTTCCAGCACATGCTTCAGCTGGAGGTTGAGACGGGGCTCAAGTCCTTCCAGTTCCTGCTTGAAGGTGATGCCCGATTCTTCCCGGTTGGCCAAAAGTGTCAGCAGCGGTCGCTGGTCTTTTCGATCGGCCAGCGTCTGCAGCATGCTCATCATCGGGGTAACACCGATCCCGCCGGCAATAAACACATAGCCGGGGGCCTGCGGATAACGGTCGATGGAAAAAGAACCGTGCGGTCCGTCCAGGTAGGCCTTTTGTCCCGGCTGAACCTGTTTGATAGTCCCGGTAAAGTCCCCTAACTCCTTGATGGTAAAGCGCAGTTCTCCAGAGGGATCGGGACCGGCCGAAAAGGAAAAAGGGTGATCCTTGGCCAGAAAAGGTGTTTCCCAGAGGGTCAGCCAGGCAAACTGTCCGGGACTGAAGCGCAACCCCTCATGATCCCGGGGACGCAACCTCAGGGACCAGGCCTGGCCCCTTTCGGGAGTTACGGAGACAACCTCGTAGGGGCGGCGCAAAGTCAACCAGGGCTTGATCAGACGGATATATACCAGCAGGCTGACCCAGCCCGCGCCGTAGCCGATCCAGAGGACCTGTTTCCAGGGTTGGTTGACAAAATGGCCGACCTTGATCATGTGCAGCATGCCGAAGAAAATCACGGCCACTGCCATGACACCGTGCCAGAAACGCCAGGCGTCGTATTCAAGGCGCAATTTTCGCCGCCACCGGGAACTGCAGACCTGAATGATCAGAACCACCAGCGAGGTCACGGCAAACCGTGCCCGCCAGGGAGCCTGGGCGAGGTTCAGCAACCCCAGGGTAGAGGGTGTGGAAATAAACAGAATCAGGGGGTGAGCCAGCACCAGCCAAAAGGCAACCTGGGAAATTTCCCGATGAAAATGATAAACCAGATCACTGCCGAAGGGCGCCTTGACCGTCTGCAGACGACCGGTCAGAACAAACTGCAACATCATCATAGCCAGGCCGGCAAAACCCAGTGCGGCGGAGAAGTCCCGCCAGAAGCCCCGCGCAGCAAGCGTGGAATCGAAAAAAAGCAGAAAAAGGGGCAGGGTGGTCAGGAGAATATAGACGGCCACCCAGAAAACAGCCTGCCAGAAAAACGATTCTTTTTTTGTGAACATAAAACTCCCTACCTTTCGAATAACTTTGCCGAAGAAAAATAAACCTTCAGGATCTCTAAAAGTAAGCGCCCCGAACTAAAGCAGGACATTATTATGAATAGCGTACTTCGCCCTGAAATCAAAGAGGCAACTCGGCTTGATCCGCTTTTGATCCTTCGCAGAGAACTTTTTCGAATCGGCCGTGCTTCGACAGTCGTTTTGCCTGCCGTAGAGAAAAATTTCTATTTTCTCTTCAAAGGTTTGATATCATTCGATTGTTTTCCAAAAGACGCTCTAACCCAATGCAATGAAATCGATGGAAGGAGAACCAGATGACGAATGACCGTTGGAAATGCCCGGTTTGTGGTCACTCTGTAACGGATAATGCCTTTTCAAATGTCTGTACCGCGTGCGGAGCACGGAGACCGGTCGCGCAAACTGTCGACCCGGCCGGGGACACGCCCCACGACATGGAGAGCAGTCCCCTCGACATCCTTGTCGTAGGTACCGGAATCGCCGGTCTGGCGGCTGCGGAAGCCGCCCGCAAGTCCGCTGAAAACGCTCGCATTGTGCTGATCGGCGAGGAACGAGAACTGCCCTATTATCGCCTTAATCTGACCCGCTTTCTGGCCGGCGAACTGCCCTTGGAAAAACTGTTGCTTCATTCACGGCAATGGTACGAGGATCGCCGCATCGACATTATTACCGAAGAATGTGCCAGCCACATCGATCCGATTCGCAAAACGCTTCGCACCGCAACGGGAAAAAGCTGGAATTACGACAGGTTGGTTCTGGCGACAGGGGCTTATCCGGCGATCCCGCCCCTTGCCGGAACGGACAAAAAGCAGATTTTTACCCTAAGAACGCTTCAAGATGCGCTGTCGTTGAAAAAAGCCTGCGGCAAGGGGAATAAAGTCGTTGTTGTCGGCGGTGGGGTTCTGGGCCTGGAGGCAGCGGCGGCGTTGGCATCGCAGGGTGGGCAGGTCACGGTCATCGAGGAATTTGACTGGTTGCTGCCTCGCCAGGCCAACCCGAAAGCCGGCCGGCATCTGCAACGACGTTTGGAACAACGGGGCATTCGCCTGCTCTGCGGCGAACGAGTGGCCGAGATTTTTGGCGGCGAATCCGTAGAGAGGGTGGTTCTTGCTTCTGGAGATGAATTGATGGCGGATCTGCTGGTTTTTTCCACCGGAGTTCGCTGTGCCGTCGATCTGGCCGTTGCAGCGGGCCTGAAAACCGGCAAAGGTATTCTGGTCGACGATCAGCTGCGTACTTCCGATCCGAACATTTTTGCCGCCGGAGACGTGGCCGAGCACCGCAATACCATCTACGGAACCTGGTTTCCCGCCCAGGCCCAAGGCACCGTGGCCGGTCGCAATGCCGCCGGGCAGGGGGCCGTTTTTGCCGGCATTCCCCGTTCCAACAGTTTGCGGGTTCTCGACATCGATCTGTTCAGTATTGGTGACATTGGTTTGGAGCAAGGCGGTGTCAGGATTCTGGAGGAAGAGACAAAGGACGGCTATTACTTCTTTGCTTTTCAGGACACCCGGCTGAGCGGTGCCATCCTGCTGGGAGACATCTCCCTGGCACCACGCCTGAAAAAGCTGGTTGAAACAAAGAGCTCCTGCGCAGCCCTTCTGGAGGGCGCCGGCGGTGGCGCCCATATTCGCCATCGTATGATGAAGCCCTGACCGGCAGAAAACACTTTGTTACTGTTTCTGTCGCAAGAGAGTCCTTCCATGGCAAAAATTTTCGCTATCGTCATCGGCTGTGGCGGTCCGACCCGGACAACAATCAGGGTGCAACAGATCCCCTTGGAATGATTGGAGCAATATGAAAAAACATCAGACCATCTACCGGGCAGCTCTGGACAAATGGGGAGAAGAAGCTCAGTTCGATCAGGCAGTCGAGGAGTGTGCCGAACTGATTATCGCGCTGAAGCACTTCAAGCGCAACAGGGCCAATCGACAACAGATCATTGATGAACTGGCGGATGTCGCACTGATGGTGGGTCAGCTCTCCTATATGCTTGGCGACGACCTGGTAGACCGGGCCATTGAGGCGAAAATCGATAAACTGAAGTGCTTGCTTGCGACCGACGCATGGGACGGTCGGCCATGAGTAGCTTTGGCTTTTTCCCTACGTCGAAGTTTTCCGCCAAATTGGAAAAAATCCGCAAGCAGGACCCGCCCTCCTACCGTCGCATCCACCAGGTCATTCAACGCCTGCTGATTTATCCCTGGGAAGCTGACGGGCAGATGAGAGGCGTTCACCATGGCCGACTGAAAAAATATGTTGGTCGGAGGGATTTCCGTCTGATTTACCAATGGTGTGTAGCTTGTCGCAAGAAACAAAACCGGGTGACGAAGGTGTGCAGTCATTGTGGCACGGTGCCCGACAGTAGCGTGATCTTTTTTGACCTCTATCACAAAAATGAACTCGCCCATCTGCGACATGTTGCCGGTTGAAAGTCTTAGCCAAACCCCGGCCATCTTTTAGTTTTGCGGGAGCGCGGGCTTCCTGTTGCGGTTGAAAATCCTTCACTCCACCGGTATGATGCTCGCGACTGAAAGCGATCCATGTATTCAAACAGACCCGTTCGGTGGAAAAGCTGCCGGACACCCCTGGAATGAGGCTGATAAAATGAGCAATATTCTGGACTTATTGAGAAAACGAAGAAGCGTGAGGCGCTTTACGGAACGTCCGGTGGAGCAAGAGAAAATCAATTTGTTGATGGAGGCGGTTGTACGCTCTCCGTCATCGAAGGGTCGAAACCCCTGGGATTTTATTTTCGTAGTCGAATCACAACAAAAAAAACGCCTGGCCGAAGCCAAACCTCGAGGCGGCAATTTTGTCGCTGAAGCGCCACTGGCGGTGGTTGTATGCGCCGACCCGGAAAAATGCGACGTCTGGGTAGAAGACTGCTCCATCGCCGCCATTATTCTGCAACTGACGGCCCAGCAACTCGGTCTGGGAAGCTGCTGGTCGCAGATCCGCCAACGAAATCACGAAAATGGCCGGCGATCGTCCGATTATCTCAGGGCCGTACTGGATTTACCGGAGGGCTACGAAGTAGAAGCTGTCGTCGGCATCGGTTATCCAGCCGAACAGAAGACCGGCCATGACAGGCAGGGTCTGCCCTGGAACCGTATTCACCAGGAGCGTTTCAATCCTTCATAAAACCCTTTAGGAAACAGATATTTACATGCAATAGTTATAGTGAGTTCTACTTTTATGGGCATTTTATGTCGATTACACCGGTTCTATCTTGGCAAGAGGCTCTGCGGCATTCTGTATCTGCTGACCGGCGGGCTGTTTTTGTTCGGTCTGCTGTACGATTTCTGGACCCTTAATAGCCAGATCTCCGAGTTGAACGTGCCCGTATGAAGTCATAAGAAAAGGCGGTTTTGATGGATGTGACAAATGATCGGGCCTGCTTCGTCTGCGGCCCGGAGAACAGCACCGGCCTGCGGGCGGTTTTTTTCAGTGACCCGGAACGCCTGGAGTCCAGTTGCAGCATCGCGATCCCGCAGCGTTTTCAGGGCTGGACGGAGATCGTACACGGGGGCATAATCGCCTCCTTGCTGGACGAGGCCTGTATTTATGCCGGGCGCTCTCTGGCAGCGGCCCTGGTTACCGCAGAACTGGCAGTGCGTTACAAAAGGCCACTGAAAACCGGTCAGGAAGCGCTCATTCAGGGCGTGGTGGTGGAAAAAAAACGCAAACTGCTTAAGGTCAGAGCCACCCTGAAAGTAGAGGGTGAAGTGTACGCCGAGGCCGACGCCAAGGTTTTTCTGCTCGACTCGCATGCCGGTTAGTCTGCCTCGCCGTCACCAGACTGTTCTCCAACCGTCTACTTTATACCCTGTTTTCCCGTCGGTCAGTCACTGGCTTTAATCTCGGCCGTTACCATGAACCGCTTGATCTTGCGGGTGGTGGTTTTGGGGAATTCCTCGTCCCTGAGAGTAAAGCGCCGCACTCGCTTGAAGTCGGCCAGTTGCTGACCGACGCGCAAAACCTCCTTTCGTATCAGCTCTTCCACCATCTTTTCATCCAGCGGTGCCATTGCTTCCGCAGCGGCAAGCCGGTCAAGAGCGTCGAAGTCAGGGTAGATCTGGGCATGCACCTCCTCGCCGTTTCCGGCAACGGGGTGACCATAGACCATGACCTCGGCGATCAGCGGACTTTTCTGCAAAGCGTTTTCGATCTCTTCGGGATAGACGTTCTTGCCGCTGGCGGTCACGATGAGATTCTTCAGGCGACCGCAGATATACAGTAATCCGTTTTCATCGATCCTTCCCAGGTCGCCGGTATAATACCAGCCGTCACGAATGGCTTCGGCGGTGGCCTGAGGACGGCGGTAATAACCCTTCATCACATTCTCTCCCCGCACCAGGATTTCACCGACGCCTTCCTTGTTGGGTTGACGAATGCGTACCTCGACTCCGGGAATCGGTTTGCCGACGCTGCCGGGTTTACTGGCGCCCGGACATTCCACGGAAATAATCGGCGACGTTTCGGTAATCCCATATCCCTGAAACAGGGTGAAGCCGAGTTTCTGCATGCCCAAGGCAATCTCCGGATCGAGGGCGGCGCCACCACTGATAAAGATGGGCGAGGCGCCGAATTTTTTACGAACCTGCGCGGCAATCAGCTTGCGGGTCAGAGGCAGAGAAAACAGCTTGCGGGCC
>SLLR01000012.1 GCA_007134025.1 Desulfuromonadaceae bacterium | reverse complement strand
CCTGCGGCGACAGAAGATGACTCTATCGAATCCCAACCTGACTGTCAAGAAACTTTTCTGCTCTTTCTCAACCGCACCGCCGTCTACTCGTCTGCTCCTCGCAGGGCAGCTTTCAGCGACATAGGGGGGGCTCCCGTCGAAGGGAGGCAAAAGATACCCGTTATGCCTTTGGCTGTCAATCCCTTTTTTTGCTTTTTTGACTTTAGCCTAAAAACTGTTTTCGCTTTTGTAAAAAACGTGTTCGCAAACCAAAAACAGGCCGGATCACCCCGGGCCGGTCAGGGGCTTTCACCAGCCACAACCCGGGCAAAGCGGCGCTTGCCGGCCTGCAAAATACACTCTTCGGCGAGGGACACTTCCAGGTCGGCATCGACCACCTTGCTTCCATTCATTCGCACGGCGCCCTGCTTGATGAGCCGACGGGCTTCGCTGTTGCTGGGAGTCAACCCGGCATCTGTCAGCAGTTTGCAGATCCAGATTGGTTGACGGTCCTGGAAAAAAAAACAGGGGATATCATCGGGGACTTCCTTCTGCTTGAACTGCAGAACAAATTCCTGCTCGGCGCACAAGGCCTGATCCTGATCATAAAACCGGGCCACCATTTCGCGAGCAAGGGCTTTTTTGCTCTCCATAGGGTGAGCGCCACCGGACTTGCCGGCGACCCCGTCCTTGACCCGTTGCAACCCGTCGAGGTCAATGTCGGAAAGAAGCTCGTAATAACGTAGCATCAGCTCATCGGAAATGCTCATGATCTTGCCGTAAATTTCTTTGGGGGGCTCGGTGATGCCGATATAATTTCCGAGGGACTTACTCATCTTGTTGACGCCGTCAAGACCTTCCAGGAGCGGCATGGTCACGACACACTGGGGTTTTTGATCTTCGTGCTTCTGCAACTCCCTGCCCACCAACAGGTTGAATTTCTGATCGGTGCCGCCCAACTCGACGTCGGCTTTCAGGGCTACCGAGTCATAGCCCTGCACCAGCGGATAGAGAAATTCGTGAATGGCAATGGGCTGCTGGCCGGTAAAGCGCTTGTGAAAATCGTCCCGCTCCAGCATGCGCGCTACCGTATAGCGTGATGCCAGGGCGATCAGGTCCGCCGCCGACTTCTGGCCCATCCAGGAACTATTGAAGACCACCCGGGTTCTGGCAGGGTCGAGAATTTTGAATACCTGCTCTTTATAGGTTTCGGCATTCTGAAGTACTTCTGTGCGAGTCAGCGGCTTACGGGTTTCACTTTTGCCGGATGGGTCACCGATGGTGGCGGTGAAATCCCCGATCAGAAAATAGACCTCGTGGCCCAGGTCCTGAAACTGCTTGAGCTTCTGAATCAGAACCGTGTGCCCGAGATGAAGGTCCGGAGCTGTCGGATCGAATCCGGCCTTGATCTTGAGCGGGATGCCGCTGGCCAGGGAAGCTGCGATCTTCTCCTCCAGTTCAGCCTCCACCAAAACCTCGGTCGCACCGCGTCGAACCACCGCCATCTGCTCCTGAACCGATTTCATTTTTAGATCCTTTTCATTTTTAACAACTTCGACAAAACTTTTCCAACAATGCCTCATGAGCTCATCAGGTCGGCCAATGAAAAACCGTTTGGCAATCAGACATCCCTGAATTCAGGCCTGTTTTCAGCGCGGAAAACCTGTACTCATCTGGCGTTTCCAATATGAAAACTGCGCTGTATCCATCCAGGGTTTCCGGACGGACACAAGCTAGCAGTGAGCCGGTTCCTGAATGCGCTGAATGCTCTGGGCACGCCCGGTCTTTTCGTCGACGGACACCAGAACGCCACAGATGACGGGCTGCTGCTTGGCCACTTCAAAACGCACCGGAGTCTGGGTAAGGAACTTTTCCAACACCTGCTCCTTGCGCATCCCGATCACCGCGTCACGGCTGCCGGTCATGCCGGCATCGGAAATGTAGGCCGTCCCGCCGGCAAACACACGCTCATCGGCCGTCTGGACGTGAGTGTGGGTACAGACAACCGCGGAAACGCGCCCATCGAGGTAGTGGCCCAGCGCCATCTTTTCACTGGTGGCTTCCGCATGAAAGTCAACAAAAAGAACGCGGGCCTCTTTCGCCAATTCCGCCACGAGCTTGTCGGAGGCCCGAAACGGACAATCCAGGTTGTTCATGAAAACCCGGCCTTCCAGATTGATGATTCCCACCCGAATTCCGGAAGCGGTGGCGAAAACCCCGGCCCCACGGCCGGGCAGCCCGGGAGGATAATTGGCCGGTCGCAGAACCCTTTCTTCCCGCTCCAGATAATCGTAAACCTCCCGCTTGTCCCAAATGTGGTTCCCGGAGGTGATCACGTCGACGCCCAGATCAAACAACTCCATGGCGATGGGGGCAGTCAGACCGAAACCGGCGGCGGCGTTTTCGCCGTTAACAATCACCAGGTCTGCCTGATGTTCGTCAACCAAACGGTGCAGACGATCGGTAAGAGCTCGACGCCCGGTACGGCCGATGACGTCTCCAATAAACAGTATGTTCAAAAAAAGGCTCCAATTACTTTTTATGTGGGCAGAAGGCTACTTGGCGCCCATCCGGAAACTCCGGATGGACACAGCGCAGTTTTCATGTGGGAAACGAGCAATTTTTCGTTGTGGCAAGGAAATCAAAGGGTTGCGCGGAGGCGTACATCGGTACGCCGCACATTTCCACAGAGATAGAGGAAATGGACAGCCCTGGCTGCCCGAAGGGCGAGGGCCAGGGATGGTCCGAGTCACAAGCAAACCTGCAGATTGACGCCGCTACAGCGGAAAAGGGCCGTTTCCGGATGAAAACTACTTGGCAATTTCAACGGCTCGAGTTTCACGGATCACGTTCACCTTGATCTGCCCCGGATAGGTCATCTCTTCCTCGATCTTGCGGGCAATATCTCGCGCCAGAACGTGAGATTCGACATCCGAAACCTTGTCACTGGCCACCATCACCCGGATTTCCCGACCGGCCTGAATGGCGAAACAGCTTGTCACACCCTTGAAGGAGGTTCCGATACGTTCCAGGTCCGCAAGACGCTTGACGTATGTTTCCAGCATCTCCCGGCGGGCTCCGGGCCGGGCTCCAGAAAGGGCATCCGCTGCCTGCACCAGCACCGCAAGAATCGTGGCAGGCTTTTCGTCCTCATGGTGAGCCGCCAGAGCGTGAACCACCTCGGGTGATTCACCGTATTTGCGGGCAAGGTCGGCACCAATCAACGCATGGGAGCCCTCGACCTCGTGATCCACGGCTTTGCCGATGTCGTGAAGCAGACCGGCACGCTTGGCCTGCTTCACATTGATGCCCAGTTCGGCGGCCATGACGCCGCACAAAAAAGCCACTTCAATGGAGTGCTGCAGAACATTCTGGCCGTAGGAGGTTCGATATTTGAGGCGACCGACCAGTTTCACAATTTCGGGATGAATCCCATGCACCCCGACATCAAAAGTCGCCTGCTCACCGGCCTCACGAATAGAATTGTCGACCTCTTCGGCAGCTTTTTCCACCACCTCTTCGATGCGGGCCGGATGGATGCGGCCGTCAGCGATAAGCCGCTCCAGCGAAATTCGGGCCACCTCCCGCCGCACCGGATTGAAGCCGGAGACGATCACTGCTTCGGGAGTATCGTCGATGATCAGGTCAATGCCCGTTGCCGCTTCAATGGCGCGAATGTTGCGGCCCTCGCGACCGATAATGCGGCCCTTCATTTCATCTGACGGCAGGGCCACCACGCTGACCGCCTTTTCAGCCACGTAATCCCCGGCATAGCGCTGAACGGCCAGGGCCAGAATCTTTTTGGCTTTTTTGTCGGCCGTTTCCCGGGCCTCATCCTCAATCTGTTTAATGCGCCGGGCGCTATCGTGGCGAGCCTCGCTTTCCATATTGTCCATGAGTTGCTGTCGAGCTTCTTCGGCACTGAGACCTGAAAGGCCCTCCAGTCGCACGACCTGCTCGGCTACAAGTTTGTCCGCTTCTTCAACCCGCTGTCTGATGCAGTCTTCCTGTCCGGCCAACACTTTTTCCCGCTTGCCCAGTTCCACGTCCCGCTCATCAAGCTGAATCAGTTTGCGATCCAGATTTTCCTCGCGCTGCAGCAACCTCTTTTCCTGAGACTGCAACTCCCGCCGCAGTTCCCGGGCTTCATTTTCCCATTCAGTCTTGGCTTCAAGAAGGACATCTTTGGCCTGAATGGCCGCTTCCTTGCGGATGATATCCGCCTCTTTTTCCGCTTCCGCCAGAATCTGGCCGGCATTCTGCCGGGCTGCGGCAATCCGGGCGCCGGAAATTCGGTTACACAACACGGTCCCGAGCACACCGCCGGCCACCAGAGCCAGGGCCATCAGCAATAAGGCAATTTCTATAGTCAAAACAAGACCTCCTCATGTTGGTGATAAAGCGAACAGAACAGGAAGCTTAAAGGCAATCGTAGCGCCCCTGTTCCGTAATAAGCACATCCATCTTTACATCGTGACTTTCGGCCGGAAGCGTCTCGAGCAACTGCAATTCGAAACACAGGCCGACCAGACATCCGGGCCGACCGGAGACACTCAGCCCCCGATCGTAGTAGCCTTTACCGTAGCCGAGTCGCCCCCCCCGTCTGTCAAAACCCACGCCCGGCACCACAACCATGTCGAGTTGTCCCGACGTGAGGGTGTCCGAACCGGTTGGCTCCAGGACGCCGAAGCTCCCCGGCACCAACTCGTGGGCGGCGGCAACCCTTACAAACTCGAGTTCGCAGCCTCGAACCCGAGGGTAAAGCACCTGTTTGCCCACGGCCAGAGCCTCTCGCAGGATTTCTTCGGTAAAAACTTCGTTCAACACCGGGCTGTATAGCGCAACAACCGCCGCCGACTGAAACTCCAAGGTCTGCAGCAGGTAGCGCTGAATCTGTAGGCTAAGGCTCAGACAGGTCTCCGCCGCCAGATGTTTGCGGCGGGCAAGCAGGTCGGATCTGATGGATCTTTTAGGCATGGAAAAGATCTCCGCTGACAATCGGAGATCTCTGCAGAGAAGTCTTAAGACAGGAACGCAGGAAGGAAGGTGTCCAGGTCAAATCCCTTGCGGGCAGATCAACGAAGCACCTGGGGAGCGACGGTCGAAGGGAAGTCGGGGTCTCAATCCTACACGGTCGAAAGTCGCCGCAGGCAAACTTTCTCAGGCTGACCCTAATTTAAAAACACATTCAACCCACTTCGAATCAACGCCCTTCAACCGAATCAACGGCAGCGCCGCTATCAAACGCAACGCACCGAAATTAAACCTGTGTTCTATCTTGAATGATTCCCGCAGAGACCGCTCAGGTCTCGGCATATAAGCATTTACCAACCCAAGGCAGCGTGGCAGCCGTTCGGGCCATCGCACATCACCTCTCCGGCTCTTTCGGACAATCGCACTCAAGGCGCTGAAGCAGGCGCTGCAAACGTTCCTCGCCATGCTGATCCACGGCCATCGCGTCCTGAAGACGCAGATACGCTCCGCCGATATTCATCAGTGCCAGCACGGCGGTGTTCAGGGTGTCAACCGCTTTACTGGCAGCCACCTCGGCCACCTGACGATTGACGAATTCCGCCACTCGCTGAACTTCATCCGGCGAAGCGGTGCTCCTTACCGTGTATTGCTGTCCAAGGATGTTGACCTGTACGGCATGTTTCAAGAGACTTCCTGATCCAGACCGTCCAGTTTGGCCAGAATCCGATCCAGTTCAAGGCCGACGTGTTCCTTTTCCTGCAGCAGGCCCGCGTTTTCTGCGGCCAGTTGACGGCACTTTTCTTCCAGATCTTTTTTACGGGCCAAAAGCTGGTCGATCTTGTCTTCCAGACGAATAACGATACTGATGTCCACGATATTCTCTCTCCGTTGAATTGAAAAATTCTATGTAAACAAAACCCGAAAGTCAAGGAGTTATCCCTGCTTCTCAAACAGGGCCTCGACAAAAAGATCCGGGTCGAAAGGCCGCAGATCGTCAAGCCCTTCGCCGATACCGACATAGCGTACCGGCAACTCCAGCTCATCGCCTATGGCTACCAACATACCGCCTCGGGCGGTACCGTCAAGCTTGGTCAGGGCCAGACCCGAAACCGCCACCGCCTCCCGAAACAGACGGGCCTGCACCAGAGCGTTCTGACCGGTGGTGGCATCCACCACCAGCAGAGTTTCGTGCGGGGCTCCAGGCAGCTCTCTATCAAGAACTCTGCGCACTTTCTTAAGCTCTTCCATCAGGTTGGCCTTGGTATGCAGACGGCCGGCGGTATCAAGGATCAGGATCTCGGCCTTGCGGGCAATGGCCGCCCGGATCGCGTCATAGGCTACCGCAGCGGGATCGGATCCGGATTCCTGACGAATGACCTCGACGCCGGCCCTCTCCCCCCACACAACCAGTTGCTCTGCGGCCGCCGCCCGAAAAGTGTCACCGGCGCCGAGGATGACCTTTTTGCCCTGACTGGCGAATTGATAAGCCATTTTGCCGATGGTGGTGGTTTTTCCCACGCCGTTGACGCCCACCACCATAATGACAAACGGCTTCGCCTGCTCCAGGTCAAACGGAGCAGCTTCAGAGCGAAGGCGGCGGCGGATTTCATCCTTGAGCAGCTCGCGCAGCCCTTGAGGATCCGTCGCTTCACTGGCGGCGACCCGCTTTTCCAGGGTGGCCATCAGGTTCATGGTGGTCTGCATGCCGAAGTCGGCGGTCACCAGTATCTCTTCCAGCTCTTCAAGCAGCTCATCATCGATGTCCCGGGAACTGCTCAGCAGGGCATCGATCCGCCCCATCAGGGAGGCCTGAGTCTTGGCCAGGCCGGCCCGCATGCGATCAAAAAGACCGATACCGAGGGTCTTGTCCGCTTCGCCGGGAAGCTCTTGTTCCTCCCTGGTCGGTTTCGGGGGCACCACAACCGGCGGAACGTCTTCTGCGATGGGCCGTATCTGCTCTGGCGAAAGGGGCTCCGGTTCCGCCCTTTCTGAAGGGGGGGCGGCCGGCTCCTCAGCCTCCACCGCTACTTCGGAAACCGGCTTTGAGTCCCGCTCCGGTTCGGCTTCGATTGTCTGTTCAGCCGGCTCCGCCACCGAGTCCGGGAAGGACGGTATTGCCTCTTCAGCGCCAAGCTGGTCAGCCTGCTCCGGCGTTTCGGCCGATGCCGGTTCTTGTAGCTCACCGACAGGGACGGTTTTTTTACGCCCGCGAACCACCAGCCAGCCAATGACCAGCAACAGCAGCAAGCCCGCCACCGCCAACAGGGCCAGGGAAAGGCTCTCGCTCCATTTTTCGGCAACACCGGCCTGCACCAGCCACCCGGCGATACTTGTTGTCCAACGGGAAAACCATTCCATTGAAACCCAGTCTCCTTTTGCTCGCAAAATAATCGCTCGTTCAACGCCACGGATTCCACACAGACCATCGGCCACAACAGTCCGGTTGTCGGAACGGCGGCAGACCGTTTCAGCAGATCAGGCGATCTCTTCCTTCAACTTCAAGACACAGCAGCGGGCCGCATAGAGGGCCCGGCCCAGAACGGTTCCGGGGTCGGTTACCAGCACCAGAAAATAATCCCGGGTGACCGGAAGAATCAGCACCCGCCCGCTGCGGGTGGCAATCACCACTTCCTGCAGATGATCGTCTTCCAGATGCGCCATGACCTGACGCAGATTGCCCAGAACAATCCCCTTGTGAGCCCCGATGACCCGCAATTCGTAATCGTCCATGCGCGCAACATGGGCCACGGATTCTCCTTCCCAGTCAGCGATAATGGCTCCGGAAGCTCCGGGAACGCTGTCGATCAGTTCTGTCAGCATCTTTTTGAAAGGCATTTCGGCTCCTAAAAGTCGTTGATCCGCACCGAGACCAGCTTCGAGACTCCGGGTGACTCCATCGTGACACCGTACAGTGTGTCGGCGACATTCATCGTCCTTTTGTTGTGAGTAATCAGGATAAATTGGGATTTATCTGACATTTCCCTGACCAACTCATTGAACCGCTCGATATTGGCGTCGTCCAGCGGCGCGTCGACCTCGTCGAGAATGCAAAAAGGCGAGGGTTTGATAAGAAAGATGGCAAAAATCAAAGCTACCGCGGTCAAGGCTTTCTCGCCCCCCGACAAAAGATTGACGTTCTGCAACTTTTTGCCCGGCGGTTGAACCGCGATATCGATGCCCGTCTCAAGAAGGTCCTGCTCATCGGTGAGCCTGAGCTCCGCCTTGCCTCCCAAAAACAGTCGAGGGAAAACTTCCTGAAAGCGATCGTTAACTTGTCGAAAGGTTTCGCTGAACCGCTTACGGGTGGTCCGGTTGATCTTGCTGATAGCCGTCTGCAGCCCTTCCATGGAGGTACGCAGATCGGCTTCCTGCTCGGTGAGAAAGGTCCAGCGCTGTTCCAGTTGCTGAAACTCCTCGATGGCCATGAGATTCACTTCACCCATGTCCTCCAACAGCCGGCGCAGCTCCTTCATGCGCTGCTGCGACTGTTGTTCGTCCACCGCCGTCGGCTGTTCGATTTGCTGTTGCAAGTCGATACGGTAGCGATCAAGGACGGATTCCCGCAGGTGGGTCATTTCCAGTTCGATCTCCCGCAGCCGAACCTGGTCGGCTCTCAGCCCATCCTGGAGTAACGAGTGCCGACTGCGCAACTCCTTCAGACCCGCTTCCGACGCCTTCAGCGCCGCAGCGCCGGCCTCAACATTTTCTTCGCAGGTCTGCTGATACCGGGCTTCCTCTTCCTGACGGCGCAGCAGAACTTCCATCTCGACCCGTTGCCTGTCGAGCGTTTTTTCCAACCCTTGCTGCTCCCGAACCGTTTCCTGGAGCCGCCGGCCTGCTTCTTCCTGGCGTCGAAGTCCGTCTTCGAGGGTTTTTTCCAGCCTCCGCAGGTTGCGCCGGTTGCCGTCTTCCCGTTCCCGCAAACCGGCCAGTGCCACCTTGAGAGCGGTAACCGATTCCCTTTCTCTGGTCAGAATCAGGCGCCGCTCCTGCTGCTGCTCCTGAACGGCTGCGACCGATGTCTCCAGCGCCCTGCGCCGCTCTTTTCGCGCTTCCAGGGCCCCTTCGTCTTCGATCAATCCCTGCCTCAGGGTTTCCGATTCTTCGGCCAGCCGGTCGTCCTCAAAACCCAACCGGGCGGCTCGTTCCTGCAGGCGGCGCAGATCCTCCCGCTGCCGATCCAGATCCTTCTCCGCAGCGGCCAGACGCAACTGCAGGGACTGCAGCGCAGCGGTCAGCTGCTGCAGCGTCTCTTCGCTTTGGAGGATTTCTTCTTTCTGCTGAAGTCGCTGGCGCTGCAACTCGCTAAAGGCGTCTTCCAGCCTCGCGACTTCGGCGATGAGTTCCTTGATTTCCCGTCGTTTCTGCAACAAGCCGCCGTCCAGGGCTTTTGTCGCACCACCACGCAACAGGCCGCGATGAGAAAGACTGTCGCCGGCAGCGGTCACCAGGGTCACTCCCCGCGGCAGAGACCCGCCAAGGTAGGGGGCCAGATCCTCTACCAGAAACAATCCGTCCAGCAGCGCGGCGGCCTCCTCGGCAAGGCCTTCATCGGGCCGGACCAGGGACAGCAACGGCTTTGCGCCGACCACTTCCACGGGCTGCTGCAGCGGGCCCTGTGCCGGCAACAGCAAAGCTGCGCGTCCGCCGCTGCCGCGCAGCAACTCCAGAGCACTGAAAACATCTTCGACACGGCCCGGCAGCAGCGCCTGCAGGCGATCGCCGAGTACCGCTTCCAGCGCCACTTCCCATTCCGCCGGAACCGCCAGCATATCGGCGGCCAACCCGGCACAGACCTGCCCCCAGTGCCCATCCGCCAGCAGTGTCCTTACCCCGGCTTCACAGCCCTCCCTGGCCCGCTCCAGATCCCGCAGGGATTCCAGCCGGGAACGGCGTCGGCTCAGAGCTTCCTGGGTCTGCAAAAAGGGGGACTCTCCTTCCTCCTTCTGCTGCCGGACTCTCTGGATATGCCGCCGGGCTGTCTCCAACTGTCCCTCCAGCGCGTCCCGTTGCCGGCCCTCAACGGCAAGGGACCGCTCACTATCGGCAATCCGCTCCCGCAACTCGTCCTGTTGTTCCCGGACCGTTTGCAGCTCCTGACGGTAACGGCTGCGCTGCTCCGCCAGGAGCTGCTGACGGCGCCGCACTTCTTCGCGACGGTTGTCCAGTCGAGCCAACTCGCTACTGAGGCGCAACAGACTCTGCCGATCCTCTTCCAAAATCTGCTGGGCCGCTTCATCAGCACTCAGCAGCGACGCCAGAGCCGCCTCACTCTGCTCAAGCCGGGACTCCTGGCGGGCCAGTTCCTGTTCGGCACCGGTTTCGCTGCTGCGCAGCGCCGCCACCTCCCCCTCGGTGTCGATCAGTTGCTCACCAAGACTCTCCAGTTCAGCTGTCAGCTGCTCCTGCTGTCGCTGCGCCGCAGCAATCCCCTTCTGGTCGTACTGGAGGCGGGATTCGATCTGCTGAATCGATGTGGTCAGTTCAAAAAATTGCTGCTGGCGGCGGGTCTGTTCTTTTTCCAATATGATTTGTTCCAGCCGCCGCGCCTCGATTTCCAGTTCTACCTTCTCCGCTTGCCGCTCCAGCATGGCGGCCTGACGGCCTTGTTCCTCACAAGCCGATTCCACAACCGCCCATTGCTGCCCCAGATCCCGAAAACGCTCGGCAGCCAGGGCCACTTCAAGGGCTTTCAGTTGCTCCCGATAGTCCCGATACTGCTCGGCCTTGCGGGCCTGCCGCTTCAGGGCGTTCAGCTGCCGCCGGACTTCGCTGATGATGTCCTGCAGCCGCAGCAGGTTCTGCCGGGTTGCTTCGATCTTGCGCAGGGCCGCCTGTTTGCGGCTCTTGAACTTGCTGATTCCGGCGGCTTCCTCGATGAGGAAACGCCGGTCTTCCGGGCGGGCACTGAGAATCATGCCGATCTTGCCCTGCTCGATAATGGAATAGGCGCGTGCGCCCACTCCCGTATCAATGAACAGTTCCGTGATGTCGAGCAGTCGGCATGGGGTTTTGTTGAGACGGTATTCGCTGTCGCCGTTACGATAGAGACGGCGGGTGACCATGATTTCCGGGTAGTCTCGCAGGGCAGGCGGCCCCAGCCTCCCTTCATTGGACAAAATCAGGGACACCTCGGCCATGCCCACCGGCTTGCGCATTTCGCTGCCGCCAAAGATCACATCTTCCATAGAGCGCCCTCGCAGGTTTCTGGCGCTCTGTTCGCCCATGACCCAACGTATGGCATCAAGAATGTTGCTTTTGCCGCAGCCGTTGGGACCGACAACCGCAGCAATTCCTTCGCTGAAATCGAGACAGACCCGATCGACGAAGGACTTGAAACCGACGATTTCCAAACGCTTGATCTTCATGTGCCTCATCACCGGCAGATGATAAAATAACGGCACATGGTAACAAGCTAGCAACGGCAAGTAAAGTCGGATATGTCGGCCGGGAAAACCGGCGGCGGCGCGAAAATACCGGTCGCAAAACTTGCCCGGAACCAGCGGCAGAAGGTATGATCAACCCATGACCCGACTGATTGCATCCGACAAGGAAGACGGCCTTTCGATAGACTGTTTTCTGCAGCGCCGAATCCCCGCCGCACCGTCCGCTTATCTGCGCCAGTTGGTTCGCAAGGGGCGGCTGCGTCTTAACGGCGGACCCTGTTCCGGCCTGGAGACCCTGCAGCCGGGGGACGCCCTGGTGCTGCCGGCCAGTCGGCGACTCGCCGAACTGCTGGATATGGGGCAACGGCAACAGATTGACATCCTGCTGGAAGGACCCGACTTTCTGGTTGTCTGCAAACCGGCCGGTCTGGCGGTTCACCGCTCTGTGGGGCACGAAGCGGACAATCTGGCAGACCGGGTGAATCTCTGGCTGCAACGGCATCGGCGCCCTTACCGGGCCCTTCCTGTCCATCGTCTCGATGTGGGCACTTCGGGGCCGCTGCTGTTTGCCAAGGGCCGTCGGGCCGCAGCCGCCCTCGGCGGCTTTTTCATGGCCGGCCAGGTGGAGAAAAACTATCTGGCACTGGTCTCCGGCACCCTGCCCGAGCAGGGCGAGCTGCTCAGTCCGGTGCCCGCCAAAGGCCGGCTGCGTAGCGCCGTCACCCGCTATCGGACTCTGTCCCGCAGCCGCCACCACACCTTGTTGCAATTGGAGCTGATCAGCGGCCGCAAGCACCAGATTCGCCGCCAGCTGGCCGATGCCGGACACCCTCTGGTCAACGACCGCCGCTACGGCGGCGACATGCTTCCGAATGGCCGCTGGCCCTTTCTCCATTGCAGCCGACTGGCCTGGCCCGGAACCGCCGACCAGTCACTTCAGGTTGTCGTCTGTCCCCTGCCTGCCCAACTGACAACCCTGCTGCGAGCGGTCAATCTGACTCTCGTCGACAGCTGACATTTTTTCCGGCCTGGCAGAACCCCGCTTCACGGAACCGACCCGACCTTCCACCCAAGTCTGCAAAACCGAACAGAGGATCGTCATGCTGCGCCGCCACCCCATACTGACCCTTCTCGGCCTGCTGGTCGTCGCCGGCCTGCTGAGCGCGACCTTTTTTCTGCTGACGTTTGACCTGAATCGCTACCGGGACGAATTGCAGCAACATCTCAGCAGCACCCTGGCCCAGCCGGTTCAGCTTGGAACCGCCAGCCTGACGCTGGCACCCGGCCCCGCCTTCGCCTTCACCGATATTCGCATCGGCAGCGAAGAAGATCCGCTTCTCCAAGCCGAAGGGCTGGCTCTTCAGGCCCGCTTATGGCCGCTGTTGATGGGCCGAATCCGCCTTGACAAGGTGGTTCTGCTGCAGCCCCAGGCACGCTTTACCCTCACGAACGATGAGAGTCCGACAACCCGGGATCTGCGGCCCGTTGAATTGGTCAGCCGCATTCTGGCTACGGTACAGGTGCATTCCCTGCGCCTTCGGGGGGGAAGTCTGCGACTGACCGATCTGCGTCAGCAGGATCAGCCCTTTGTTCTGGACCTGACCGGTATCGAACTTGCTGTACAGGACATCTATACCCCGGACAAAGGCCATCTCAAGCTGCAATGCCAACTGGCCGAGAATCCGGAAACCCATCTACTGGCCAGCGGTCGGTTGCGGGTGCCTTCCGACCCGGCCCTGTGGCGCCGGCTGTGGCTGGATCTGACGATACGCCTTGCGGGGATGGAAGCCGAGACCCTCTGCGGAGATTACCCGTGGGTCCGGTGCCGGGGCACGCGGGGCCTCTTCAGCGCAGACCTGTCGCTGACCGGTTCCCCCGCAGAAGGGCTGGCATTTCGTGCCGAGCTGAACAGCGATCCGTTGCTGCTTGCATTGGCGGACCTGACTCCGTCGCCCCTGGCTCTGGAGCGGCTGGCCTTCTCTGGTGTCTGGACCGCCAAGGACCATCTGGATCGCTTCGACAACCTCTCCCTGCACTGGGACGGACTGCAGTTTGCGGGTCATTTTTCCCTGCAGCGGGATACGGACGACCCCTGGATTGAAGGGGGACTGTCCTCAGCGGACCTGCCCCTGACGGATCTTTTCCGGCTGCTTCCGCCAGGACTTCTTGCTGACCCCCCCCTGCTAACCGTTGTTCCGGCCGGCGGCACCCTGCGCCTTGACTACAGCCGTTTCGCCGGGCCGCTGGCCGCATTCGGCCCTGAGACTCTGGGACAGACCCTGCAGGACGCTAGCCTGCAGCTGCGCGACGCCGACCTGATGCTGGGCGGCCAACTGGCGCTGCAGGCCCTTCAGGCCACCGTTACCTGGAAGGATCAGCAGCTGACCCTCAGCGACGGCAGCGCCCGCCTCATGGACTCCCCCCTGCAGTTTTCCGGAAGTCTGAACGATACTTTCGGGGATGAAATACGGACTGTGTTCGGCGCGGCCTGGCTGTTTCCCAGTCGCAAGCTGCCCGCGCTGTTGCCCCAACCCGTCGCGGATCGGCTTGCCGCCAACGGACCGGTTCCGGTGCGTTTCAGCGTCGAGGGTCCCTTGCGGCAACTGGACTGGACCCTGCAGGCCGATCTGCAGGCCAGCGACCTGCACTACCGGGACCGGTTGGCCAAACCACAGGGTATGGAGGCAGCCGTCAAACTGCAGGGCCGCCTCGGCAAAGAGGCACTGCTCCTGACCGGGGGGTCGTTGATTGTCGGACCGCTGAAACTTGCCGCCCGGGGCCGTTATCCCCGCACGGCAGACGGTGACTACCTCCTGGAGCTGGAAGTGGCGCAAACCGCTCTGGGCCGCCTGCCGTTGCTGTTGCCGCACCTGCAACGCTTTGCACTTCAAGGAACGGTTTTTGGAAACTACCGACTGCAGGGTCACCCCGGCGGGGCGGTCGCAGGTCAGGGTGCCCTGCAGCTAACCGACGCCGGTGTCACCTTTTCCCAGATCCTCGGAGCGCCGCTACAGGGGTTTTCCGGCACCATCGATCTGTCCCAGGATCGCGCCGCCTGGCAGAATCTGCTCGGCCGGCTCGGCGACTCGCCCGTGCAGCTGACGGGCCGACTCGACAAAGGCTTTCCGCCCCGGCTGTCCCTCGAATTCAGTGCCGACCGGGTGGCGGCCGACGCGGCTGTCTTCACGGCCCCCGAAGCGCATCTGCACCAACTCGAGGGGCGGCTGATCTTCAGCGGCCAACAGGTGGATTTCGACGCTCTGCGGGTGACACTTGATGACGGTAACCGCTATGCCGTCGACGGGCGCCTGACCCTGGGCGACAACCCCCGCCTGCAGCTGGAGGCGACTGCGGAGCGGGCCGACATCGACAGGGTATTGGCTCTCTGGCAGGGACCGAGACGATCCGGTCGCCGGGGGGCTCAGGGACAGCGGCTGCACATCGTCGTCGACAGCCGAATCGACAGTGGCAGTTACCAGCAATGGCCTTTTGAGCAGGGAACGGCCACTATCACTTTAGAGGATGAGCAACTGCGTGTCGATCCCATCCACTTTACCACCGGCGGAGGATCCGGCCAGGGGCAGGTCACCCTGCAGCGCAGCACAGAGCAACCGCCCGTGCTGCGCATTGAAGGTCAGTTGTCCCAAGTGAATCTGGGCGAAATCAATTCCGCCGGGCTGTTCAGCAACAAGGAGCTGCTCAGCGGAACCCTGGACGGCACTTTTCACCTTGCCGGGCCTCTTGGCGACAACTTTCTGCCCAAGGCCACCGGAGAATGTCGTGTGCTGATTCGGGACGGGACACTACGCAAGTTCCCTTTTCTGGCCAAAGTCTTTTCGCTACTCAACGTTTCTCAACTTTTTGTTCTGGAACTGCCGGACATGGTGTCCCAGGGCATGCCCTTTTCCCTTCTGGAAGGGGATTTTGAGCTGGCCGAAGGTCTGCTGTCCACGGAGAACCTGCTGGTGACCAGCAATGCCATGAACCTGTCGCTGGTGGGTACCGTTGATCTGGTGGAAGAACAAATGGACCTGATGCTCGGGGTCAAGCCCCTTGGCACGGTGGATAAAGTGATTACCCGCATTCCCGTCGCCGGGTGGCTGCTGACCGGCGAGGACAAAGCACTGATCACGGCGCATTTCGAAATCACCGGCTCGCCTCGCGCACCCCGAGTGATTCCGGTACCGGTCACTTCGGTTTCCAACAAGGTGCTGGGTATTTTTCGAAGGGTTTTCGGCCTGCCGGGCAAGATGGTAACCGACCCGAGAGAGGTTTTCACCGGGACCTCTCGGGAAGATGCTCCCTGACCAGAATCCGTCGAGACTCCGGTTCAGTCAAGATTCTCGCCGGGGTTACGGGCACGATAGAGCGTCACGATGCCGGCGCTCAAATCAAGGTGTTCAGGCTCGGCAAAACCGGCCTCGGTCAGCATCTGTTTGAATTCATTGCGGGCGGGAAAATTCTGCACCGAATCGGGCAGGTAGCGGTAGGCGCTGGAATCGGACAGAAGGCCGCCGATAAACGGCAGGATGCGTCGAAAGTAGAAGAGATAACAGGCGCGAAGCAGAGGCCGGAGGGGTTGGGAAAACTCCAGCACCACCAGCGGCGCGCCGGGCTTGAGCACGCGGCGCAACTCCCGCAGACCGGCCCGGCGATCACCGACGTTGCGGATGCCAAAAGCGATAATCGCCCCGACACAGACAGCGGTTTGCAGTGGCAAGGCCTCGCAGTCGCCCAGCAACAGCCAGAAACGCCCGCCGTAAAACCGTTTCCGCATTTTGTGCCGCGCCCGCTTCAGCATTCCTGGAGAAAGATCACAGGCGACCAGTTGCAGTTCGGAACTCCCCTGGCGGGCAATCTCCAGCGCCACGTCTCCGGTACCGCTGGCCGCATCAAGGATCAGCCCCTGGCGGGGCAGGTCCAGCCAGCGCACTGCGCGGCGCCGCCAGTAGCGGTCAATGCCCAGGGACAACAGGCGATTGAGCAGATCGTAGCGAGGCGCCAGCGCATCGAACATAGGGCCGATCTTCCGGCGGTTTCTTCCGTCATCCCGCATCCAGTCTCCAACTCCATGAGATTTCCTTGCGACAAGGAAAAATTGCTCGTTTCCCATAGGAAAACTGCGCTGTATCCATCCGAAGTTTTTAGATGGATACTACTTACTGCCGGGAGAGGATGATTCCCCCTGCCGCTCTTCCAGGGGCAGGGTAAAGACCACCCGGGTACCGGCCCCTGGTGAGCTTTTGAGCCAGATCGAACCGCCATGCTGCTCGACGATTCTCTTGGCGATACTTGTGCCCAGACCCAGCCCCTTGGCGGCGGTGTCGGAAGCATCGGCCCGGTAAAAGTTGTCAAACACCCGTTCACTCTGGTCACTGGTCATGCCGATTCCCCGGTCCACCACGGCCACCTGGCACCAGGATCCCGATCGATTGCTGTGCAGGCTGATGAGGCTGCCTACGGGGGAAAACTTCACCGCGTTGTCGAGCAGATTCTCTAACACTTGCTCGAGCTTGCTTCGATCCGCCGATACCGCGTCGGGAAAATCCTCGGCCAGCGTGACCTCAAAACGATGTTGCGGGGCCCGCAGGCGAAACCGCTCCACCTGCCGAAACAGCAGTTCCGCGAGAGCCAAGGGTTCCTTGTTGAGAGGCAGAGGTCGGCCTGTTTCTAAATGGCTGATGTCGAGCAGGTCATTCAACCGCCTGGCCAGTTCCTCTGCCTTGTTGTGAATTTCGCCGATAAATTCCTTCTGCTGTTCGTTACTGAAGCCACCGAACTCCTGGGGGTTCATGCACAACTCGGAATAACCGAGAATCGCCGTCAGCGGGGTCCGCAACTCATGGGCGGCCATGGACATGAACTCGGCCTTCATGCGATCGAGCTCCCGCTCGCCAGTGACATCCCTGAGGCTGGTGATGGCGCCGCTGACCCGACCCTGCTTGTTGCGCATCAACGAGGTGCGGGCCTGCAGTATGCGCCGACTGCCCCCCGCCAAAGCCTCTTGCAGGGGAAGATCAGTCTGCAGAAATGGCGGTGTCTGGGCGCTGTAGATCGCTTGAATCTGCCGCTGGACGTTACCGTTCGGCAGCAGCTCGGAGAGGGGCCGGCCGATGGGGTTTGATCCGTCACCTGCGAGCCACTCGCGGGCCGAATCGTTCATTACCAGAATTCGATGTGCCACCGGGCTGGTGACGATCAATCCATCCGCCGTGGACTTGATGATGTTGTCGATCTGGTCCCGTGCCTGCTCGGCCCTTGCCAGCGCCCGCTGCATTTTGGCTTCGACCCGCTTGCGGGTGGTAACATCTTCGGTCACACCCCGAAAACCCAGAAAAACACCGTCACGGTCAAAAACCGGTATGCCGCTGACCCGCAGCCAATGTCGCCGGCCCTGCCTGTCCAGAACCCAGGTCTGCAGATTGCGAAACCCCTTGCCAAACCGGGCCGCCTCGCAAAAATGTTGCTCCAGCCGCCGAGCCTCCGGTTCGGGAAACAGCTCGAAACAGTCGCGGCCCAGCAGTTCTGAAACGGAAAAACCCAGCATCTGCTCGACCTTGTCTGAACAGTAGGTCAAGCTTCCCGCCTGGTCGATCTCCCAGATAAAATCCGCCATGCTCAGGGCAAGATCCCTAAACCGGGCTTCACTGTACCGCAAACGTTGCTCGACCGCTTTCTGTTCGGTGATGTCGATGGCCACTCCCAGCAACCCCTCGACCTCCGACCGATCATTGACCAGACGGGTCTTCACGACCCGATAGATATGCGGACTCCCGTCCGGTCCCCGAATGGCCTCTTCCGATTCCACCGGCCCTTGGGCATCCAGGGCACTGGCATCGGAAAGCATACAATCCATGGCGTCTTCAGCCTCCATCACCCTGGAATAATGAGCAGCCCCTAGAAACTGTTCCTCACTGATTCCGGTGGCAAGACAAAATTTTTGGTTGGTAAAAACCATCCGCTGCTGTTTATCCAGCATCCACAGAGCGATGGGAGCGTCGGCCATAATCGCATCCAGAACCTGCTGACGGTGATAAGGCCGGCGGCTCCGCTTCTGGTGACGGGGACCGCTGTTCTGTTTCGATTGTCCGACCCTCTGCCAGCCGACGCTTTCCTCCTGAACATAGGGATTGGCCATATTCCGACCCTGGTGACGTATCCGTGGATAGAAAGGCAACAGAGACACCAGCAGGCGGCTCGACACCTGACGCCGGTCAAAGCCGCAGAGGATATCAAAGGTCCCGGAACCAGTCTCGCCCGCTCCTTTGGCAAGATATTCCCCAAGCCAGAACAGATCTTTTTCCAGAATGGCACCGGCCATTTCCCAGTAAACGACCAGGCCGGCAAAGCCCCGGGCCAGGGCGCTGCGAGCGACAGCAGAAAGACAGCCGGTCGCTGCACCGGCGGAATCAGCGGTGAGCAAACCGAGTCCTTCCGGTGTGGCGAACTGCAATGCGGCCCGCGACTCCAAGGCCTCAAGATTCGTGTCCGGACCTGTCAGACCGGCTCGCAGCGCCGCCTGCAAAGGGCCGGGGGCTATCACCACAAGCTGCCGGTTCTGCTCCAGAACATCGTTCAGGCAACTTCGAATTTGCCGATCCCGTTCCAGGGTCTGCCGATAGGGAAAACAGGCCAGCAGGGGAGCCGGCGCGGGATCGGTGTATAAAGGATTGGGCGAGGTCGGAGCGGCTTTGTCATGCATTGCAATTCTCCGCAGAGGATGGATACAACGCCGCTTCTTTGCGCGGCGCCCCCAGTGAAATTAATGGCCTCTATGCTAACACAGGAAACCTTCTCAAGGCAGAGCTTTTTACACCCATCAAGTCGACCATCTATCGCTGGCATCAAAGCCGCTTTCGTGGTAAACAGGCGGCCATGAATGATCCGTTTCATGTCATCGGAATCGTCCGCTCCTGCTACAAGGAGAAGTTCGGCATCCCTCGGCAGTCGGGCCAGGCTCCAACGGCGACCGGTACCCTGGAGATGCTCCCGCCCTACAACCGGCCTGAAGCCTTTACCGGCCTGGAAGGTTTTTCTCATCTCTGGCTGCTGTTCCTGTTTCACGGCAATCGGCATCGGGAATGGAAAGCGACGGTAAGACCGCCGCGGCTGGGAGGCAACACGCGCCTCGGCGTCTTCGCTACCCGCTCCCCCTTTCGGCCCAATCCCATCGGCCTTTCGGCCGTGACCTTGCAGGGCATCGAAGCAAGCGGCGGCAAAGTGCTACTGCATCTTGGCGGCCTGGATCTGCTCGACGGCACGCCGGTCATCGACATCAAACCCTACCTGCCCTACGCCGACTCCCTGCCTGAGGCCCGTGGCGGCTTTGCCGCCGAAGCCCCCGCAGGCCGGGTTCCCGTGCGTTTTCTGCCGGCCGCCGAGCAGCTCTGCCGACAGCTGGAACAGCAGCGTTACCCAGGCCTGCGGCAGCTGATCATTGATACCCTGGGCAGCGACCCCCGTCCGGCCTATTACCACAAGAATCCGCCCAAAAGCGGCTTCGGCATGCAGCTGCTGGACTTCGACCTGCACTGGGAGCAGGACGAAACGGGCATTCGTGTCACCGCCCTGCGCCACCGGCCTGACGACGTCTGATCCGGCCCTGTTGCCGAACAAAAAAACCGGGTGGCGGAAAAACCTCTTCCACCACCCGGCGTGTCTTTTCTCGCCGGCAGTCGCCGGCCGGGACCACTGCCCCGGTCAGTATTTACCGAATTCCTTATCGTCCAGGGCGATCACCTGGCTCGGGTCTGAAGCGTTGGTTGAACCGGTTTCGCTTTTTGGGCTTTTTGCGGTCCGGGTCTGGTAAGCCAGGGCGGGAGCCGATCGTCGGGCCGGCGAAGTCAGCTGCGGCGCAGCTCCCCGGGCCGATGAGGCGCCCCCTTTGAGCTTGAATTGGGCCAGCATGGACTGCAGATACGCCGCCTGACTGGCCAGTTCCTCGGCGGCCGCCGCGCTCTCTTCGGCGTTGGCGGTGTTCTGCTGGGTGACCTGATCAATCTGCCCCAGACCGGTATTGATCTGGCTGATGCCTTCGGACTGCTCGCTGCTGGCCGCGGCGATTTCCGCCACCAGGTCGGACACTTTGTTGGTGCCGGCTACGATCCCCTTAAGGGCCGCTTCGGTCTTCTCAACGATTTCATTGCCATGGCGGGTCTTGGCCGTCGAATTCTCGATCAGTTCCGCCGTCTCCTTGGCGGCCTTGGCGCTGCGGCCGGCCAGATTCCGCACCTCTTCGGCCACCACCGCAAAACCTTTGCCGTGCTGGCCGGCCCGGGCCGCTTCCACCGCCGCGTTGAGTGCCAGCAGGTTGGTCTGAAAGGCGATCTCGTCGATGACCTTGATGATCTTGGAGATATCTTCGCCGGAACGGTTGATGTCGCCCATCGCCTCCACCAGGTCGGCCATCAGCATGCTGCCGTTGGCCGCCGCGCTCTGTGCTTCCTTGGAGAGGGAATTGGCCTGACCTGCATTGTCGGCGTTGAGCCTGGTCTGAGAACCCACCTGGGTCATGGAGGCGGTGATCTCTTCAAGGGACGCCGCCGACTCGGTGGCTCCCTGGGAGAGGGTCTGGGCCGAATCGGCGATCTGGGTCGAGCCGCTGCCGATCTGCTCACTGGCGGACTGCACCTGGCCCAGCAGGTCGTTGAGCCGCTCGACCATCGTGCGCAGGGAGCGTCCCAGAACATCCTTGTCGGAAGCCAGATCGACAGTGACGCTCAGGTCGCCCCCCGCCACCTGCTCGGCTACCCGGGCCTTCTTCTCCAGACCGTCGGCCATGGCGTTCATATCGACACACAACTGACCGATCTCATCCCTGCTGAAAACTTCGAGCCGCTGGGATAAATCTCCATCCGCCATTTGGTGGCAGACATGGCGCATGCGATTCAGAGAACGGCTGATTCCACGCATAACAAAAAGGCCGAGAATAACTGAAGCACCAATGGCCAGACCGAGCAGGCCCATGGTGGTTACCATGGTGCGCTGGCTGTCTTTCACGAAACCTCCGGCACTGCTCGCAATGGCTTCCTGCTCCAAAGCGATCACCCGGCCGATTGCGACCGCATGCCGGGCTACTAAATCGAAGGCCTGGCGGCCGGTTAAGTCCAATTCCTGCTCCCCGCCGATCAGAGCCCCAGTTATCGCCGTGATTTCCTGCCAGTTGATATTTTGCCGGATCTCTTCAAGAGCTGAGACCGCCTCTCGACCCAGAGCCAGTGCAGGGCTGCCCAAGTTGGCCTCCACACCGGTCAGCAGTCGCGCCAGAAGCAGCCGTTGTTCTTGATCGAGGGCATCACGAACGGAAACGCTGTGGCTGAGATTGACCTGTAGCCGACTGGCATTTTCCCGACCTTCTTCCAAGAGAAGCAGGCTGCTCATGCGTTTTCCCAGGCCACGCGCCGTTCGTGAATCCGCAGTCTCCCCGGCCAGACGCAGGGTTTCTCGCACCGTACCGTTGTAAGCGTAAAGCACCGCTTCGGGTTGCTGACCAGCATCTACTCCGTTTCGGACGGTACGCATATCCGCAAAGAGAGAACCAACCCGCTGCTCGGCATTGGAAGCGATTCGGGCAACAGCGGCCTGACGCCGCAAATCTTCCCCGGCCTGGTCGGTCCGGGTACGCTGATTGATCAGATCTTCCCGAATTGCTCCATCGATAAAAACCTGTCCTGAAAGCCCGCGTTCCACCTGAACTTCTCGAATAAAGTCAGACGCTGTGTTCAAAAATTCGATATTTGCATCCATCTCCAGCAGAATGCTTCGTTCCCGCAAATTCGAGGACACCGACTGCCAGGATTGAACGGCAAAAAATAGAACTGGGACAAAAATTGCCAGAGCGAGTTTGATTCTGTAATCGATAGCCAACGTCATAGGGTTTGCTCCTGCTACGAAGTAGAGTAATGTTCAACTCCCCCCTGTCGCCAAGGAGAGAGCTCTGGGCCCGGCAGAAAAATTATCGGGAAACCACAAAAATCTGTGGTGCTCTCAAAAGCCTGTTTGTAATAGGCAGGCAGAATCGACTCCAACCCAGGCTGTCAATCTCAGAGAGCCAGAAGACGCTGCACGTCGAGGAGAATCTTCACCCGGTCCCCCACCTTGCCGAGTCCCATGATGTAACCGTCCGCCTTGCCCTTGTGGCTGCCGGGGGCCGGCTCAACCCTGTCTGCGGGAATATCCGCGACTTCGCTGACCCGATCCACAATCAATCCGGTGGACTGATCGTCCACGTTGACGACGATGATGCAGGTCCGCTCGTCGTAGGCCTGACCGGGAAGCCGAAAACGCTCCCGAACATCCATGACCGGAATGACCTTGCCCCGCAAATTGATCACCCCCTTGATAAAGGCGGGCATGTCGGGGACGGCGGTAATTTTCTGAATGCCGATGATTTCGATCACGTGACGAATCGCGATGCCGTACTCTTCGTTGGCCAGAAAAAAGGTCAGAAATTTATCCCGCTGGGTGTCTTCACTCCCATAATCGGCTTCGTCTCGCTCCAAACAATCCCGCTCCATTACCTCCGCCATGTTGCCTCCTGTTGCCGCTATGCCGCCGTTATGTTCGGATTTTGATGTAGATCACGCACTGTTCGTAGTCACCACTGCAGTACCGAAGCACCTTGTCAATATTGCGACTGGTCATGTCGAGACAGTAACACTCAGCCAGGGGCCGATGAACCAGGGGACAGATTTTGAAGTTTTTCTGGTTACCTTCAACCCCTGTCGCATTCTTGCCCATCTGTCGATACTCCTCCTGAAACAGTCTCTCAACACCACTTCTACAGCCTGTCAAAGCGAGTAACTGGCAAGAGCCGTGCCAATCTTTCAAATCGTCAAACCTGCGAAAACATCGCAACCCTCCCCAGAATCATTTGCTATGCAATTACAGTCTTTTATAGTTTTTGACAGTATTCCTTTCCTCGAACAGAGAACGCACCCGAAACTTCTCTCTTCTTCGAAAGGCGGCCCTCTGGTAACAAAAAAAGTGTGGCGCGCCACAACCGGAACGTCCACACTTATGGGGCACGCCACACATGAATCCAATCACCGCGCTTTGCCCTTTTCGCGCCGGTGCCGGCTGATGCTCGCTTGGCGCAATAAAAAACCGGGTGACGGAAGAACCTCTTCCACCACCCGGCGTGTCTTACCTCACCGGCAGTCGCCGGCCGGGCCGCAGCCCCTGTCAGTATTTACCAAATTCCTTCTCGTCCAGAGCGATCAACCGGCTCGTGTAATCAACAACAATCCCCTCGGCGCCAATGGCGGTGCTGGGGGGACAACTCGGGCTCAATCCTCGATCTGGTATTTGGCCAGTTTGCGATACAGGGTTTTTCGGTCGATTCCCAGCAGGCGCGCCGCCTTGGCCTTGTTCCAGGCGGTCTTTTCCAGCGCCTTGCAGAGGGTGCGGGCTTCATCTTCCTCAGCAGGGGGAATCGAATCCTGCTCCGTCAGACTCCCGCCGGCCATCAGGTCCTGAGGCAGGTGGCTGAGGGCGATTACCGGCTCGCGGCAGCGCACGAAGGCGTACTCCATAACATGCTCCAGTTCTCGGATATTGCCCGGCCAGTGATAAGCGGCAAAAAAATCCGCAACCTCGGTCGATACGCCGACAACCTCCCTTCCCATGCTGTCATTGAGCTTTTCGATCATATGCTCGGTGAGCAGGGGAAGATCCTCTTTGCGCTCCCGCAGCGGCGGCAGCTCGATGGTAATGACCTTAAGCCGGTAGTAGAGGTCCTCTCTAAACGCACCCTGACGGACCATCTCGGTCAGATTACGGTTGGTTGCCGCCACAATCCGAATATCGACCTTGACCGGCATGGATTCGCCGATGCGCTCGATCTCCCGCTCCTGCAGAACCCGCAGCAACCGCAGCTGCACCTTGTGGGAGATATCGCCGATCTCGTCGAGAAAGATGGTGCCGCCGTCGGCTTTCTGAAAACGGCCTATCCGGTCCTTGACGGCGCCGGTAAAGGAGCCCCGCACATGACCGAAGAGCTCGCTCTCCAGCAGGGTATCGGAAAGGGCCGCGCAGTTGACCTTGACCAGCGGCTTGTTGCGCCGGTTGCCGGATTTATGCAAAGCTTCCGCCACCAACTCCTTGCCGGTGCCGCTCTCGCCGGTAATCAGCACCGTGGAAGGCACATCGGCAAGGTCATCCAGCAGGCAGTAAAGATCCTGCATTTTTTTGCTGGCACCAATCATCTTGTGATAACGGTGGCGCTTGCTGAGAGATCGCTCCAGGGCACGCAGGCGGGTTTCGTCCCGGGCCACCAGCACCGCGCCAATGGCCTTGCCGCCACCGTCGACCAGCGGCGCGCTGCGCAGGGACAGGATTCGGCGGGCAGCGTCGGGAGCTTCGCAGGCCACCTGATCCTGCTGCTGGGGCCGACCTTCTTCCAGAGCCCGGCGAAGCAGTTCAACGCACCGTTCCGAACAACCTGTCAGCAGCGGATCGTAGAGCCGGCCCAACACCCCGGCGTCAAGGCCCAGCAGCTTTTCCGCCGCCTCGTTGATACGCTGGATCAGCCCCTGCCGGTCGACGATGACCAGGGCGTCCCCCACGCAGCGAAACACCGCCTCCAGATTGATTCGGTTGCGTTCATTTTCTTCGGCCATGCGCCGGTACTTGAGAGCCGCGCGAGCCACCTGCAGCAAGTCCTTCTTCACCACCGGCTTGGAAATATAGTCGAAGGCCCCCAGCCGCAGTGCTTCGGAGGCGGTTTCAATGTTGGGATAGCCGGTCACCATGATGACCGGGCACAAAGAGTCCCGCTCTTTGATGGAACGCAGCACGTCGATGCCGGTTTTTTCGCCGAGTAGAATGTCGCTGAAGACCAGATCGTAGGATTGTTTCTCAAGGCATTTTCGGGCTTCTTCAAAATCGGCGGCCGTATCCACCTCGTAGCCTTCATCGGCCAGAAACCGCCTGAAGGTAAAACGCAGACTTTTCTCGTCGTCGATAACCAGAATTCTGGATTTCATAGCGTCTCTTTTCTGGCGGCAGGCCGCAGTCCTTTCGATTTTCCAAACACTGCGCAGCGATTCAAAAACAGCCCGTGAAGCGCCGCCACTTTGGGAATGGTCAGTCCCGTCTCTTCGAATCCTTCGGCTCTTCCTCCGCCACCGGCAATTCGATCACCACTCGGGTATGATGTCCCTGCTTGCTGAAAAGGCGGATTTCCCCACCGTGATCCTTGATGATACCGTGGCTGATGCTCAGACCGAGGCCGGTGCCGGAACCGCTCGGCTTGGTCGAATAGAAGGGATCCATCACTTTGTTGAGGGCTTCCGGGGCGATGCCGATACCCCGGTCGGTAAAGGAGAGACGCACAAAGCGCTGGTCGCCGAGTACACAGGCTTCCGATTCGATATGAAAGGTTTTGTGCGGGTCGGAGCCTGAATATTTCTGGTTCAGAGCGTAGCGGGCATTACTGATGATGTTGAGCAACACCTGCTGGATCTGTTGCAGATGGGCCAGCACCGGCGGCAGATCTTGGCTCATCTCCACCAGCAGCCGAATACCGTCCCGACTCAACTGGGATTTGGTCAAGGCCAGGGACGCGGCAAGAATGTCCTCAACCGCCACTGGCATCTTGAGCTCGGGGCGCGCCTTGGCGAAATCGAGCAGATTTTTGACGATGTTGGCGACGCGCTCTCCCTCGTCGATGATTTCCCTGACCATCTCCCGGCAATCGCCGTCATCATCGAACTGATCGGCCAGAATCTGGGCATAATTGATGATGCCGTTGATGGGATTGTTGATTTCGTGGGCCACCCCGGCGGCCAGTTCGCCCAGCGAGGCCAGCTGTCCGGCCCGGCTGGCCTCCTCCCGCATCTGAATCTGCAGGGTAATGTCGCTGGCCATCTTGATGACGCTGACCACCTGGCCCTGGCCGTCGGACACGGGAAAGGCCCGCACTCCCCAGCTGCGATCATCGTCGGTCCGAACCACCGCTTTTTCCACCTGGCAGCTGACAAAACACTTGCGAACCGGGCAATTGTTCTGCCGAGCGCTGCAGTCGGGCCACAGGCTGCTGCAGTGGAGTCCCGAGAGATCCTTCAGGCCGCGATTGAGCAGCCGGGACGTACCCAGGTTGGACCACACCACCCGCAGGTCCCCGTCCAGCAAGGTCAGGGAATCGGGAATATTGTCCAGCAGCGCCCGGAACTGCTGTGAAAGCTCGCGGTTTTGCCGTTCGCTGGTCTGCAGCGTGTCCTGTGCTTCCCGGCGCTGGCGGCGCAGGGCGGCCTCCCGCATCTCCCTTTCGACGGCCGGCACCAGACGGCCCAGATTGCCCTGCATCACATAATCGTGGGCACCGGCCTTCATCGCCGACACCAGGTTTTCCTCGCCGATAGGAGCGGAGACCAGGATAAAGGGCAGGTCCAGCCCCTTGCTCTGCAACAGGTACAGGGCGTCGATGGCAGTAAACGAGGGGAGTCGGTAATTGGAAAGGATCAGATCCCAGGCTTCTTCGCCCAGCGCCTGTTTGAGAGCGGTCACCGAGTCGACCCGACAGCTGCGGATCGGGTAGCCGCCCCGGGCCAGACAGCGCTGCAGTTCCAGCGCCACCGCCTCACACTCCTCCAGAATCAGCACATTCAGCAAACCGCTCATCCCTTGGACCGCCCGTCTGCTTGCGCCGCGAAAAAGCGGGCCAGGCCCATGCAAAAGCGTTCAAAACGTCCCGCTTGGCCTTCAGACAGGTCGTTCAATCGCATCCGGGGCACCTGGTTCCAGCGTCTCGGCAACACCTGCCCGGAACGGCTTTTTTTCAATACAACCACCTCTTTCTCTGGTTGGCTTTCAGGCGGATTCAGGCTCCCTATCCAGACAGCGTTTGGAAAAATACTCGATGCCGATGGCGCCGATAGGTGCTGTAATCAAAATCGAGAGCACGGCGATGGCCAGAATCACATCCCCCGAGGGCACTCCCATACTCAACGGAATGGCGCCAATGGCAGCCTGGACCGTGGCCTTGGGCAGGTAGGAGACAATACAGAAAAAACGCTCTTTTCGGGACAGGTCTGTGCCGGCGGTGGATAAAATCACCCCGGCGCTGCGTGCCGTCAGGCCGATACCGATGAGCAACAAACCGGTCAGACCGGCATCCAGAGCTACATGAATATTGACCTGGGCGCCGACCAGAACAAACAGCAGGATCTCGGCAAACAGCCAGATACGGTTGAACTTGCCCGCCAGCTTTTCCGCCACTTCGGGCATTTTTTCCAGCAGAATAAAGCCGATGGTCATGACTCCCAGCAAGCTGGCGATTTCCACATTGGCCTTGAAGGCCTGTTCCACGGCGGTCAGAAAAATGGCCACGCCCAGGATGATCATGACCTTTTTGGTACTCCTGATGTGGAAGGCCGTAAACAGGCGCACCAGCACAATACTGGCCACAAGGCCCAGACCGACCCCAAGTACAATGGAAAAGGGAATGCCGGCTATTTGGAAAGCGATGCTGGCGTGCTGGCCTCCGTAGAGCCCGAGGAAAGCGGAGAACAGGGTAATGGCGAAAACATCATCGACAGAGGCTCCCGCCAGGATCAGGGTCGGCACGTTGTTTTTGGCGCCTATGTGATTGTCTATGAAATAAAGCATGGGCGGCACCACCACCGCCGGTGAAACCGCCGCAACAATGAAGCCGAGAATCCCCCCCTCGATAAAACTGAAACCCAGAAGATAAACGGCTGCAAAGGCAATCGTGAAACCCTCGCAAAGACCCGGAATACAGCTTAGCTTGAGGGCCGTCATGCCGACTCGGTTGAGCGCTTCCCGTTTGATGCCCAGCCCTGCGCGCAACAGAATGACGATAAGGGCCAGCAGTCGCAAATCACCGGACAGGCGCAGCATATCCGCGTCGAGCCAATCCAGCGCATAGGGGCCGAGCAGCACCCCGAGAAGCAACATGCCCAGCAGTCCCGGCAGCCGCATTTTCACGAACAGGGCGTTGGCCGTCATTCCCAGAACCAACATCATGGCCAGACTGGTCGTCATGGCTCCATCTTCCCTTCCCAAAATCAGGCCATTTCGCCTTTGACCCGGGCTTACCCTTCGCGTTCGGCGTTTTCCTCCTCCACCAGACTCCAGGCCTCGGCCACCAGGGCGTCGGCCAGCTGGTCCTGGGGCACCTTGCGCACCACCTCGCCACGGCGGAACAACAGGCCCTCGCCCCGGCCGCCGGCAATACCGACATCGGCTTCCCGGGCCTCTCCGGGACCGTTGACCACGCAGCCCATGACTGCCACGACGATTTTTTTCGGCAGATCCCGCAGGCGCCGTTCCACCTCTTCGGCAATGGGAATCAGGTCGATCTGGCAGCGGCCGCAGGTGGGGCAACTGACCAGTACCGGGCCCCGCTCCCGCAGCTCCAGGGCCCGCAGAATCTCCCAGCCGACCCGCACTTCGTCCACCGGATCGCCGGTCAGGGAGACCCGCAGAGTGTCGCCGATGCCGTCAAAGAGCAGGGTTCCCAGGCCGACGGCGCTCTTGATGGTGCCGCTCCACACCGTGCCGGCTTCGGTAATGCCGATATGCAGGGGGTAGGTTACCTGGGCGGCCAGCAGCCGGTAGGCCTCCACGGTGCGCCGCACATGGGAAGCCTTGAGACTCACCTTGATCTCCTGATAACCGAGATCCTCGAGAATGCGGATATGCCCCAGGGCGCTCTCGACCATGGCCGCGGCGCTGGCATGCCCGTGCCGGGCCAGCAGTTCTTTCTCCAGGGAGCCGCCGTTGACGCCGATGCGGATCGGCACCCTCCTCTCGGCACAGGCGCGCACCACTTCTTCCACCTTCCAGCGTGCGCCGATGTTGCCGGGATTCAGGCGCAGGGCATCAACGCCGCTTTCCAGGGCCAGCAGGGCCAGTTTGTAGTCAAAATGGATATCGGCTACCAGAGGGATGGGGCATCCCCTGCGAATCTCCCGCAAAGCCTCGGCCGCCTCCCGGTCGGGCACCGCGCAGCGCACGATCTCGCAACCGGCTTCACTCAGCCTTTCGATCTGGGCCCGGGTGGCAGCCACGTCGCGGGTGTCGGTGCTGCACATGGACTGCACGGAGACGGGCGCTCCGCCGCCGACGGGAACGGTGCCGACCATGATTCGGCGGGTCTGCTGGGACATGGATGTTTACTGCCTTTCAGTTGCGGACAGGGTTTAAAATGGTCATTTACGGCGCCAGGCTCCGCTACGGTCCTGTAGGTACCAGCCGCTTGGAGCTTGATCCCGCCAGGAATCGGCAAAGATGGATTGCACCTCGCCGGCCCGGTCGGGAAAGTCGTTGGCCCGGGCGATCTCCCGATACAGTCGCAGCCGATCGGCGTTCTCTTCCTCTACCAGACGCTGGGCCTGGCTGCGGGAACGCAAATCGAGACCGGCCAGATCCCGCACCGCCAGCAGGCCGGCCGCGTCGATTCCGATCCGGCCGCTCTCCAGCAGCGGCTGCAGGCTCTCATGACGCCGTTGCATGGCCTCTTTGATGGCGCGGATTTCCGGGGTGCTGACCTCGATGTTCTGGGCGGCCCAGGCCGTCGACGCCCCCCCAAAACGCAGCCGTGCACCGGGACCCGGAACCGGCTCCGTTACCGGAGGCTCTTCGGCGGGTCGGCCGTTGCGCTCTCCCCAGACTTCATGCACGAAACGATCCGCGGCGCTGCGTACCTCCTCGGCGGGAAAGTAGATGTTGATGGTGACGCAGGACAGCAGCAGAGTGACGGCCAGCAGGGAGCTGATCCAGCTGATTTTTTTCATATCGGGCATCTCCTATGGGCAACAGTTGCGGTTAAGGGACCGCTGTCACTATAAACGCGCCGGGGGGTAAAATCAATTGGCTCGCTCCATGCGCTGCAGACGCCTCAGCATCTCGGAAAAAGAGATGGCCGACGGCGGTGCGATAATGTCGATTTTGGGCGGCAGGATACCGCCATCCACCAGAAAGCGGTCGGTCCCCTCCCGAGCGGTGCCCTTGAGCTGAAACAGGTCCCGATCGAGAGTGAAGAGGATGCCGATCCGCCGATAGCGGTAGTAGTCGATGAACCGGTAGATGCCTCGGGACAGGGCCGAAGAGACGCCTCCCTGGCTGAGAATGGCCAGATTGTTCAGGGCCCGCACGCTGATGTCGCGCTTGCCGCCGGGACGGGTTTCGAGACGGGCGTTGAAGCGGCTGGGGGTTGTGCCCAACAAACGCAGGTTGCGAATATAGCCGTCGACGATGCCGTTCATGTCGCCAAAGGCGAGGGTCTGGGTGAGCTGGTGCAGGTCGATGCCCTCGAAGACGATGTCGGCAGTGAACAGGGGATAGATGAGACTGGAAAGATCCAGACCGATTCCGTCGACCCGAATCCGCCCGTCAAAGGCCTCGATGAGCGCCTGGCCTTCCGAACGCAGGCGCCCTCCCCGATAGTCGATACGCCCCAGGTCGGCGTTCAGTGCCCCGCGCATGGGCTGAACCCCCAGCTCGGTGGTGAGGCGTTGCAGGTCCACCCCTTCAAGCACCAGGTGGCCGGCGGCAAAGCTCTCGCCGGCCGTTGCGCCGAATCGCAGGCCGCCCACGGTCACGAGGCCGCCGGCCAGCTCCAGTTGCAGATCATCCTGCAGTTCGATGCGATTGGGTGCGGAATTCAGGCCAACCGAGGCTGCCGACCAGCGCACCGGACCGAGCTGCAGATCTTTAACGGCAAGGCGCCCCGCAGCGGTCAAAGCCTCGACGGCAGGGGCAGCAGCGTCGCTCAGATGGAAGGGCAGAGTGCCGCTCAGTCCCTGCAGGCTCAGTCGGGCGGCGGGCAGCTCCATGGCCAGTTCCCGCAGCGCGATTCCGCCCTTTAGATGCCAGAAGGCTCGCCGCGTCCAGTGAAAATCCGTCTGCAGCGAGCCGCCGAGCCGCATCCCGGCCAGTTCCGGCCGGTTTTCGGCCAGCAGGGACGCGAGGCGTTCCGAGGCTGCTCCGGAAAGCTCGGGCAGGACCAGGGTGCCGTCAAAATGTCCTTCACCTTCGACAAGACGCCCCCGGCCCTGCAGGGTGCCGAAAGGTTCCAGGCGCAGCAGCAGGGACGCGATCTCCATCTCCCGACGCGCCGACCGCCAGCGCAGCAGCCCTTCCAGTTCCAGGGGCAGACCGCCGAGGTCGGCGTAATAGAGCCCCCAGAGGCCTTCTTCCGCCGCCAGTTCGGCCCGCACCTGCCCTTGCGCCGTTTCGGCGCCGAAACCGGTCAGCTGTCCCTGCACCAGGACCCGTCCTCCGGCAACCCCGGCGGTGCCGTCCGCGGCGATCCACTCCAGGTCCGCCAGCTGCAGAGCCGCCAGGTCCAGTTGCCAGGCACCGTCGCGATAAAACCCGCTGCCGTCCAGTTGCAGGGACCCCGCCAGAAGGTCCGAACCGGCCAGACGCCCGGCACCGCGCAGTTCCTGCAGGAGCAGCTGCCCGGCTTCGGCATGAAGGCGGGTGTCGGCGGAAAAATCGGCCAGCGCCAGCTCTTCGTAAGCCAGTTGTCCGGCCTTCAGGTTCACCGAGCCGCTCCAGGCTCCCGACGCCGTCTGGCGCAGCGCCAGTTCGGTGGTCGCAGCGTCCAGATGCAGGGCCTCCCACTGAAGATGTTCGCCCTGCAGTGTTCCGCCCAGATCCCACAAGCCCCGTGGCCCGCGCGAAGCACTCAGGTGCCCGCTCAGCCCGTGGCCCCGCGGCATGGGCTGAAACCGCAGGGCCGGCCCGGGCAGGGGACTCCAGGAGGCACTGTGGGCAGGGTGCAGTTCCATCTCGAGCCGCTCCGGAACACCCCGAAAACTGGCCAGATGCTGCCCGCCAACCCACAGGCGGCCCTCACCGGCAAGGACCTCGCCGAGTTCCAGTTCGGCCTGCAGGCGCACAGCGTGGAGATTCAACAGGGCCCGGGGGCCGCTGCGGTGGCCGGACCGGCCGCGCAGTTCGAGGTGGACTCGGGGACCCTCGGGCGCATGGCGAAAATCGGCGTTCAGTTGCAGGCCGCCGTTGAGGGGCGGTGCCGTGCCGCCGAGCAGTCGCGCCTTGAGGCGGCCCGGATCGGGCACCTCGGCCCGCAGGGTGGCCTGCCGGATACCGCCCTGCCAGAGACCGTCGCAGGTCACCGTCACCCCGTCGGCCAGGCTAGCCGTCGCCCGGACGCGCCAGCCCTCTGCTGCCGGTTCCACGACCGCCGCCAGCCCCGCGACGGGAATCACCAGCCCCTCGCGCCACAACTCCAGCGCCGCCAGCCGCAGCTGCAGATGCGCGTCCTGCGGAGCGTTCCAGCGCAGCTCCAGCTCGAGGTCACGCAGGCGGAAATCCCATTCGTCCGGAACAAGCTGCGGCAGGTCCAGCCCCCTGCGCAACGCCTCGTAGTCCTGTCGATCCCACCGGGCCAGGCGCAGGCGGCCGCCGCCGGTCCAGCTCGCGTCGGGAGCCAGCAGCAAGGTCAACTCTTCGGCCAGCAACGGCGTTTCATCCCAGTCAAAACGCTTCAGGGTCAACTGCAGCCCATCCCGCCACAGGGCCTCCCCGTCGAGATGCAGGGCCAGGGCGTCCTCCTGTCCCAGAAGCGCCCGGAGCGCAAAGCGGTAGCGGTCGTCAAAAAACAGATCCGCCTCCAGCTCCCGCAACAGCACCATGCCGTGGCCCGATTTCGCCTCGACCCGCCCGTCCCGCAGGATCAGGCGGTTGACCGTCAGCGGCAGGCGGGCGGGCAGGCGGCCAGGCTCCGTGGAAGGCGACTCGCTCCGGGCTTCGAACCGCAGGACGGGGGAGGTGATCTCCAGCGCCGTCAGCCGCCTTTGCCACAGATCCCGCAGGCGCAGTTCCAGCCGCAGCCGGTGAATCTCCAGGCGATAGAAACCGGGCTGGTCGAGCCACAGACCTTCCGCCTCCAAAGCTCCCCGTTGCCAGTCGAGGCGGGCGATGCGGACTTCGGCTCCCAGGGCTGAAGCGGCCCAGTCCACCAAACGGGGCCGCAGATGATCTTCAAGGAGATTGGCGGAACGCAACAGACCCGCGGCCAGCAGCACCGCGGTTAAAAAGAGCAGAACCAGTATCCGCAGACGGCCGGATCGCAACATGAACACTCCCGCAGGACCGACCGTGAGGCCACGACCGGCCGAAAACCACCCTGAAACCGAAAAAAATCGCCCAGAACATCAGCGCCCGCTACCGACGCAGGGGACGCCTCCCGACCGACTCAATGGGCTTCCCGCCAGTTGCGGCCACAGCCCATCTCCACCCGCAGCGGCACCGACAGGGAAGCGGCGCCCTCCATCTCCTCCCGGGCCAGGCGCTGCAGGGTCTCCAGCTCTGTTTCGGACACCTCGAAGACCAGTTCGTCGTGCACCTGCAGCACCATGCGGGCCTGCAGCGACTCCCGCCGCAGACGCCGGGCAATGGCGACCATGGCGATCTTGATGATGTCGGCGGCGGTACCCTGAATCGGATAGTTGATGGCGTTGCGCTCGGCATAGCCCCGAACCGCGCCGTTGCGGCTGTTGATCTCGGCCACCGAGCATCGCCGTCCGAACAGGGTGGTGACGTAGCCTTTGTCCCGGCCTTCCTGTTTCTTGCTTTCCATGAAATCGAGCACTCGGGGATAACGGGCGAAGTAACTGTCGATGTAGGTCTGGGCCTCCTTGCGGCCAATACCCAGGGCCTTGGCCAGACCGAAGGCGCTCATGCCGTAAAGAACGCCGAAATTGATGGTCTTGGCCCTGCGGCGCATCTCCGGCGTGACCATCTCCAGAAACACGCCGAATATCTCACTGGCGGTGCGAGCGTGAATATCTTCCCCCTGCTCAAAGCTCTGCTTGAGGGCCGGCTCGTCGGCCATGTGAGCCAGAATCCGCAACTCCACCTGAGAATAGTCGGCGGCCAGCAGCAGATGACCGGCGTCGGGCACAAAGGCCTCCCGTATCCGCCGGCCCTCATCGGTGCGAATGGGGATGTTCTGCAGGTTGGGTTCACTGGAGGACAGCCGGCCGGTGGCGGTGACGGCCTGGTTGAAGGAGGTGTGGATGCGGCCGGTATCGGGATGCACCAGCTTGGGCAGGGCGTCGCAATAGGTGCTCTTGAGTTTGGCCAGGGAGCGGTAGTCGAGAATCCGGGCGGCAATATCGTGTTCCTCGGCCAGCACCGTCAGCACTTCGACGTCCGTCGACCAGCCGGTTTTGGTCTTCTTGCCCCGGGGCAGCCGAAGCCGCTCGAACAGCACCTCGCCGAGTTGCCGGGGAGAAGCGACATTGAAAGGCCCTCCGGCCAGCCGGTGAATGGTTTCCTCCAGGGCGCGCATCTTGCCCTCCAGCTCTGCCGACAGGGAGCCGAGCAATTTGCTGTCGATGCGTACGCCGTGCCACTCCATCTCGGCCAGCACCGACAGCAGCGGCATCTCCACCTCGTCAAACAGCTTTTGCTGGCCGGTCTCGACCAGTTGCGGTGCCAGTTTTTGCTGCAGGCGCAAGGTGATGTCAGCATCTTCGGTGGCGTAAACCAGGGCCTTTTCGATTTCGACTTCTTCAAAACCGATGCGGTTGCGCCCGCTGCCGCAAACCTCGCTGAAAGGGATGGTGCGATAACCGAGCAGATCGCCGGCCAGGTTGTCCAGAGAATGGGACTTGGCCGCCGGCTGGGCCAGATAGGAAGCGAGCATGGTGTCGAAGGTCAGTCCGGCCACCTCGACCCCGACACGGCGCAGCACCAGCAGATCGTACTTGCCGTTCTGAGCCACCTTGGGCCGCTTGGGATCCTCGAGCAGGGGCCGCAGAGCCTCCAGCACCGGCTGGCAGTCGAGCTGTGGCGGCGCCCCAAGATATCGATGTCCCACCGGCAGGTACCAGCCCTGCCCCGCTTCAATAGAAAAAGAAAGCCCGACCAACTCGGCCCGCATCGCCTCGAGGGAGGTGGTTTCGGTATCAAGGGCGATCAGCGGGGCATGTTCCAGGGCCGCCAGCATCTCCTGCATCTCGGTCTCCTTCAGTACCAGACGATAGCCCGTGCCCGTCGCCCGCTCATCGCTGGAAAACTCCTGCAGCAGTTTATGAAATTCCAGTTCCTTAAAGAGTTCGGTCAACTTCTGCCGATTCGGTTCGCTGAGCTTCAGCTGATCGTAATCCGTTTCCAGCGGCAGGTCGTCGACCAAAGTTACCAGTTTTTTCGACAATCGGGCCTGTTCGCCGTACTGGCGCAGGTTTTCCTGGCGCTTCTTGCCCGATACCCCTTCGATATTGTTCAGCAGGTTTTCCACCGTGCCGAACTCCTGAATCAGCTGCCGGGCGGTCTTTTCGCCGATGCCGGGCACCCCGGGAACATTATCGGAACTGTCGCCGGCCAGAGCCTGCACCTCGATTACCTTGTCCGGCGTGCCGCCGAAACGCTCGGCCACTTCCGCCAGGCCGGTCTGCTGGTCCTTCATGGTGTCGAGCAGGCGAATCCGCTCATCGACAATCTGCATCAGATCCTTGTCGCCGGTAATTACCGTCACCGCCATGCCCTCGCCGGCAAAGCGCCGGGCCAGAGTGGCGATGATGTCGTCCGCCTCGTAACCGGCAAGCTCCAGGGCCGGCATGTTGAAGGCCTCCACCAGAGCCTTGATGAGGGGGATCTGCGGCCGCAGGTCCTCGGGCATGGCGGCCCGGTTGGCCTTGTATTCGGGATAGATTTCCTTGCGAAAGGACGGCCCTTTGGCGTCAAAGACCACGGCCAGATGGTCGGGTTTCTCCTCGCGCACCACCTTGAGCAGCATATTGGTAAAACCGAGAACCGCGTTGGTTGCCAGTCCCCTGGAATTGGACAGCTGGCGAATGGCGTAGTAGGCCCGGTAGATGTAGGACGATCCGTCGATAAGATAAAGGCGCTGGGCCTGCTCGGTCATGGTTCCTCCAATGGCTTAAAACCGCAGGCGATTCCGTGACCGCCCGGCGCGGAGACATTATTTCACAGGCCGAATAAAATACCAAGCTGCGGGTCCGGGCAGGCGTTTTTTCTTGCACCTATAAATATGATTTGCTATATGTATTAGCACTCTTCTTTGTCGAGTGCTAAAATTTATGCGCGAACCCCTTGCCGTAAACTTCAGGGAGGCTTTGTATATGAACACCGTCTACCTGCCGGCCGTTGCCGACACGCTTGATCTCTATGTGGCTCAAATCAAGAAATTCGAACTCCTCAGTCGTGACGAAGAATACCAGCTCGCCACCCGTTACCGGGATCAGGGCAGCCTGGAAGCCGCCCAGCGCCTGATCTGCGCCAATCTCCGCTTCGTGGTGAAAATCGCCCACGAATACCGGGGCTACGGTCTGAAGCTTCTCGACCTGATTCAGGAAGGCAACATCGGCCTGATGATGGCCCTGCGCAAGTTCGAGCCGGAACGGGGGCTTAAATTCATTACCTACGCCGTCTGGTGGATTCGCGCTTACATCAATAACTTCATTATGAAAAACTGGTCTCTGGTCAAGATCGGCACCACCCAGGCACAGAAGAAACTGTTCTTTAAGCTCAGCCAGACACGGCGCGCCCTGCGGCGTCTGACCGGCGGCGAAGAATCCGGGGACATTGCAAGAGAACTGGCGGTGCGGGAAGACGAAGTCGAAGACATGGCCTTGCGCATGGCGGCCCGGGACGCGTCCCTCGATCTGGAACTCACCGAGGGGAACGACTACACACTTCTCGACACCCTCGCCGACCAGCGGGACAATCAGGAACAGCTGCTCCTTGAGCACGAAGAGGCCGGACTGCTCTCGAGCCGGGTCGAAGGCGCCCTGGAGCAACTGAAGCCGAGGGAGCGTTACATTATCAGCGAACGCATTCTGCGAGATACCCCCCGTACCCTACAGGAGTTGGCCGAACATTACGGCATCAGTCGCGAACGGGTGCGCCAGATCGAAAAAAACGCTCTGGAAAAACTCAGGGCCCCCCTCTCCTGAGGTGCCTTAGAGGCCGGCTCCGGCGGGCTGGCCGGAATTGACAACCGGGGCCAAATCCCTTACTCTGTGCCGCAGCCTTATCCCCCATATTCGTAGCGAGGTTCCGACACAATGATGAGACCGACCCTTTTATATGCCGTGCTGCTGTGCCTGTTGCTGACCGCCTGCAGGGGAGCGGTCACTCCCCCGTCCCGAACCGCCGAAGAGCATTATCAGGAGGCCCGGATTCTGTTTGAAGCCCGTCGCTACAAGGAAGCCGTCGCCGCCCTGGAGGTCGCCCGCGCCACCTACGAGGCAGCCGAAACCAGCCGCAAGGCCACCCTGCTACTGGCCGACACCCACTTCGCCGCCGAGGATTATCCGGAGGCGACCACCATGTACGAAACCTTCCTCAGACAGCATCCCGGCGACCCGGACACTCCCCGGGCATTGAGCCAGCTTGGCAAATCCTATTACCATCAGATTCTCGCCATTGATCGCGACCAGACCGCCGCCCGCAACACCGTGGTGACCTTCGAAAGCCTGCAGCGCCTCTACCCCGATCACCCTCTGGCCGGCGAGGCCCCGGAATACATCCGCTTCGGCAACCAGCACCTGGCCCGGCACGAACTGTACGTGGGTCGCTTCTATTACCGGACCGGAGAGCTGCGCGCGGCGATTCAGCGCTTGCGGGCCATTGGCGAAACCTACCCGGATTTTGCCGCCATGGACCAGGTGAACTACTACCTGGGGCGGGCTTATCTGGACAACGGCCATCACGCCCTTGCGGTACAGACCCTGGAGACCCTGTTGCGGGACCATCCCGACAGCAAACTCTATTCCAAGGCTCAAAGAATTCTGCGGCGGAAGCTCTGAAATATCAACTCCAGGGACAAGTCTTTCCGACCTTCATCAACAGGCTGATCGGCTTGCCATAACCGGGTGTTTTCGCCGGCGGCAGCCGGATGATCAACGGCATCGGCGGCTCCAGCGACTTTTTGCGCGACGCCTACCTGTCCATCATGCACACCCCTTCGGTACGCCCCGCCAAAACCGATCCCACCGGCATCAACTGCGTGGTGCCCATGGTTTCCCACGTCGACCACACCGAACACGATCTCGACGTGCTGATCACCGAACAGGGCCTCGCCGATATCTGCGCGGCCTCTGCCCCACCGAACGGGCCCAGCGTATCATCAACTGCTGCACCCACCCTGATTACCGGCCGACCCTGCAGGACTGCTTCGACCGGGCCAGCCGCGATTGCCTGGCCAAAGGCTGAGGCCAGGAGCCTCACGTGCTCGACAGAGTGTTCCGCATGCAGCAGCATCTGGCGGAGCATGGCACTATGAAGATCGCCAGCTGGGACTGACCGATCCTGCTTTTTGCAGACGAGAAACCAGGAGCCCCTCCACTTGCGTGGGCGGGCTGTTTTGTTTGATTAAGCATGACAGCCTGTCCCACATTTCCTAATTCCTTCTTGCACGCTTGACATTAATGAAACAGGCCAGAGTCAACCCCGCGGGGTTGCGTCCCCGCGCGACGCCTGACTCTTTTTTTGCGCCAAAAAAGAGTCAGCAGAAAAAGGCGCCCCGTTCCTGGCCCGCCTTTGGCGGGTACCCTGCGCTGCGCGGGCGTTTGGCGGCCGGGCAAAAACTCGCTGCGCTCGAACAGTTGCCCGACTGTATCGCCAAACGCCCGCTTCACTCCGGCGGCGTCACAGGGGGGTGTGTTTTAAGAATATCCCTCCTCCCTGCGAGTGCAGCCGAACGAAGGCAGCGGAATCCGGATCAGAAGGACGACTGTTTGAGCGCAGCGAGTTTTCGACCTTCCCGGAGGCCGTAGCCGTAGAGAGGGAACCCCGTAAGGGGCCAACGGGGGGCGGCCTTCTTTTGGGTCCTTTTCTTGGCCGTCAAGAAAAGGACCTCGTCTGGCCGGACGAGACCGGCCGGTTTTGAAGTTTGTATTTATGTAGCGTGTAAGGCTCAGGGGACGTTCTTGATAAATATAAATTCCTATGATAACCTCTCTCCATGCCCAGACAATCTCGCATAGATTTTCCCGGCCTGTTGCACCATGTCATCGTCAGAGGAATCGAGAAGCGCTACATTTTTCTCGACGACCAGGACCGCGAAGAATTCCTCTCCCGCCTTTCACGGTTGCTGGCCGAGACGGAGACGGACTGCTTTGCCTGGGCCCTGTTGGATTCCCATTTTCACCTCTTGTTGCAGCCGAATGCCACCAAGCTCGCCCATTTCATGCGTCGCCTGCTCACCGGCTACGCCGTGGTGTTCAATCTGCGCCACAACCGTGTCGGGCATCTTTTTCAGAATCGCTATAAATCGATTGTTTGCGACGGGGATGCCTACCTTCTGGAACTGGTGCGATATGTCCACTTGAATCCGCTACGCGCCGGCATCGTGGAATCGGCCGAATCCCTTGAAGATTATCCCTGGTGCGGGCATCGCGAATTGTTGGGCAAAGCCTCCCGGTCAGTGATTAACGACAGTAAGATTCTGCCGTTTTTCGCCAATCGACCCAAGGCCGCCAGGCAACAGTATTATCGCTTTATCGTCAACGGAGTAGACACCACCCGGACCAATCTCTCTGCCGGCGGCAAACGGACCAGCCTGGACCTCGATCCTGATCTCGACGACGACGCCCTTTTTGATGATCGCGTTCTTGGGGGAGGAGATTTTGTCGAGCGGGTTTTGAGACATGCCGACCAGTTTCCAGCCGGAGAGAAACGATCCCTGAGAGAACTCATGGATCTGGTCACGACCTATTTTGGCATAGCCCCCACAGCTTTGAGTCAGCCGAGCAAGAACCGAAGCCTTGCTCAGGCAAAAGCAGTTATTTGCTTTGTTGCGATCAGAAAATTGGGATTAAAAGGGGTCGATATTGCCCCGGCTATGGCCTATACCCCTGCCGCGGTTTCGCATGCCGCCAACAGGGGGGACTCTATTTTTCAGAAAGAGGCGCAATTAAGAAAAAAGTTGGAATCGATTTTATAATTATCAACAACGTCCCCTATGGCCTATGGCCATTATTTTGAAGAGTAAGAAATGAAAAGAGATGACAGTTATCAGGGTTTTGAACTTGGCCCGATCCGGCCGCCGAGCGAGGCGAACAGCCTGTTGCTGCGCGTCACCCGTAACTGTCCGTGGAACAAATGTACCTTCTGCGGTCTTTACAAGGATCAGAAATTCAGTATCCGCAAGGCAGATCATGTCCTGAAGGATATTGATCGAGTCCGGTTTTTTGTCGATGAAATCGAAAAGAGTGCTGGCGATCTGACATTCCTTCAGGTCGGACTGAACCATGCTGACCAGATGGCGCTTCACGCAGCTCTCACATTCATGCGCGGCGGAATGAACTCGGTCTTTTTACAGGATGCGAACACTCTGGTGATCAAGCCTGGTGATCTGGAAAAAATCCTTTTGCATGTTCGTCACGCCTTTCCCCTGATTGAAAGAGTGACTTCTTATGCTCGATCACAGACGATTGCCCGCATAAGCAACGAGGATATGATGCGGTTATCAAAGGCAGGACTCAACAGAATTCATATTGGTATGGAATCCGCTGCCGACGAGGTGCTCGCCTTGGTCAAAAAAGGCGTCGACAAGCAGACTCACATTCTCGCCGGACAAAAGGTCAAGAAGGCCGGGATCGAGCTGTCGGAATATTTTATGCCCGGCCTAGGTGGAAAAGCCTGGTCGAAAGAGAATGCTCTGGAAACAGCCGATGCTCTTAATCAGATTGATGCCGACTTTATTCGTATCCGCACATTGGCAATTCCGGAAATTGTTGAATTGTACGAAGCTGTCGCAGCGGGAACCTTCACGCCACTCGGTGATCGCGAGAAAGCTGAAGAGCTGCTGTTATTCCTTGATCATCTCGATGGGATCCACAGTACGGTTAAGAGCGACCACATCCTTAATCTGTTTCCGGATGCCGAGGGGCATCTACCTGAAGACAAAGAAAAGATGACCGCTCCGATCAGGCGTTTTCTTGCGCTGGAACCAGAGGCAAGGATGCTCTATATCGTCGGTCGCAGAGTCGGGATCTTCAGTCGCTTCAGTGACCTCGACGACCCGGGCCTACGCGGACATGCTGAAAAAGCTGTAACGGCCCACAGGGTCACCCTGGCCAATGTTGACACTTGGGCGGCGGAGATCATGCGGCGCTTTATTTAGTGCTGGAAAATAGAGGAGAAGAGAATGACAGCGCAACTGGTTTCATACGATCCGAGCAACGGTGAAAAGGTCGGTGAAGTTACTGTTACACCGACCTCTGATATTGATGGCATCGTTGCAAAGGCACGAGTCGCCGCCAAAGAATGGGGTGCACTGGATATCAACAAAAGGGTCGAACTCATCACAAAAGCCCTTGCAGGCATTGAACCCGACTCGGAGAAGTTTGCCGTTCTTTTAAGTCGTGAAATGGGTAAGGATTTGCGCCGTTCTTCCGGTGAGGTGAGATGGGTGATAAAGGGTGGCGTCGGGAATGCCGAATCCGCACGGCAAGCACTCGCAACACGCGAACTGGCTGGTGGGTCTTTAATGCAATACAGGCCGCTGGGCGTCGTCGCGGTTATCGCGCCGTGGAACTATCCAGTGGCGATGGCAAACAATCTGATTATTCCTGCGCTGGTAGCGGGAAATACGGTCGTGTTCAAGCCATCCGAAGAGACGCCTCTGATTGCAGATGCTTATGTAAAAAAACTGAATAGCGTTCTTCCGGAAGGCGTATTACAGATTGTCCACGGTGATGGGCAGCAGGGAGCGGCGCTGGTCGAAAGCGATGTTGACATGATCGCCTTTACCGGGTCCCAGGCAACTGGCAAGAAGATCATGGAACGCGCTTCCGGCAGGCTGAAGCGACTGGTCATGGAACTCGGCGGCAACGACCCGCTGATTATCATGGCCGACGCTGATCTGGAGCATGCCGCACAATTTGCCGTTGCCAGCAGTTTTGAGAATGCCGGGCAGATGTGTATCGCGACCGAGCGGATTTATGTCGATGACTCCATTGCGGATATTTTCGAGAAAAGGGTTGTCGAAATCGCCAGCGAATACACCGTTGGCCCCTGGGATCAACAGGGCGTCAACATCGGCCCGATTATCAACGCCCGTCAGCATGAAAAGATCGTCGCACACATCCGTGATGCCGAAGCAAAGGGCGCAAAGGTGCTGCTCGGCGGGAGCGACCAACCGCAGCGGTACATCAAGCCGACGGTCATCAGTGACGTGACCCCGGAGATGCTAGTCGAAACGGAGGAGACTTTCGGCCCGGTGGTTGCTATCAGTCGATATTCGGATATTGAGGAAGCGATTGAGAAGGCCAATCATACGAATTATGGGCTAGGCTCGGTGGTGTTCGGGGGCGAGGGTGCTGACAAGGTCGCCGACCGGCTCGAAGCTGGTATGGTTGGAGTTAACTCTGGCGTCGGTGGTGGTGCAGACGCCCCTTGGGTAGGTGCCAAACAAAGCGGATTCGGTTTTCACGGCTCGGCGGACGGGCATCGCCAGTTTGCCCAGGTTCGGGTTGTAAGTCGGTAAATATTATAAATGAAAAGCAGAAACCCCGTCCGGATGGCCAGACAGGGTTTTCTTGTGATGCACGATTTTCATAACCGCATAATCGCATGGGCGTCCTCAACTCCCCTACCTAGATGGCTTGTCGCTTATGGCTATCTTCTCAGCCAGTTCCTCTCGCCCTACTACAACCACCGAGAACGTTGGTCGGCAGGCCAGCGGGAACCGAGCGGCTGCCAATCGGAAAACGCCCGTTTCGGGCCGACACTGTCCGGCAAGGGAGTTTTCTTTACCCTAAAGCAAGCCCCGGTCTTGGGCTGATACTGCAGAGGGCATCAGCCCCATGGGCACAGGCACATCAATGCAGCCTTTTTCCTGACCACCGGGCTGTTCTGCTTCCCGTTGGGACGGCTCAGCAATCATGCCGACAGGAAAAACATTGTTATGGGTTGAGTGTTGTCCCTCAACCCTACTACATCAAACGCCAAGAGAGGTAGATTATGAGCGACGAAAAAAAGTTTATCCGAGATGATGTTGTGGCGGAGATTAAGAATAAAGCCAGAGGGGACATGGAGTTCAGAAAAATGTTATTTGACAATCCCCCTGAGGCGCTCGGTCAATTCGGTTTTGCCATTCCGGGTTCTCCCGGTGATGACAGGAAATACCAGGAATCAGTGGAAGCGATGTTTGTCCGGGCAGATTTTTACAAATGGATTAACACGGAAATCCTGAGTGAATTCAGGGATGAAACCCGGTCGTTTGTCACTGCTACCGAAAGTGAAGATATGGATTGGGATTTTGAGGTCACGACATATAAAACTAAGCCTGATTAGCGTTATTTTTCAGCTGTCTACTTGACGGGGAAGCTTACGGTCTGGCCGGACGAGACCGGCCGGTTTTGAAGTTTGTCTTTCGCGATTGAGATAAGGAAACAGGAAACAAGGGACATTCCCCATATTTCCGAAAACTCACCAATGCCAGCACCTCAAACGGCCCAACCAGTCTCAAACAGGTTGGGCCGTCTCGAATTGTGTTTCAAATTATTAATAGGATTATCAAGGATTTATCAGACGAAAAATGGAGTTGCGACAAGACGTTCAGGAAGGGCTATGAAGGCTGTTTTTTTCGCCCTTTCGGATGCGCCCGGTCGTAGACCTCCATCAGATGATCGACGCTGACCCGGGTATATTTCTGGGTGGTGGACAGGGAGACGTGGCCGAGAAGTTCCTGGATGGCACGCAGATCGGCGCCGCCATCCAGGAGATGGGTGGCGAAAGAATGGCGCAGGCTGTGGGGGCTGGCGTCCTTGATCAGTCCCGCCTTGATCAGCCGTTGCTTGAAATTCCGCTCGACGCTGCGGGCGCTGAGACGGCCGCCGCGGTAGTTGAGAAACAGGGCCGTTTGCTCCGGAACTCCGTTGCGCACAGCTAGATAATCGTCAACAGCGGCCAGGGCCTGGCGGCCGATGGGCACCAGCCGCTCCTTGTTGCCCTTGCCCAGCACCCGTACCAGGCCCTGCTGCCAGTCGATACTGTCCAGGTCAAGAGCGGTCAGCTCACCGACCCGCAGGCCGCAGGAGTAGAGCACTTCGAGAAGCGCCCGATCCCGCAGGGACAGTTCGTCGACGCCCGATTGCCCGTCGATCAAGGCGAAGACCTCATCGACGGTCAGGGTTTTGGGCAGATAGTTTTCCTGCCGGGGCGTACCGATGAGCTCGCCGGGGCTGCTCTCGAGCTGGCCCTGTGCCACCAGGTAGGCAAAAAAACTGCGCAGGGCGGAGAGCTTGCGGGCAATACTGGAACGTCGGTGGCGGCGATGCAACCGGGCCAGATAGCGGCGCAAAACCTGAATGTCGACCTGCTGTGCCACCAGGGGCGCAGAGAAACCCGGCTCGGCTTCCAGAAATCGGCAAAAGGCTTCCAGATCCTGAGCATAGGCCCTTCGCGTGTGCCGGGAAAGGTTACGCTCCACCGCGAGATGTCGATCAAATTCGGCGAGTAACTGACGCATCTGCTTCCGTCCCTGAACCTAGGAAAAAATACCGAATCCCGACCACTTCGGCACGCCTGAGCCGTTGACGACCCCTCAGGTGCGTGCGATAATGCGCCTTCAAGGGGGAATCGTGGCGGCTTTTGTCTTTTATCTGGCGCTCTTTACGGGCCTCGTGGCGTTGCTGGTCTGCTTCAGCTTTGCCATAGCCTGGTACGAATACGCCAACCGCGACCCGCAGCTTCTGGAGCGGGGCCGACCCCTGCGGCGACTGCTCTTCGTTCTGGGCCTGATTCTCTCGGAAACCTTGTTTCTCTCCCTGACCATCCTACTGCAGCCCATCGGCTGGCTCAACCGCAAACAACCTTCTCCCTGCACTACGGAAACCCCCATCATATTCCTGCATGGCCTGATGCAGTCACCCGCCTGCTGGCTGTGGATCAAGTTCTGCCTGAAACGTCAGGGTTTTACCGCCCTCTACAGCATTGCCCTGCCGCCCTGGAAAGACGTGGAAGTCTTGACCGAACGGCTGGCCCGGCAGGTGGACAGGATCCGTCATGCCACCGACCTGCAGAAGGTCCATCTGGTCGGCCACTCCATGGGCGGAATGATCGCCCGCAACTATCTTCAGATTCGCGGCGGCGCGGAAAAGGTCGACCGCTGCCTGCTCATCGGCACGCCCAACGAAGGTTCCAAGCTGGCCCCTTTCGCCCTCTCGGCGCTGGGCAGGTTGCTCATGCCCGGCTCCGTTTTTCTGCAGCGCCTGGCCGCTGCGCCCCTGCCCGCCGAAGCACGAGTCTGCGTTCTCTACAGCCGCCACGACAACATGGTCATCCCCTACGAGAACGGGCGTCTCGAGGGCACAACCTCCGTCGAACTGCGCAACATCGGCCATGTCGGCCTGTTGTTCAGCCGACGGGTGCTGCAGGTGCTCGTCGACCTGCTGCAGGAGAAAGCGCCATGAACTGCCTCGACATCGTCTCCCGAAGGCCGGTGGAAATGATCGACATCACCCATGCGGTTCGTCAGGCTATCCAAGCCAGCGGCATCCTCTCGGGCATCGCCCTGCTGCAGGTGCCGCACACCACCGCGGCGGTCACCCTCAACGAAAATGCCGACCCCGACGTGGTGCGGGACATGGTCATGGAAATCAACAAGGTCATTCCCCTGGAGGATAGCTACCGGCACGGCGAGGGCAACAGCGCGGCTCACATCAAGAGCAGCCTGGTGGGCTCCGGCGAACTGCTGATCGTCGAAGACGGGGAGCCGGTGCTCGGAACCTGGCAGGGCATCTATTTCTGTGAGTTTGACGGTCCCCGCAACCGTCGGCTGCACATCAAGGTGCTGGCCGGATGAAAATCCCGGTGACTTTGGCCAACTGTGCCGATTACAGCACCGAGACGGTGACAGCAGCCATCGAACGACTGATGGAGCCTCTGGGAGGCATGGCGGCTTTCGTCCGTCCGGGGCAGCGGGTTCTGCTCAAGCCCAACATGCTGTCCGGCAAAGAACCGCAGCGGGCGGTGACCACTCATCCGGAAATAGTCCGGGCCGTCATTCGTCTGGCGCAGGACGCCGGTGGCCGGGTGGCGGTTGGCGATTCCCCCGGGGTCGGCAGCCCGCTTCAGGTGGCCCGGCGTTGCGGGATTTTGGCGGTCATCGAAGAAACCGGAGCCGATTTCGCCCCCTTCAGCGAATCGGTAACGATCCGCCCCAAAGGTTCGACCTTTCGCGAACTGGAGATCGCCCGGGACATTCTCGATGCCGAGGTGATCATCAATCTGCCCAAACTCAAAACCCACCAGATGATGGGGCTGACCTGCGGGGTCAAGAATCTGTTCGGAGCCGTGGTCGGAATGCGCAAACCCCGCCTGCACCTGCAGGCCGGGTCCGACAAGGCTTTTTTTGCCCTGATGCTGCTGGAGCTGGCCGAACAGATCGCTCCGGCGCTGACCCTGGTCGATGCGGTCACTGCCATGGAAGGAAACGGACCCGGCAGCGGTGATCCGGTGCATGTCGGAGCACTGCTGGCCAGCCCCTCGCCACTGGCCGTGGATACGGTGGTCTGTCAACTGCTGGGCATCGAATCATGCCAGGTCTGGACTCAGAAGGTTGCCGCGGCCAGCCACCGCTTTGGCAGCCGAAGGGATCAGGTCGCCCTGTTTGGCACAGCTCCAGAACTCCTGCGCGCGGCAAGCTTTCGTCCGGCAAAGCAAACAGAGGTGAATTTCGGACTACCCGACTGGCTGCTCGCGCCTCTCAAACAATCGCTGAGCGCCCAGCCCCGGGTCGACCCGCAGTACTGCGTTCTCTGCGGCCTGTGTGTCCGCCACTGTCCGCCGCGCATCATGGCTATTGTCAAGGGAAGCTTGCGCATCGATTACAGCCGCTGCATCGGTTGCTTCTGCTGTCAGGAACTGTGCCCCCAGGGAGCCCTGCACACCCGGCAGGGCCTGCTTCTGCGCCTGGGAAGTCTGCTGAAGAGCCGCCGCAACGGTTGCGGCGGAGGAAAGGAGTAAATCATGAAACGTCTTGCCCGGGCCTGCCTGTTCGGTCTTCTGCTGCTCTCTCTCGGCGCCTGCGCCCGGGTCCAACCGGAACCTCCGGAAATCAGCCTGCTGGCCCTGCAGCTGGAAAACCTCACCCTGAGTCACGCCATCATGAGTGTCGATCTTGGCCTGTACAACCCCAACAGCTTTCCGCTGACCATCGAGCGGGCCGCCTATTCCCTGAGCCTGCGGGGCATTGAAGTGGCTCAGGGCCGCAGCGCCTCCGGGGTCCGCATCGGCGCGGGGGAAAGCGGCAGCCTGAGTCTGCGCCTGTCCAGCAGTTATCTCAACCTGCTGCGCATCGGGCGCCAGCAACCGGGGCAGCAGGACATCCCCTTTATCGTCGACGGCGAAATAACCCTGGCCGGCTTCGGCGTCCTGACCCGTACCCTGCGTTTTCGCGAAGAAGGGGTCATTCCCCTGGCGGCCTTCTCCAGCCTCAACCCCTGATTCTGTTGTCCTGTTCAGTGCCTTTGGGGCTTGAGTCCGCTGAGCCGCAGTTCCTGCTGCAGTTCAAAGATCTTTTTTCGCAGCAGCAGAACCTCGGCCTGAGAGCTCATTCCTTTCATGGCGTAACGCAGCTCGAGGTATTCGCCATGCAGCCCCTCCAGGCGACGGGCAAGGTCCCTGTTATGTTCTTCCAGGGCGGCGTTGCGGCTTTTCAGGTCACGGATCTCCCGCACATAGCGGGCAAAACGGTCGACGGCAACGACATTGTCTTTCATGATTACTCCTGGGATGCGGCGCTGTCGCGTCATTTTTTCAGAGTTTAGCCCGAATACGGGAAGGCGGCAAACGCATCCCGGCGAAAAAGTGTCACGGGGAGCGCGATGGGCAGAAAAAAGAAGCTTCAGAAGAAATAATCAGAGCTTGAGAAGACTGCGAACCTGGGGCGAGGCGACGCCTTGGACGAAGAGTTTTTTGTGGCGGGACTTGTGCCCGGCGATCAGACTGACCCGGCTTTTGGCTACCCCGAGACGCTGGGCCAGAAATGTACAGCACAAACTGTTGGCTGCCCCCTCGACGGGCGGCGAGGTGAGACGGACTTTCAACTCATCCCCCTGCAGCCCGGTCAGTTCATTGCGGCTGGCCTTGGGCTGAACATAGACGGCAACAAGCACACCATCCTCCCGGTCCTGCAGGTACGGACTCATCGCTCGGCAGTGCCTTCGGAATCGGAACCCTGTTTCAAAGACGGTGCCTCGATTTCGGTCACCGACTCCCCTGCAAAAGAGGGTTCTTCCAGGCCCAGGACGTCGAGATCCAGAATCCGCAGATGTCCTTCAATGATCCCCCTCAGGCCTGATTCAAAGGCAACCTTCTGTCGGCGGATTTCCTGAATCTCGTTCAGCAGGCGGGAACGCCGGGCATGAGCTTCCGCAACGATTCGCTCCGCCTCCATTTCCGCCTCGGCGAGGCACATCTCGGCCTCCTTGCGGGCATTGGTGTTGATCTCGTCGGCCACCTGCCGGGCGGTCATCAGGGTTTCCCGAACCGTGGATTCTCGTTGCCGCAGTTCCTGCAGCGCCGTTCGGCTATGGGTGAGTTCCTCTTTGAGTTCCTGAACCTGGCGATGATAGCGCTCCAGTTCTTCGGCAATCAACTCCAGATAGTGATCGACACCGGTCTTCTCATAACCGGCGAGGCGGGTCTTGAACTGGTGCTGCTGAATATCTATGGGAGAAATGGTCATGACAGGCTCCTCAGCCAAGATGCATCAGTAGCCGCTGGATCAAACGCTGAATAAAGTAAAGACCGAACAGCAATGCCAGGGGCGACAGGTCGACACCGCTGAACTGCAAAGGCAGAACACGACGAATCCGCTGCAGAACCGGTTCGGTAGCGCTATACAGAAAACGCACAATAGGATTGTACGGATCGGGCCCCACCCAGGAAATCACCGCCCGGGCAATAACCAGAAAAATATACACCTGGAGCAGCATCTGCACCATCTGCCCCATTACGATGACCAGATCATTGAGAATAAACACGGCCGTCTGTCCTTTCCCGACAAAATACGTCCTGCGTGTCTGTCTAACGAAAGGTGACGGAAAACCGACCCTGCCCGGCGGTTGTCCCGTCGCCCGTCGCCCCTCCCCTTATACCCAAGGGCGCGACACGCTGTCAAACCCTTTCAACTCCTGAAAAAAGCCCCAAGCTTTTGACTTTTCCCTGAAAAATCGACATAATGTTGGTTTGTCCCGTTCTCGCAACCGGCCTTGTGCCATCTGTCGAAAAAAATGAGGTCTTCCATGAAGCGCACCACCAATCTGAATGTCCGTTCCATGACGCCGATCATCGCTCCGACCGACCTGAAACAGGTCTTTCCCCTGTCGGAACGGGCGGCCGAGTTTGTTACCGAGGTCCGTCAGCAGATCAAGGACATCATTCATAACCGGGATCGCCGCCTGATGGTGGTGGTTGGCCCCTGCTCCATTCACGACCCCCAGGCCGCCGTTGACTATGCCCGCCGCCTTGCCCTCTTGAACCGGGAACTGTCCGATCAGCTGTTGCTGGTCATGCGCGTTTATTTTGAAAAGCCCCGTACCACCATCGGCTGGAAAGGGCTGATCAACGACCCCGATCTCAACGGCTCTCACCAGATATCCAAAGGGCTCGGGGTGGCCCGCAACCTGCTCTGTACGGTAACCTCACTGGGTCTGCCCGTCGCCTGCGAAATGCTGGATCCCATAACCGTCCAGTACCTGTCCGACATGGTCAGCTGGGGCGCCATCGGCGCCCGTACCACCGAGTCCCAGCCCCATCGGGAAATGGCCAGCGGCCTCTCGTTTCCCGTCGGTTTCAAGAACGGCACTGACGGCAACCTGCAGATTGCCGTTGACGCCATCGCCGCCGCGACCCATTCCCACAACTTTCTCGGCATTGATCGGGAAGGCCGCACCGCCATCGTCGAAACCTGCGGCAACCCCGACGGCCACATGGTGTTGCGCGGCGGATCGGGAAGACCCAACTACGACCCTGAAAGCATTGCCTGTGCCGAAACCCTGCTGGCTCAGAACGGTCTGCAGCCCTCCATCATGGTCGACTGTAGCCACGCCAACTCGTACAAAGACCACAACCGCCAGGAGGAAGTCCTCGACAACGTTCTGGAACAGCTCGCCCGCGGCAACCGCTCCATCAACTCGTTGATGGTAGAAAGCAATCTGGGTGAAGGCAGCCAGCCCCTCAAGGGAGATTTCGAATCCCTGCACTACGGGATCTCCATTACCGACAAGTGCATCGGCTGGGCGACCACCGAGCGCCTGCTGCGTCGGGCCCACAGCATGCTGCTGAAAATCGGCGGGCGCCGCATCGCCTGAAACGATTGGTGGCGCCCGCTGTGATTGCGGGCGCCACCGGAGTGCACTGCAGCCGTTCTTCGCCGGCCCGTGTGGACAATCCTACCCGCCCTTCTTGACAAAGGCCTCGACCTCCAGCTTCAAATCGTCGATGTTGATGTGTGTGACCCTGCCGTCGGTGCTCTCGCTGCGCACCAGTCCCTCATCGACCCATTTCAGGATCAAACTCACTTCAACACCGAACATGGACGCCGCTTCCTGCGGAGTGAACCAGGCTTTGCCCAGCGTCATGTCATCGCCTCCTTTTCTGGATAGGAGCCTGTCAAAAGATCTGCAGACCGCACGACAAACCCCTGGTTTAATAACCTGCCGATCAGCCAGCCGCCGTTTTTTTTGCTTCTGGTATTCATTCTAACAGCTTATCAAAACCTTTCCGGCCTTGCTGCCGCTACAGAGCATTCAGCAGACGATAGATCCGCTGCTCCAATTCCCAGACAATGGCCGCCTGATCTTCGGCTCCCTGTTCCTCCAGCAGCATTCGCGCACGGTCCAGCAGACTGTGGCTCTTGAGCAGTACCGGGGTCAGTTTGGCTTCAAGCTGCAGCTGAGGAATATCCCCGACCGTCTCCTCCAGTTCCTCCAGTTCCTGCGCCGCCCGGTCGACGATCTGCCAGGCTTTGGTCAGAATCTCCCCAGAGTCTTTTAACGGTGTCATCGAGAGCCGACGCACCTCGTCCGTCAGCTCTCGATAGCGATCCGATATATTCATTTCAAGCTTCCCTTTCTGGTTCCCTGTCCGTTATTTTGTGCCGTTGGCCTTTCCATTCGGACTCGGCAGGCAGAAAAATCCCGGCCAGGTATTCTCAAAACAACAATTGTCTGGAGTATACAGGGCTTTATCGCCGCAGACAATCGCCATGAAAAGGCTGGGCAAGCCTCTTCAAGAGACTTTCAAACCATTTAATACTTGACAAATTTGATAGTAAATAGAAATACTCACCTTTAAATTAGCACAGCAACTAAATACACTAACCCCAGCCAACCCACGCTGGCCGCCTAAAGGAGCCGATACGGGATGACACAGGATTCTCTCAAACAACAGATTCGCCAACTGGCCTTCGAGCGCAACGCCCTGATCCTGGCCCACAACTATCAACGGGACGAGATTCAGGAGATCGCCGACATCACCGGGGACTCCCTGGGACTTTCCCTGGAGGCGGCCCGCACGGAAAAAGACGTGATCGTTTTCTGCGGCGTTCATTTCATGGCCGAAAGTGCCGCGATTCTTGCTCCGGACAAAACCGTCCTGCTACCACGGGAAGACGCCGGCTGCCCCATGGCGGACATGATAACCGCCACCGGCCTCAAACAGATGAAACAACGCTTTCCCGAAGCCGCCGTGGTGACTTATGTCAACAGCACCGCTGCAACCAAAGCCGAAACCGACATCTGCTGCACCAGCGCCAACGCCGTCAAAGTGGTGCGCTCTCTCGAAGCGCAAGAAATCATCTTCGCTCCGGACCGCAACCTGGGTCGCTACGTGGCCTCCTTTTTGCCGGAAAAAACCTTCCACTTCTGGGACGGCTTCTGTCCGTCTCACGAAAATCTGCGGGCCGATGAGGTGCGCCGTATTCGAGCGGAGCACCCTGATGCCCTGTTTATGGCGCACCCCGAGTGCCATCCCGAGGTACTGAAACTAGCCGACCATATCTGCTCGACCAGCGGCATGTACGCCTATGCACAAACCTCCCCGGCCAAAAAGTTTATCATCGGCACGGAAATGGGCATTCTCTACCGACTGGGCAAGGAAAATCCGGACAAGGAATTTATCCTGGCCAGCCCGGCGCTGATCTGTCCCAACATGAAACTGATTTCCCTGGAGGACCTTTACGCCAGTCTGGCCAACCTCAGTCCGGTCATTACCGTACAGGAGCCCATCCGCTCCCGGGCCCGCCTTGCCCTTGACCGTATGCTGGCCGTGCCCCGGGACTGAGATTCACCATGATTCGGGAACAGCACTATGTCGCTCTCTTCCAGTCGACCCATCGGGTGCTTGCGGCGGAAAAACTCCTCAAACAAGAGCAGGTTCCTTTTACCCTGCTGCCCGCTCCCCGAGAACTGAGTTCGGCCTGCGGCCTGGCCATCAGCTACGATCCCGAACTGGCGGCAACCATTGACCGCCTGCTGAGCGCGGCTGGTTTAAGACCGGCGGATCTGTTTATTCGGGAGGAAACCGGTTTTCGCAAACTGAAAAAGGAAGGATAAAGGCAAACCATGGACACAGAACGACAAAGCCCCGCTTCTTGCGAAGCGGTGCTTTGTCGTTGATTCGGTCACCTTTAAGGCGACAACTTTTTTGCTGTGATCTAAATAAAAAGCCGGATCGGCCGCTATTAGATCTTACGGACGTTTGCGGACTGAGGGCCTTTCTGGCCTTCGGTCACTTCAAATTCTACCCGATCACCTTCGGCCAGAGACTTGAAGCCATCACCCTGAATGGCGGAGAAGTGCACGAAAACGTCGGGGCCGTTGTCCTGCTCGATAAAACCGAATCCTTTGGCGTCATTAAACCACTTTACAGTTCCTTGTACCATCTTTAATCTTCTTTCCTTTGGTTCCCTGCTGGGAACATGTTGATTGCCGAGCGTTATTTCCGCTTGCTCCAAAAAGATCCGCGCCAACCGCAAAGGGTCTGCGCGACTCACAAAACGGACTGACGATCAACCCGTTTGGCGACGGAAAACTACACAGCCTGAAACTATTGCTCTCCCTTCTATCACGCGCTTTGTGATAAAAGCAAGTATTTTTTATGCGCCGCGAGACTCCCTGACTTTCTTTTGAAACCCCCCTGGGGATGCAGGTAGTGGCGGGCTTTTCAAAGCCTTCTTCATTCCCGACCGGGACTCTTGTAATTATCCCTGATCCTGTCTTATACTTCGAAGGCGAGCCGCGAGAATCTTCCGCAACCTGCACCCAAGGAGCTTCCTCTCTATGCCCACCAATGTCATCGGTCAGGATCGCCTGTCGGCCCTTGAGAATCTGGCTAACGCCTCCCGCGCCCTGGAGCGGTGCCTGGCCGGTCCTTTTGACCTCCCCGTCCACCCTGGGGAAGTCGATACGGCCTTTCTGGAATTCAAAGCAGCGCTGCGGCGCCTCGATCACCTTGAAGGCTGGGAAATGCCCCTTGGCCACCTGCACAGCTGGCAGGAAACCCCACCTTTTTAACCCGCAGGGTTGTTCAAGTTGTCCTTTTTCAAAATTTGCCGGAAACCTTTCCGCCGGCTTTGAGAAAAACGGCTTTTCGGCACTTCAGGGCTGCTCTTGCCCGGCCCGGTCAAAAGCCTCCCTGGCCCCTTGGTGGTCGCCCAGAGCGTTGCGCGCCCGGCCGATGATGCGCCAGTTTTCCCGTCGCAGTTGCGGTTGTCCGGCAGCCAGGCTGTTGGATCGGGCCGCCAGCCCCTCGGCCTGCCGGTACAGCCTCTGACCGAGACGTATGCGGGCCAGTTCCTGCCACAGCAGAGGATTGCGCGGCTCAATGCGTAACGCCCGCTCCAGTTGGGCGCCGGCTGGCTCCAGGTCGCCGGCCGAGGCCAGCTGACGTGCAGTGTGCAGCAGCGGTGCCGCCGCCGGGCCTACAGGTTCCGCCTCGACTTCCGGCACCTTCGGGGGCGGCGCCACCGGGGGCCGCACCGCACAGCCGGTGAACAGCCCGGCCAGTACCACAAGCAAAGTACGAATCAGCAGCTTTCTCATCAAAAAATCCTTTCAAACCAGCGCCTCACGGCACCCTTTTCCCGAGGCGCGGCGCAGGGCGCCATCTCTGCCGGAGCCGTACCGACGACAAAGGGCAGCTTGATGACGTCGGGACAAGCTGCGGCACTGCGCCGCCCGGAACTGACTTCGATCCAGACATTCTCGATGCCCTCGGGCACCACGGGCAGCAAAGGCTCCTGTTCCAGGGCAGCCATGAGTTGACCCCAGACGGTCAGGGCGCCCTCTGCGCCGGTGAGACCGGCGGGCTGGTTGTCGTCCCGGCCGAGCCACACCACGGCTACGCGGCTGCCGGTAAAACCGGCAAACCAGCTGTCACGCAGGGCATCGGTGGTGCCGGTTTTGCCGGCGGCACCCAGCCCTTCCGGAAGATAGCGGCTCAAACTCCGTCCCGTACCCTCGGTGACCACCCGTTGCAGGGCCGTGGTCAACAGATAGCTGGTAGGAGCGTCGATCACCTGTTCCACCGCCAGCGGGTAACGCTGCAGGGGCCTGCCGTCAAAGGTCAGCACTTCCCGAATCGCCCGTGGCGGAATCCGGAATCCACCGGCCAGGGTCTGGTAAAGTTGAGCCATTTCCAGAACAGAATAGGCATCGGTGCCCAGCAGGCTGGCGGCGTAACCGGGGCGTTCCGGTTCCACGCCGAGACGGCGCAGGTTCTCCTGCACCTGGGCGATGCCAAGTTCCAGACCGAGGCGGGCGGTTGAGACGTTGTAGGATTGTGCCAGCGCACGGTACAGGGGGACCGAACCGTGGAACTCCTTGTCGTAATTCTGCGGCTGCCAGTCCTCGGTGCCCGGTTGCTGCAATAGCAGCGGACTGTCGTCCAGCAGGCTGGCCAGGGTGTAGCGGTGCGGCGGTTGCAGGGCAGCAAGAAAGATCGCCGGCTTGATCAGGGAGCCGACGGGACGCCGGGCATCCAGCGCCCGATTGAATCCCTCGTAGCGGGGATTCCGGCCGCCCACCACCGCCTGCACTTCGCCATTGCGGGCGTCGCTGACCAGCACCGCACCCTGCAGACTGTCTGCCGGCAGGCCCCGGTTCCGTTCCAGCTGCTCCAGTCGCCTGACCAGTGCCTGCTCCGCGGCCTGCTGCACCCAGGGGTCGAGGGTGGTAAAGATCTGCAGGCCTTCTGATCGCAGGTCCTGATCCCGGTAGTTCTCCCGCAGCTGGCGGTGCACCAGGTTCAGAAACGCCGGGTAGGGCGACGTGCCCCGTGGCGGCCTTTGCACCACCCCGAGGGGCAGGATGCGAGTCGCCAGCTGCTGCTGATCGGTAATGACTCCCGCCTCGGCCATGGCGGCCAGCACCAGGTTACGCCGCCCCAGAGCGCGCTCGGGATGACGGCGGGGGCTGTAATAGCTGGGCCCCTTGAGCATGCCCACCAGCAGGGCCGCTTCGGACAAATCCACCTGCATCAGCGGTTTGTCGAAAAAATGGGCACTGGCCAGACCGAAGCCATGAATGGCGCGGTTGCCGTCCTGGCCGAAGTACACTTCATTGAGATAGGTTTCGAGAATCTCTTCCTTGCTGTAATGCACCTCGAGAAGCAGGGCCATGATCATCTCGTTCAGCTTGCGGCGCAAGGTGCGCTCGGAGCTGAGAAAGAAGTTCTTGACCAGCTGCTGGGTCAGGGTGCTGCCCCCCTGCAGGCTTCGCCCGCTGAGAGTCATCACCAGAGCGCGGGCAATGCCCCGGGGGTCGACGCCCCGGTGACTGTGGAAACGGACATCTTCCACTGCGATGAGGGCGTCAACTACCCGCTGCGGCACTTCACTGAGGCGCACCAGAACCCGATCCTCGTTGTTGCCGGGGTAGATGCCACCGATAAGGGCCGGATCGAGCCTGAGCAGGGCCAGATCCTCGCTGCCGCCGAGCGGCTGAAGCCGCTCCACCCGTCCCCCGGCAAAATCCGCCTGCAGGGCAACCGGCGGCTGCATGCCGTCACCAAAAACAAAGGCACGGGTCATCAGGGTGACGCGCGATTCACGCCAGCGGTAGCTGCCCGGTTCCCGCGGGGAGGGATTCTCCCGGTAGCCGAGCAGTTGCAGCTCTTTCACCAGTTCCGCGGCGGTCAGCTTCAAGCCCGGGTAGAGTTCCAGCGGCCGGGCATAGACCCGCGCCGGCAACGCGAAACGACGCCCTTCGAATCGCTCCCGAATCACGAAATCCAGGTGCAGAATGTAGCCGCTCGCCAGCAGCACGGCGAACAGCAGGCCGGCCAATAGAATTTTTTTAGCGAAAGAACGGCGCGGCGATTTGCCTGAAGAGCGCCTTCCGGGGGTTTTTCCCGAGGGGGTTGAACGGGTAAGCAAGCGTTTCAAAAGCGCCTTCCCTGAGGCTATCGCCACAAAGCCGAAAACCTGATGAACAAAAAATAGCGGATTAAGGAGGCATCAGGCCGCTGTTGATAAGTGCCGACGGTGGCATCGCCAAGATCCTGAGACAATCGTAATTGGCTTGCCGCCGTTGCCAACGGCAGGATTTTGCTGAGTATAAAACGCATCGTCGGCGACAGCAAGCCACATTGCGCCTGCGCTAAACGCGACAGGCTTTATGGTGGATCGTTGCCAACGGCTAAATCCCCGCTATAATTTGCTTTTGTCGGAATAAGCCATCCTGAAAACCACAACGGAAGACGGCAGGGGAGGAGAAGACTGATGCGGCTACTGATCGTTGACGACGAAAAGAACATTCGGGAGCTTTACGCTGCGGACCTGGAGGATGCCGGCTATCGGGTCGATACGGCCGCCGACTCGGCGCAGGCTGCAACCCTGTTGAAGAAACACCGCTATGACCTGGTAGTGCTGGACATTCATATGGGCCGCGAATGTGGCCTGGACCTTCTGCAGGACATCATTCAGCAACGCAAGGACCTGCCGGTGGTCCTCTGCAGCGCCTACAGTTGCTACAAGGAGGATTTTTCTTCCTGGCTGGCCGACGGCTATGTGGTTAAAAGCTCCGAGACCTCGGCGCTTAAGGACGAGATCGAAAAGGTGCTGGCAAAACGGGGCATCACCCCCGGAAAGGAATAGGCATGAAGGCGGTTATCATGGCCGGCGGTTTCGGCACCCGAATCCAGCCCCTGACGATCAATCTGCCCAAACCGATGATTCCACTGATCAACCGGCCGATCATGCTGCACATTATCGAGCTGTTGAAACGGCACGGCATCTCCGAACTGATCCTGCTGCTCTACCACCAACCGGAACTGATCAAACGCCACTTCGGTGACGGCAGCGAATTCGGCGTGCGAATCACCTACATCACTCCCCTGGAAGATCTGGGGACCGCCGGCGCCGTGAGAGCCGCCGCCCCCTACCTCGACCAACGGTTCATGGTTATCAGCGGCGACCTGCTCACCGATTTCGACCTGTCGGCGATCGTGCGCTTTCATGAGCAACGGCAGGCCCTCGCTACCATTACCCTGACTTCCGTCGCCGATCCTCTGCAGTTCGGCCTGGTCATCACCGACCGCCAGGATCGCATCACCAAGTTTCTGGAAAAGCCGGACTGGGGTGAAGTTTTTTCCGATAACATCAACACCGGCATCTACGTGCTGGAACCGGAAGTTTTCGAGTTGATCCCTGCGGACTGCAACCGCGACTGGTCCAGGGACGTCTTTCCCCTGATGCTGGCAAACCAGGCACCCTTGTTCGGCTGTAACCAGTCCGGTTACTGGGCCGACATCGGCAACACCGACGCCTACCTGGAGTCGAGTCTGGATATCCTGCAGGGCAAAATCCGGGTCAACATGGATGAAGCGCCGGCGCCGGGTCTCGAGGGTGTCTATCTGGGCCGGGAAACCCGCCTGCCGACGGAACAATCCCTGGTGCACGAAGGCATGGTGATTATCGGCAGCAACAGCCAGATCAAGGGCCGGACCCGTCTGAAAAACTGCATCATCGGCCGAAACTGCGTTATTGAAGAAGGAGTGGATCTGGAAAACACCGTGGTCTGGGACAACGCCTACATCAAACGGGACAGTCGGGTTCTGGGAGCGGTGCTCGGCCGTCGCCTGCGTCTGGGACGCGGCGTGGTGGTCGAAGCGGGGGCGGTAATCGGCGACGATACCACCGTAGGCGACGAGGTCCTGGTTAAGAAGGATGTCAAGGTCTGGCCCAGCAAGATCATTGAAGACGGCTCCATTGTCACCGCCAACCTCATCTGGGGCGAAAAATGGCGCAAGCTGCTTTTTGAGGGCGCCCTGGTGCGGGGGCTGACCAATATTGAACTGACTCCGGAATTCTGTGCTAAACTGGGGGCCGCCTACGGCTCTATTTTGCCAAAAGACTCCTTTGTGCTCACCGGCCGCGACATGATCCGCTCTTCGCGCATGCTCAAGCGTTCCTTTGTCGGTGGCCTGCTCTCGGCTGGAATCAACGTTCGGGATGCCAAATGCATTCCCCTGCCCATACTGCGTTACAAGCTCTCAACCTTCGGTGAAGTGGGTGGCGTGCAGTTTCGCCAGTGCCCGGAAGATCTGGCCGCCACCGAAATCGTATTCCACGACGGCGACGGCCTGGAGCTCTCCTCGACCATGGCCAAGAGCATCGAGAGGGTTTTTTTCAAGGAGAATTTCCGCCGGGTACATTTCAGCGAGCCGGGCGCTATCGGAGAAATACCCCACATCATCGATTTCTATCGGGAAGGCTTTTTGCGTTCCCTTGACAGTGAACTGATGCAACGCAGCGCTCCCAAGGTGGTTCTGGATCTCAACCACGCTCCGGCCGGAGAAATTCTGCCGAACCTGCTGACCCGGCTGGGCTGCCAGATCATCGAACTGAATTCCCACGTGGACGAGAACCTTGCCGGCAGCACTCCGGAAGCGGAGCAGCAGGCACTGGATCAGTTGCGCCGGATTGTCACCTGTCTCGATGCCACGGCCGGTTTTCGCCTCTGCCCCAGCGGAGAGCAGCTGCGGGTGGTGGATGAAAGGGGCGATCTGCTGTCCGACATCGAGCTGGTGGCCAGCGTTTCCTCCCTGATCTGCCAGACCGAAGGGGCCGGAACCCTGGTGCTTCCGGTAACCGCTTCGGAGACCGTAGAGCAGCTTGCCGACGACTGGGGACTGACCGTTGCCCGCACCCGCAACAATGCCCGTTCCCTGACCGAGGCCGGCCGGGGACAGCAGGTGCAGATGGTGGCTTCCGGCGATGGTCGGCTGGCTTTTCCTGCCTTTCAGGTGCACTTTGACGGCCTGTTCGCCATCGCCCGAATTCTCGAATTGCTGGCGCGCAGCGGTCAAACTCTGGGTTCTGTGCGAAACAACCTGCCGAAACGCCACTACCGCCAGGCGCAGGTTCCCTGCTCCTGGGAGATCAAGGGTGGTATGATGCGAAAAATGAGCGAACACTCGGTGGACCTGGAGGCCTCTTTTGTCGATGGCGTCAAGGTGCGTCATGACCACGCCTGGGTGCTGGTTGTGCCGGATCAGCACCGCCCCCTGATGCATATCGTCGCCGAAGCTCCTTTCCCGGAGCAGGCCGCGGAACTGCTGGAACAGTACCGTAATCTGGTGGAGGGGTGGAAGCTGGAGCTTCTGGCCGCCTGACCCACTGTTTGGAGTGTCCATGCAAAAGTTGCAAGTCGCCCTGGTCTGGCACCTGCACCAGCCCGATTACCGCGATCCCGCCAGCGGCCGTTTTCTGCTGCCCTGGACCTACCTGCACGCGGTCAAGGATTACGGCGAGATGCTGCGCATCGTCCGGGAGGTTCCGGGCACCCGCCTGACCTTTAACCTGGTGCCGATCCTGCTCGAGCAACTTGCGAATTACGCCGACGACTCCGCTGACGACGTCTGGCTTGAAATCCTGCGCAAAAATCCGGAGCAGATGACCCAGGCAGAGCAGGCCTTTGCGATCAACTCTTTTTTCTCGGTGCACGCCGAACGGCACATCGCGCCGCACCCCCGCTATCGCGAACTGGCCCGTCTGCGGGACCGGGTCGGCACCGGCAGCGACTCGTTTCGCGATCAGGATCTTCGCGACCTGCAGGTCTGGTTTCTGCTGGCCTGGTCCGGACACTATCTGCGGGCGGAGGAGAAAGTCGTTCAGGACCTGCTGCGTCAGGGCAGCGGATTCGACGAGCAGGACAAGCAGGCGCTGCTGGCATGCTACCGCCAGGTGGTGAACCGGGTTGTCCAGGCTTACCGCGACGCCGAAAGTCAGGGTCTGGTGGAACTGTCTCTCAGCCCCTACGCTCATCCCATTCTACCCCTGTTGTGCGACAGCGAAATCGCCCGCTGCGCCCGCCGGGACGCCCAGCTTCCCGCGCCTTTCCATCACCCGGAAGATGCTCTCTGCCAGCTTCGCTACGGCCGAAAGGTCGCCGGGGACCTGCTGGGAAACCGCCCGCGGGGGATTTGGCCGCCGGAAGGGGCGGTGAGTGCAGCGGCACTGACCCTGCTGCAGCAGGAGGGGGCTCTATGGGCGGCCTCGGACGAGGCGATTCTGGCCAAAAGCCTGAGCGAAGGTCTGCGGAATCGGACCCTGCTCTACCGCCCCTACCAATTCCAGGGACTGCCCTTGCTGTTTCGGGATCGGGAACTTTCCGACCGCATCGGATTCGTCTATGCTCGCTGGAATCCTGCGGAAGCGGCCGCCGACCTGATTCAGCGGCTGCGAAAAATCGCCGAAGCAGTCCCCGACGGGCTGGTTGCCCTGATTCTTGACGGTGAAAACTGTTGGGAGAGTTACGCTGACAACGGCTATCCATTTCTGCACGCCCTCTACAGCGGCCTGCGACAGGATCCGTCACTACAGATGGTGACCGTCAGCGAGGGGCTGGCCGGACGCCGGGCAACCGCACTGCCCCGCCTGGCACCGGGCTCGTGGATCAACGGCGATTTCGACATCTGGATCGGCCACCCGGAGGAAAACAAGGCCTGGGATTGGCTGCGCCGGGCGCGGCAGGACGTGCTTCCCGATACCCTCAAGGACTCGGCGCAAGGGCTCCCTGCTGAACCGGTGCGGCATTTGCTGCGGGCCGAGGGCAGTGACTGGTTCTGGTGGTTCGGCGACCATCATGCCACCGCCCAGGCCGAGACCTTTGACGGCCTGTTTCGCCGCCAGTTGCAAGCTCTTTATCGCAGCGACGGCAAGACGGTTCCCGACCATTTGTATCATCCCATCAAGGAACGGGAGGGCCTGCACAAGATCCATGAGCCGCTGGGTTTTATCAGCCCGCAAATCGACGGCCGGGTCAGCGACTATTTCGAATGGCTGGCGGCGGGGCGGATCGATGCCGATACCGGCGGCGCCATGCACGCCGGCCGTCAGCCTCTGGCCAACGGCTATTACGGTTATGACCGAGAGCACTTCTATCTGCGTCTCGACTTTGCCGGCTGGCAGGAAGAACTGGCCGGCGACAACAACAGCCTGGAGATCCGCTTTGACGGCAGCCGGCCGCTGAAGATCCGCCTGTGGCCGGCGACGGGCGTTCTGCGGGTCAGTTCGGAAAAAGAAAAACTTGGCGCCACGGCCGCCCGGGCCGCTTGCGGTGCCATTTTCGAACTGTCCGTCAGCCTCAGTGCACTGGGACTGGAAAAACCCGGCTCTCTCGGGTTATCCTGTCACCTGTACCGGGCCGATCGTGAAACCTCCCGCTGGCCCGATCCGGGCCGAGTCGAACTGAGTTATCGGGGCGCCGAATTGCCGGCGCAACACTGGTTCGTCTAAACCTGAATGCCTCTGTTTGAGGGTGTCGAGCCCGAAGAGGACCAGCAACAAAACTCACCCGGGCCTTTATGACAGGCCGGTGAAAAAAGGTTTTCAAAGCCCACCGCGGGGCGATGGAAATCAAGGAGATTTTACAAATACTGATTTTCCGCGCGCTGAACGACTGTTTTCGGCATGCGGGCGTGGAAAGGTCCATGGCAGGACTTTTTCAACAATCTTCCAAGGAGAAATATCGTGTCCGAAATGCGCTGGGATCCGCTGAAAAACATCTGGGTGGCCGTGGCCGACAGCAAGAGCAGAAATCCCAGGGATTTCTTTATGGAACGACAGAAGCTGACTTCCACCGCCTGCCCCTTCTGTTACGGCCAGGAAAGCAAAACCCCTCCCGAAATCTTTGCCCTGCGTCCTGACGGCAGCCTTCGCAACCAGCCGGGTTGGCGGGTTCGGGTGGTTCCCAACAAATATCCCATGCTTGGCATCGAAGGCGAACTGGGACAGCGGGGAGAAGGTCTCTATGATGCCATGAACGGCATCGGAGCCCATGAGGTGGTCATTGAGACCCCGAACCACGAACGGTCCACCGCCGACCTTTCGGCGGCGGAACTGGCCGATGTGCTTCACGCCATTCAGACCCGACTGGTCGATCTGCGGCGGGATGCGCGTTTTCGCTACATCATGCCCTATAAAAACGACGGACTGGAAGCAGGAGCCACCATTCCCCACGCTTACAGCCAGATTCTCGCCCTGCCGGTGATTCCTCCGGACATCCTTCGCGGCCTGAATGCCAGTAAAGAGTATTTCGCCCGCAAGGACCGCTGTCTGTTGTGCGACCTGCTCGCCCAGGAAATCGCCGATGGCCGCCGAATCGTGCGCAATGACGGCGAGTTTCTGGCTTTTTCTCCCTACGCGGCGCGGCACCCCTTTGAAATGATGATCGCCCCACAGCGCCACAGTCACGATTTTACCCAGCTGGACCACAGCGGACTCACCCGGTTGGCCGAAACTCTGGGCGACCTGCTGCGCCGCCAACGCCAGGTTCTGCGGGACCCGCCCTACAACATTCTGCTGTGTACCGCTCCGCCGCCCCATCGAAGAGCAGGCAAACCCTACTTCTGGAACTCCCTGATTTTTGATTACCACTGGCACATCGAACTGATGCCCCGACTGGCACGGCCTATCGGCGTGGAGTGGGGAAGCGGTTTTTACTGCAACCCCACCGCACCGGAAGAAGCCGCCGCTTTTCTCCGGGACGCGTTTCTTCACTCGACTCTCTGACCTGCGGATCTCTCATGCCTGATATGTCTTCAAAACGGATCGCCTACTTTCCACTCTCAGTGGCCTTTTCCGCCCGGGCAAGGCAGCGATACGAGCTGTCCCTCGAGCCGCCCCATCCCTCTGCGGCCGAAACCCTGTATTATCTGCGCCAGGCCGGTTCCCGACTTTCCCCGCAGGCCGGCGGCGGAACCCGTCTCAACCTGCTGGCCCAGCTCAACCGCGCCCTGCGGGCCGTGGGGCGGCAATTTTTAAAGGACAGTCCACCCGCCGGGCAAGTGACTCGGGAAACCCTGTCGAGCCTGCTGGAGTTGTTCCCCCCCCACGACCTTCTGCGAGGAGGAGACGCCGCTAATTACCTTGCCGCCACCTCGGAAGAGTACCATCAGGCCTTGCTGGAACTGTTTCTGCTGGCCCTCCACAACACCAATCCGGCCGCCGCCGAGCTGCGTCCCCTGTTCGACGACGGGGAGTTGCAAGGACGCTGTCGATACCGGGAGGAACTGACCCGGTTCGACAATCGACAGCTCGGGGCTCCGGGAACCGGCTTTGCCGGTCAACGTCTCGGCAACCTGCTGCGGGCCCCCATCGAGGCCGCCCCCCACTCGCTGGCCGACCAGTTGGCCTTTGTCCGGCTCACCTGGGCCGAGTTGCTGCCGGAGTCCATACGACAGGCCATCGACAGCGCTTTTGACGGGCTGGCCGCCGAAGAGCAGATTCGAGGCCCGGGATCTTTTGAGGCCCCGATCCCCCACTACCCGGCCGCAACCACAGCAGCGGCGGATCCGGAGCAGTTTTCTCCCGACCGGGACTGGATGCCCCGCACGGTGCTCATGGCCAAATCCGCCTACGTCTGGCTCGAACAGCTTTCCCGCCAGTACAACCGGTCGATCCAATCCCTGGAAGACATTCCCGACGCCGAACTCGACCGGCTGAGCGGGCAGGGCTTTACCGCCCTGTGGCTCATCGGTCTATGGGAACGATCGCCGGCTTCCCGGCAGATCAAACGGATCATGGGGAATCCCGAAGCCGAGGCTTCAGCCTATTCTCTGTACGACTATCGGGTGGCCACGGATCTCGGCGGCGAACCGGCTCTGCAGAGTCTCAACGCCCGTTGCCGGGAGCGGGGACTGCGGTTGGCCTGCGACGTGGTGCCCAACCACACGGGCATCGTCTCCCGCTGGATGGAAGAACATCCGGACTGGTTTATTCAGCTCGACTATCCGCCCTATCCCGGCTACCGCTTTGACGGTCCCGATCTCTCATCCCGCCCCGATGTTTCCATTCAGATCGAAAACGGCTATTTCGACCGCAGCGACGCGGCGGTGGTTTTCAGGCACTGTGATCTCGGCAGCGGCCGGGTTCGCTACATCTACCACGGCAACGACGGCACCCACACTCCCTGGAACGACACGGCGCAGCTGAACTTCCTGCTACCGGAAGTGCGTGAGGCGATGATTCAGACCATCCTCGAGGTGGCTCGAACCTTCAAGGTGATTCGTTTTGACGCCGCCATGACCCTGGCCCGAAAACACTTTCAGCGGCTCTGGTTTCCTCTTCCCGGGGGCGGCGCCGGAGTCCCTTCACGGGCCGAGCACTGGATGGCAAAAGAAGAATTTGACCGGGTCTTTCCCGTGGAGTTCTGGCGGGAAGTGGTGGACCGGGTGGCCGCCGAGGTTCCCGACACCCTGCTGCTGGCGGAAGCCTTCTGGCTCATGGAGAGTTTTTTCGTCCGCACTCTGGGCATGCACCGGGTCTACAACAGCGCCTTCATGCACATGCTCAAGAACGAGGACAACGGCAAATACCAGAAACTGCTGCGCAACACCCTCGAATTCAATCCGGAAATCCTCAAACGCTTCGTCAATTTCATGAGCAATCCCGACGAAGCCAGCGCCGCCGACCAGTTCGGCAAGGGCGACAAGTATTTCGGCGTCGCGGTACTGCTGGTCACCCTGCCCGGCCTGCCCATGTTCGGCCACGGTCAGATCGAAGGCTACACTGAAAAGTACGGCATGGAGTACCGCCGCAGCTACTGGAACGAAGCCGTCGACACCGGTTTTGTCGCCCACCATCAGAGTCAGATCTTTCCTCTTCTGCACCGGCGTCACCTGTTCAGTGAAGCGCGGTACTTTGAACTCTATTCTCTTGAAGGGGGTCAGGGAATAAACGAGGATGTCTTCGCCTTTTCCAACGGCGACGACCGGGAGCGGGTGTTGGTGGCCTATCACAACCGCTCCGGCGAGGCCTGCGGCTGGATTCATCACAGCGTCGCCAGGGCCCGGCCGGAAAAGGGTGGCCAGGACGCTCCTTCTGCCGTGTCCCTGGCCGCCGCCCTCGGCCTGCCCGACGATGCCGCCGGCTACTGCCGGTTCCGCGACCTGCACAGCGGTCTCCAGTATCTGCGTCCGGTGGCGGAACTGCGGACACGGGGCCTGTTTCTGCAGTTGGGAGGCTACCAGTACCGAGTGTTTACCGACTTCGGTATTGTTCGGGACCAGGACGGCCGCTGGGCGCGTCTCTGTGAGCGTCTCGGCGACCAGCCGGTGGCCGACCTCGACCTCGCCTTGCGGAAACTGCAGCTTGAACCGCTGCGCAGCGCCTATGAGACCTTGCTGCAGACGGCATCGACAGCGCTGCCTGAAGGCATCCCGGCGCTGCGCAGCGCCTTTGCAAACCTGCTGGAAGAAATCTCCCTGGAGGATCCGGACAACAATCGAAAGGCCATGACCACTGAGCTGAACCGGCAACTGGATACCCTGCAGCAACTGTCGGACCCGCCGCTTTCGGCGGCCCGGCCCCGGGCTGAAGGCGACGCGCCGCTTGCCCGGCCCGACAGCCTCGACAACCGTATTATGGGGCTTTTTCTGCTGTTGCGCTGTCTGGACAAGCTCTCAATGCAGGGTACTCCGGAGCTTGCCGAAGGCGGGCTGCAGGACCCTGTGCTGGCCGATATCGCAGCCCGGCAACTGAGCGACTCGGACCGCCAACTGCTGGCCGCCCTGTTGCGCTGGCAGGAATTTTTCCCACAGCAGTTGGCGCTTCCCGAGCTGCTCGATGATCCGGCGGTGCAGGTTTTGCTGCAGGTCAACGAACACCAGGGGCACTGGTGGCTGCGAGCCGAAAAACTGACTGAGCTGGTCTGGGGCCTGTTCCTGGCGAAATTTTTGACCGAACCGCCAGAGGCCGGCGAGCCACCCCCTCAGGATGATCAGGTTCGGCTGCAGCAGCTTCTGGCGGCGGCAGAAAAGTCCGGTTATCGCCTTGACCGACTGCGTTCCTTCGAAAACCTCTGATCTTTTTTCCGCTCTGCTGAAAGGTCTGCCAATGAAAATTCTGCTGGTCGCATCCGAAGTCACCCCCTTCGCCAAAACCGGCGGTCTGGCCGATGTGGCCGCAGCTCTGCCCCGGGCCCTGGCCCGCCTGGGACACGATGTGCGGATTTTCATGCCCTGGTACCACTCGGTCAGCGAACAACGGCTGGCGACAGAGCCCCTCAATCTTGCTCTTGAGGTGGAGATCGCCGGTGTCATGCGCAGCGCCGAAGTGCGCCGGGGATGGCTGGGCGATATTCCCGTCTACTTTCTCGATTATCCCGAGTTCTTTCAGCGCCAGGGCCTCTACGGTACCCCGGCGGGAGACTATCCCGACAACGCCTGGCGCTTCGGCCTGTTCTGCCGGGCCGTTCTTGATGCCCTGCCGCAACTCGACTTTCAGCCCGACGTGCTGCACCTCAACGACTGGCAGACCGGGCTGATTCCGGTACTGCTTCGCGGCGAACGATCGAAAGATCCCTTCTACGCCGGCACCGGAACGGTAATCACCATTCACAATCTCGGCTATCAGGGTCTGTTTCCCGCCGAGACCCTTTCCGAACTGGGCCTCGACCCGGCGCTTTTTCACATGGGAGGTCTCGAATACTACGGCCAGCTATCCTTCCTCAAGGGCGGACTGTTGTTTGCCGACCGCATCACCACCGTCTCCCCCACCTATTGCGAGGAAATTCAGACGCCGCTGTTTGGCCATGGTTTTGAGGGGATTCTGCAAGGACGGCGCAAAGACCTGCTGGGGATTCTCAACGGCATCGACTGCAAACAATGGGATCCGGAGCGGGATTTGGCCCTGGTGGCACCCTACAGTGCCGCACACCCCGAAGGCAAAGAACGCAACAAGCAAGCGCTGCAAGAACAGTTGGGGCTGGACGCTGACGAGCGCCAGCCGGTCCTGGCCATGATCACCCGTCTCGCCACCCAGAAGGGTCTGGACATTCTTGAGGCGGCCTGGCCCCGATTGATGCGCCGCTCACTGCAGTTCGTGCTGCTCGGCGACGGCGAACAACACCACCGGGAATTTTTCCGGAAACTACAGAACCGCTACCGGGGCCGTGTCTCCATCACTCTGGGCTTTGACGACAGCCTGGCCCGGCAGATTTATGCCGGCAGCGACCTGTTCCTGATGCCCAGCCACTATGAACCCTGCGGTCTGGGGCAGCTCATCGCTCTGCGCTACGGCAGCATTCCCCTGGTTCGGCGCACCGGCGGCCTCGCCGACACGGTACGGGATGCCGATCAGACTCCCCCGGGCAACGGCTTTCTGTTCGGCCCGCCGACAGCCACCGCCCTGCTGCAGGCGCTGGACCGGGCGTTGAAACGTTATCGGGATTCGTCAGGCTGGAACCGCCTGGTTGCGGGGGCGCTGAGTGAGGATTTTTCCTGGGAACGGTCGGCAAGGCGCTATGTGGAAATCTACCAGCAGGCCAGAGAATCAAGGAAGAAGTTAAACTAAACCAGCGGGAAAAAACGTGAACAGCAGGGTCTTTCAAATCCCGGCTGTCACCCCAGGGCACCTGCGGGCGGCAGCCGGAGAAAAAATAGACGAAACAATCGAAGACCTCAAGGGCTGAACCTGACTCAAAGGGAGAAAGCGTATGCATCTGACCCTGGAACCCCTTCTGGCCATACTGTCCGGGATACTGGTGTTGCTCGTCCCAAGATTTCTCAGCTATGTCGTCGGGGTTTATCTGATTCTGATCGGAATTCTTGGCGTGATGGGTTAGCACATTGAAACAGCCTGTACCTGGACGGCAAGACCCTTCTTCTGCAGCAACTCCCCGCCGGGCTGCGTCCTGCCCCCTGCATGCCGTCCCCGAAGGATGCGCCTCTCCTCTTCACGAAGCGGTTTTCTGGATCCTGAAACCGACATCTGCGGATCTTTCGAGCAGCTTCTGGGTGGAATCCAAGGGCAGGGGCTTGCTGAAGAAAAACCCCTGGGCCAGTTCGCAGCTTTTGTCGACCAGAAAATCCCGCTGGCCGGCAGTCTCCACCCCTTCCGCGACCACCTGTATCCACAGATTGCGGGCCATGTCGATAATGGTTTTGACCAGCACGGCGTCCTGAAGATCAATACAGGCATGATCCATAAAGGAGCGATCGATTCGGTGCGAAACCGTTTGAGATAGCTGAAGCTGGAATAGCCGGTACCGAAATTGTCCAGGGTCAGGCCGCCCCCTATGTCCTTGAGCCGGTTTATTACTTCTTCCACCACCTCATTGCTTCCCAAAAAAAAATTTTCCGTCACTTCCATTTCCAGCTGCCGGGGCGGCAGCTTCCATTTGGCCAGGGCTTTCTCCACAAAGCCGGCAAACTCGCTGTCGAACAGCGGCCGGGCCGAGACGTTGACTGAGACCGGCACAGCGGGCATTCCTCGGCTTTGCCAGTCCGCCATATGGACACAGGCCGCGTCGAGAATCCAGCGTCCCAGAGCCGCAATAAGCCGGGAGTCCTCGGCCACGGGAATAAACTGTCCGGGGGGCAGCAAGCCTTTTTCCAAATGCCGCCAGCGAATCAGGGCTTCCAGACCGGTCAACTGATCGTGATGGGCCAGAAAGCTGATCTTTTCCTGTTGGGTTTTCTGTTCGGTGATAAAGCGCGCCTGCTGCAGGTTCTGGTAGGCGCCGAGGGAAAGCTGCCGGGTCAGGGTGTATAGAGCCCGCACCTGGTCAAGGCGGACTCCCTCGGCAGCGTCTTGCCAGTGGCGCAGCAATTGCCGCCGCCATTGCTGATCCGCCCGGACAATCAGGCCCCAACAACTCAGTCCGGAAAAAACGACAAGCAGCGCCACAAACAAAAAAAGGGCTTGTCAAGTGTCATACAATGAATTCCACGGCGGGTCAGACACGGATCACCCGACAGCACGAAGAAACAGGCGACGGCCCCCTTAAGGAACCGGAGACTCTCGGAAAAACACCGTAGAGCAAAACAAGAACAAAGCGACCTGGCTGCTTTCGATTCCGCTTTTCCGCGATTCCCTGAAAAATCCCCCCAAAAAGCCCCTGAGCAACACGGCGCAGGGGCTTAAGCAGTCATGTTTCATCCTCCGGAGAGCGCTTTTGTGACAGCTGCTCCAGGTATTCGTCCCATTCCACAGGCAGCAGATACCGTTTACGGTTGTTGCAGTCCTTGCAGGCCGCAACGCAATTGCCGCGGGTCGTCCGGCCACCGCGAATCAGCGGCACCACGTGATCCAGGGTCAGTTCCGCGGGAGCGACCCGGGCTCCGCAATAATGGCAGACGCCGCCGGCGATGCGGTTTTGCCACCAATGACTGCGTCGCAGTTCCCGCGCCTTGTTTCGTTCCCGGCGAATCTGTTCCTCTGAAACCTCGGTAAAAAAACTCATTCCGCCTTTCTCGCCGGATACACCTCGCGAACCCAATCGCAACCGTCATCACCGCCCGCTCAAAACGCCCGGCAAGCCCCTCAGGGCAGCAGAATAAAGCCCATCTGTCGGCCGGTTTGCCCCCGATCCCGGCGGTAGGAGAAAAACAACTCCCGATGCACGCTGGTGCTTTCCTTAACGAAACTGATCTGGGTTGTGGCAACGCCGGCAGCTTCCAGTTGCAGCAGACAGCTCTTCTGCAGATCGAGCTGCCACTGGTGCAACACGGTCTCCCGGGCGATCTGCGCCCAGTAACCGCTGCCGGCTTGAAAAGCGTCCCGCACCGGCCGGTCGACGGTATAACTTTGCGCGGCGATTCCGGGTCCGACCGCCGCCAGAAGCTGCTGCGGCTGGCAGCCGAACAGGCTTTGCATGCTGGCCACGGTCTTGCCCAACAAGCTGTCAGCTGCTCCCCGCCATCCCACGTGCACCGCCGCCGCCACCCGCTGCACCGGATCAAACAACAGCACCGGATAACAGTCGGCCACCAGCACGCCGATCATGATCCCGGGCTGGTTGGTGACGATGGCGTCACTTTCCAGAGTAAGAAAATGGGAAAGGTCGTAATTGGCCTGATCGATCACCAGGATATCGCTGCCGTGCACCTGGTTGACGGTGAGCAGTTGGTGGGGCTGCAGACCAAAGGACCGGGCCAGTGTCGAGCGGTTGCCCTCCACGTTGTGGCGAACGTCTTCGGTGTGGTAGGCCAGGTTGAGTGAATTGAAGGGCGGCCGGCTGACGCCGCCGTTGCGGGTACTGAAGCCGGCCTGCAGATTGTGGCTGACGGCCCATTCGGGCTGAAAGTGACTTATTTTGCCCTGTTTGACCAGTTTCATGCTGAATTAAACTCCCTTGATTCCGAAGGCCGTGCTGGGCTTCACCTTGTTGGATGGGCGTCCCGGGCGGCCACCGTTTGCTTGTCCCGTAAATAGTCGATGATCGCCTGCATGTCAGCCGGAAGGGCACTGGTGCTTTCCTGGTAGACGCCGGTTTGGGGATGCACAAAGCCCAGTACACGGGCATGCAGGGCCTGACGACCCAACTCCTGAACCCGGCGGCGCAATTCAGGGTCGGTCAGGTTCCGAATCCGGTTGCCACCGTAGACCGGATCCCCCACAAGAGGGTGCTGCCGATCCGCCAGATGAACCCGGATCTGATGGGTGCGTCCGGTTTCCAGGGTCAACTCCACCAGCGTCAGGCGGTCGCCGCAAAAACTCTCCAGCACCTGCCAATGGGTGACCGCCCGGCGGCCGCGACGGCTCGCAGTGCTCATCTTCTTGCGCTGGGTCGGATGGCGGCCGATGGGCTGGTCAATCGTACCTCTGGCGGTCGGCAGAACCCCATACACCAGGGCGACATAACGCCGGGTGATGCTGTGATCCTTGAACTGACCGGCCAGATGCCGATGAGCGGCGTCGGTCTTGGTGGCCACCATGACGCCGGAGGTGTCCTTGTCGAGACGGTGAACGATGCCGGGACGCAGCTCACCGCCGATCCCCGACAGATCCCGGCAGTGATGCAGCAGGGCGTTGACCAGCGTGTCCTCCCCATGTCCGGGTGCCGGATGGACCACCATGCCGGCCGGTTTGTCGATAAGGATAAGCTGGGAATCCTCGTAAAGAACGGTCAGGGGAATGTCTTGTGAAGGGGTCTCGGCCGGAACCGCTTCGGGAACCACGACGGCGATCTCTTCGCCGCCCTTCAGTCGGGTTCCGGCCTTGGCCGGCGCCCCACCGAGAGTGACCCGGCCTTCGTCAATCAGCCGCTTGAGCTGCGACCGGGACATTTCCGGCAGAACTCCGGCCAGAAAGCAGTCGAGGCGCTCGGTAGCGCGGGAACGGTCAAAAATAAAATGCCGCGCCTGCACCATTTACCAGATGTGGCTGTCGATTTTGCCGGCCTGCTTGATCATGACGTCGACAATCGCCCGGTCATAAAGCTGGTCCCGGTTGGCGATTACCTCGGAAACGCGGCTCGCAAAATGCTCCCGTCCCTCCTGCAGTTCATCCGCCAGAAGGTCGAAAATCGTGTCATTTTCTATGCCTTCCTGAACCTTGTTCTGATTGTACAGAGCGATGTCGGAAACGATGGCACGCGCCAGTCGAAAGGCAATCTGAGGATTATCAACTACCCTGGCCATAGAACCTCCTAACGGAAAAAATCCCTCCGTCCGCTTACCAGCGGAAACGGACAGGCAAAACGCTTTCATCGTGACGCCGTCCTTTGGTGCTTTGCCACCACGCGGAAGCCCCAGTGAGGGAACTTCCTTTGACAACGACAAAAACAAGCCGCAGAGTACTGAAAAAAGCAGGCCCTGTCAATTGTCGCGGCGTTTGGCGGCGATACAGCGCACCAGCGCCAGCAGGTCGTGATGACCGCCGCGAAAATCGGCATGGGCCGAGCGGTTCCGTTCATCGATGAGGCAGGTATCGAGAAGGAAGGTGGGCAGACCCGCCTGTTGCGCCGGCAGATCGTACTCGGTGTCGTTGCCCACCATCATGGCCTGATCCGGTGCGAGCCCGCGGGAAACGAGAATGTCGAGAAAATATTGCCGATGCGGTTTGCAGAACCGGCTGTTTTCGTAACTGGTCACCAGCTCAAAAGGGAAATCATCCAGCCGCCCCCATTGTAATCGTGCCTCAACCACAGCCCGCGGAAAAACCGGGTTGGTAGCAATGATCACCCGCAGGTCACTGTCGAAACAGCACTGCAGAATCTCTCTAACCAGGGGGAAGGGACGTACCAGCGGCGCCAGTTGCTGCAATCCGTCGTCGCAGAACCGTTGCAATCGTCGCCGAAACAGATCGCCGTCGATGCCCAGCCGTTGCTCAAGCAGCGACAGAAACAGCTGTTCCAGACTCTGATCGCCCCCCTCCGCGCGAACCAGATCATAAGCGGTATTCACCATCGTGTCGGCAAACCGGCAGTGATGCACCAAATCGGCAAAATGGCCGGCCAGCCCCTGAACATAGCCGGAGATATAGGCGTTCATCTCCACATTGAGCAGCGTACCATCAAGGTCGAACAGAATAGCTTCTATGGAGGAGGGGGCATTCTTCATCATCAAAGCACTCTTTCAATTCCGAAAATCCGGTTTTTCATGGTAACATGGCCGGCACTGCTCGCAAAGCACCAAACAGGCGGCATACCACCCCCGGCAGGCCTTGACCCGCCCTGTCACGCGGGGCAGGAATTCAACCCGGACATCGAGGCATGCTTTCCCATGGACGATATCAGAGAAGAGGTCAAGGGACTGCTCATCGGCCTCAAGGTGCGCCGCCTGCGCCAGGAGCGGCGCATGACCCTGCAGAATCTCGCTGAGGCCACGGGCCTTTCCAAACCACTTTTGTCGCAGATCGAAAACGAACAGGTCATTCCGCCACTGGCCACCCTGCTGCGTATTTCCAAGGCCTTCAAGGTGGGCTTGCAGACGTTTTTCCAGGAACAGAACGGATCGGAAAAGTGTGTCCTGGT